>CAZNYB010000036.1:0-22065 GCA_964577155.1 uncultured Thermomicrobiales bacterium | reverse complement strand
GACATACCCAACAATGACCTCGGCCACCGGCACATCGATTGCGGAGGCCAGACCTTGAAATTCGACGCCGCTGTTGACTTCGATGACATTGAGGCCGTCAGGGGTCTCGATCAGGTCCACTCCGGCAATCTCCGCGCCGACGGCGGTTGCGGCTGCCAGGGAAAGCGACTCAATCTCGCTGGTAACCGGGCAGACGGTCGAGACCGCGCCCCGTGCGACATTGGTGATCCAGTGCGGGGCGGTGCGGTAGGTAGCGCCGATCACCTGGTCGCCGACGATGAAGACCCGGATATCGCGACCTGGTTTATCAACGTACTCCTGTAAATAAAATATCCCGTGCTGCAGCGAACCAAGCTCGGTCTTTTGGTCCAGTATGGACACCAGTGAATCTGGCGAGTTCGCCCGGGCTAGCAGCCGACCCCATGATCCGCTCACCGGTTTGACGACCAGCGGATACCCTAATTGTTCACCGGCCTCAATCGCGCCAGGCGTTGAAAATGCCACCGCTGTCCGGAGCGCAGGAACCCCGGCAACGGCGAGCGCCGCGCTCATGGCAACTTTGTCGTTGCAGATGACTGCTGATTGGCTGGAGTTAATCGTCGGAATGTCCCAGCTCTGAAACACGTTAAGGATCGTGTCACCTCTTGTGTGAGCGACACAGCGATCGAGAACGATATCGACCTGAGGCGGTTGCGGATTGGAGAGATTCAGCAGCATGTCCCGATCCCGCAGCACATCTATTGCTGCGCCTAGGCGATCAGCTGCCTCCAGAATCATCTTCTCATCCTGCCGGAGATGAGAGACTAGCAGCCCAATATGCGGGGTTTCAGATTGACTACCGCTCATCCGGACCGCTCGATCCCAACCGCCAGACGTCCCGCGATGGTTTCGATTACTATGGTCAGAATAGCAACCGCCTGATCGACCTCTGCCAGCGAAATCTGCTCGTCAGGAGTGTGGTCATAGCTGGCATCGCCCGGCCCGTAGGCCAGGATCGGGCAACCCCAGGCTGGCCCGACGACATTCATATCCGACGTTCCAGTTTTGACTTTGATTCTCGGCTTCACGCCTGCCTGCCTGATGGCGGCCATGAATGGCGCGACTAGCGGCGAGGTCCGTTCGGTCCGGTAGCCTTCGGCATTGTAACGCCACTCCAACCTGACATTGTGCGCAGCCGCGATCTCATCGATCAGTTCCCGCACGGTTGCCGATGGGATCTGAGGCGGGAGCCGGATGCTAGACTCCTGCACCGCCCACTCTATCAGCCCGTCGCCGCCGGTGTTGAGAGCGCGCAGCGTTCCATCGACGGTGTTGAAACCAGGCTCAGCGCCATCACTCAAGGTTGCCAGGCAAGTTGAGACCGCCTGCCAGAACGCGATGGCGAGTTCGGCTGCCGTGCGATCCGGTCCGGCCGAGTGCGTGAGCGTTCGCTCCAGCCGACCGGTAAAGCCGATTGCCCCTTTGTAGCCGAGGACAATGGCGTCGTACCCGCTCGGTTCACCGATGATCACGGCTTCCGGCGGCGGGTAGTGATCACGCAGCCAGGACGCGCCCGGTGAGCCGAGCGATTCTTCACCGACCGCGCCGATGACGGTGACCCGGACACCAGTCGGTAGTTGGGCATTTGCCGCCGCGCCAACAAAGGTGGCCAGTGATCCTTTGGCATCGACCGCGCCACGGCCAAACAGGATGCCGTTTTCAACTTTTACTGGCGGCGCGCCGGGCACGGTGTCAATGTGACCCAGCAGCAGCAGATTTTTCGGTCCAGTTCCAACGCTGCCGACAGCATTGCCTGCCAGATCGACGGAGACGCCGAAACCCAGATGACTCATCTGATCGGTGAGCCATGTCACCGCGTCTGACTCATTGCCGGAGGTGCTAGGAATCGCCACCAGCTTTGTCAGCAGTTCGCCTGTCTTACTTTGCGACGGCACGACGGTCAATGCGCGACCTCCACGTGCCTCAACGCGAAACCGGCAATCGCATCGGCAACTTGCTGGCTGCGCTCACCAAGGTCGCGAAAACGATCCAGCATCGTGATCCCGGTTACGACCGGTGTGTCATTGCCGACAATCTCTACGGTATAAAATCCCTCGCCGAGGATGGCGCGCAGCCGGGCGATGATGGACAGTTGACCTGGAGTATATGTGTCATCTTCCGCATCTCCTTGGACTGTCAGATCGCCCGCAATATGGATCTGCTGAACATGCTCGTTCTCCACCGAAGGCTGGACAATGAACAGATCGTCCCCGCCGAGCACAATGCGGTGTTCGACGATTGCTTCGGCTGCCTCCCGGTCCAGGACTTGCATCACCGGCGTTGACGTCTCCGGAACAGCCAGCTGAGCCGGATAGCCGATATGCTCGATAGCCTCCAGCGTCGCCTCCGCTCCCCAGCCGATCACCCAGCCTGGCAGGGGCACCTGGCCTGCTTGTAGCCGTGCCAGTGCATTCACCCGATCTGCAAGAAGCAGGGTGAGATCGGGCGGGTTGATGATTCGCAACCCGGCTGCCTCAGTCAGTTTCGCGAGCGCAGCCGAATGCGGCGTCGGCGGCAGGCGGTCAATCACTGTGACCGCGGCAGCCATATCTCCCGGTTCGGTGAGCAGGCGACTGAATGCATCTGGCTGAATGAGCCGGGCGGGCGATCCGGCAGCATCACAGGCCGCCAGGATCATCCGCTCCTCAACTCGCAGACGCTCAGCCAGGATCAGGCAGTGTTCGTCCAAGATCACCGGCGGCTATTCGCCCCAGTCTTCTTCTTCATCCGGCGCGACGTCCAGTTCGACCGGGCTCAGGCTGAGCACTTCCAGCTCAACGCCGCAGTCGGCACACTGGATGATCTCGCCGACGATGACGCCGTCGAGTTCGATATCGGCGGCACATTCGATGCAGGAAGTCATTGTGGTAGTTGTCGTTGACATCAGGTTCTATTCCCTCTCAGGTTCATGGTATCTGTTTGCGGGCTAGCCCTGTGCTAGACCCGGCGAATGTTTCTCTCGTCAGACCGGGTGGCCGGGAATCTGGTCCGCGCCGCCCGGGTAAGATCACCGATCTCCCTGACAGCTACGGCAGACTCCCGCCGGTAGGGTCGGGAGCGGGTTTCAGCTTCAGCTCTTGCAGCCCAGTGGCTGTGCCGTCCAGCAGTTCCAGTTTGATGGATTCCAGCATGGCTATTTGAGCCGCGACTGCCTGCTGCCGGCTGGCGATCAGGCTAGCGGCAGAGTCGAGACCAAGATCACCACTGGTGCCCTGGTGGGTGCGGTGCTGGAGGTGCTCATGCGGATCCTGGCCCGGCAAGTCGTCGACCAGGGCGGCTACCTCGCGGTAGGCATCCCGGAACGGTTGTCCCTGGCGGACCCGGTCGTAGGCGATGTCGGTCGCGAACAGTTCCGGCGAACAGGCCGCGATGAGCTGTTCCCTGTTCGGAACCAGCTTGCTGACATAGAGCGCCGCAACCGCCGCTGACTGGCTGGCCAGATCGATCGCGTCCATAAATGGTTTTTTGGTCTCCTGCGAGTCCTTGTTGTAGCCGGACGGCAAGCCTGCGACGACGCCAAGTATCTGCTGCTGGTAGGCCAGCATAACCTGCGCTCTACCGCGCAGCATCTCGACCGCGCCGAGGTTCTTCTTCTGCGGCATGATGCTTGAGCCAGTCAGGACAGAGTTATCAAGACTGAAGAAGTCATACTCTGCCGTTGTGAAGAGCAGAATATCCTGCGCCAGTTTCGACAGGTCCAGCGATATCTGAACCAGTGCCTGAACGATGGCCCCTTCGAACTTTCCGCGTGCGTGCTGGGTGTAGAGCACGTTGTTCTGGACCTTGCTGAATCCGAGCAGATCGCTGACATACTGCCGGTCAAGCGGCAACGGCGCGCCATAGCTGGCGGCAGAGCCAAGCGGATTCTGATCGTTCAACTTCACCGCGGCATCGAGCAGATCCAGGTCGTCCAGCAGCGATTCCAGATATGCGCCAGCCCAGACACCAACGGTCGAGAGCATGGCCCGCTGCATATGGGTGTAGCCCGGCATCGGGGTTAGCCGGTGCTCGGCCGCCAGTTGCAGCAGCGCCTCACAGGCGCTCAGCACGGTGCTGTAGACCGGAAGGATTGCCTCGCGGGTGTAGAGCCGCAGATCGATCAGCACTTGATCGTTGCGTGAGCGGGCGGTGTGAATATTCTTCCCGGCCTCGCCAACGTGTTTCGAGAGCCAGTTCTCGATCTTCGTGTGGACGTCCTCGTCGCCCGGTTCGAGCAGGAATTCACCCTGTTCGTAGAGCGAGGCGATCTCCGCCAGCCCGGCCTGGAGCGCCCAGAACTCATCCGCGCTCAGCACGCCGATCTTCGCCAGTCCGGCGGCATGGGCGATCGAGCCGAGGACGTCCGGGATAATCAGCGGGTTGTCGTACTCGAGATCGTCGCCCACGACAAAGGCTTCGATCAACGGATTGAGATCGTAACCCTTGTCCCAGAGCTTGCTGACTTTGCCATTGGTTGTTGGTTCGTTAGTCGGCATATCTTCATATTCCGTAGGGGCGAACCTCGTGTTCGCCCGGTTTTATGAGCCGTTATTAGACAAGTCGGGCGAACACAAGGTTCGCTCCTACAAGATTATCGTTCGGTCAATCCGCCACTATCTGTGTCTCAGTTGCCGCCACTTCGGCATCCCGGGCAGCGATGACCTGGAACGGAAGTCCGCGGATATAGGCCGCCGGTCCGCAGAGCTGCTGATTGAAGCCGGATGCTTCAATCGAGCGAATCTCCGGTCGGAAGAGCATGGCGGCTGACTCCCGCTTGACGATATCGATCGTTCCTTTATAGAGCTGGACGGTCCAGGTGCCCTGAACAGCCGTCTGGGTGCTGGCGACAAATGCGTCCAGATCGCTCTTGAGCGGCTGGAACCACTCGCCGTGATAGACCAGTGACCCCCAGGTTTTGTCGACCTGAGCTTTAAAGACCAGTTGCTGCTTGGTGAGCGTGGCTGCTTCCATATCCTTGTGCACGGTGAGCAGGATCTGTGCGCCGGGCGCTTCGTAGATCTCCCGGGATTTCAGATCCATGATGCCGTCTTCAAAGATGTCGATTTTGCCGATACCGTTTGCGCCGCCGACCTCGTTCAAGGTCTCGATGATCGTCGTCAACGGGAGCTGCTGGCCATTCAAGGCGACCGGCAGACCGTTCTCAAAGGTCAGCGTGATCGTCGTCGGTTGGTCCGGCGCCTGCTGGGGCGGCGTGAGCCACATCCAGATGTCGTCCGGCAGGACAGTGTCGAGCCCGATGCCGCCACTGGCGATCGAACGACACCACATCGTCTTGTCGTCGCCACCGCTGATGATCTCGGTGACCGGGACGCCGTAGTGCTCGCAAAGGGCGAGTTCTTCGGTGCGGGTTAGATCGAAATCCCGGACCGGAACGAGGATCTTCAGGTTCGGCGCGAAGATCGAGAAGACGTTGTGCATCCGGTACTGATCATTGCCTTTGCCGGATGAGCCTTCCATCAGCGCGTCGCAGCCCATGGCGACAGCCGCTTCGGCGACCTTGGCGGCGATGAGCTGCCGGGTCATCGAGGTCGAGACCGGGTAGCCGTTGTAGTCGGAGTTGGCCTGGATAGCCTTCGTCAGCCACAAGCTGGCGAATTCATCTTTGGCGTCGATCAGAATCGGGGTGATCCCCAGTTCTTCCGCCTTGGCGAACGACTGGTCGATCTCTTCCTGACCCTGGCCGACATCGACGGTGATCGGCACGACTTCCGCGCCATATTTCTCTTTAGCCAGAACGATACAGAGGGTCGAATCCAGCCCGCCGGAGAAGGCGATGGCGATCTTGTTCAATGTCGGGACATCTGTGGTGGCGATTTTCTTCAGCGCCTCTTCAAGAAGACCGGGTTTTGCGATCGTAGCTGTCATTTTTCAATCCAATCAAGCAATAGGTTTGTTTCTCACGCCAGGACACCGAAATAACTGCCTGATTCAGCGTGGAACATGGCGGGACGGCCAGTCACCAGCCGATCAGGCGTAAATCCTGTTCCTTTTCGAAGGCGTGCAAGCGACGGCAGAAGCTGTCTGCTGGTGGATTGAGATGTGAATTAACGTGTTGAGGAATTGCTGCGACATTTCGATCACTCCGGATACAAGAGAAAGGACACCAGTTGGCTGACTGATCTGACGGATCAGCCGTTCCTAGGTTTCCTTGTCCTCTGCGTCCGTCGCATTCGTGATCTCTTTCACAGTATGAGCAGTTTGCTCGCCGACACTGTACAGGATGGAGAGTAGTTCGTCAAATTGCACGATCGAACCAACGTGTCTGTTGCCCTTTTAAAGACGAACAACGCTGTGTCAAATCCATCATTCCTACGGAACGCCTTGTCGTGACGACCACTGAAAAAGAGATGACATGCAGGAGACGTTGGAACATGTACTGATTTCATGGCGATGAATTGAATGAGTGTGAGTTGTTAAAGTGTATACTTGAAGCAAATATATGGTTTATTAGTGGTTTTAAAGACGTATTAAGGTGGTACGTTCAAAAAAGAGGAACCTATGAGCATCGCAGTCAACACCGAAATACAAGCCCATGCACGATCTGTCTCAACACCGTTGGCAGACATCGTTCGGGATCTCAGTGATCTCCTTACCCGAGATCTCACGGCGTATGTTGCAAATGTCAGTGATAGCGGCACAATCAATCGTTGGGCGTCAGGACACGTTAACCCACGACCGAAACATGAACAGCGACTGCGGGTCGCCTACGAGATCGTTCAACTGCTGCGCGAAACCGAGAATTCAGAAGAGACAATTCGCGCCTGGTTTCTGGGACTCAATCCACACCTTGAAGATGATCCTCCTGTAGAGGCAATTTGCGAAGGTCGGTTGAAAGAAACATTGGCCGCGGCCAGGGCGTTCGTTGCTGGAGGCTCCTGAACTACCGTCTGTTTTTCCATCATCTGGCCAGGTTTTATGAGACGAAGAACTCGCCTCACTAAGGTACTTCGGTTATTAATCGGTATCGGGATTGTCTCTGCATTTACATATGCTATGACAGGCGCATCTGTACCCCTGCCGTTTCCCAGAATATTCATATTCTTGCTTATCATCCCGTTTCTCGGCGGCGCTGTGATGGGTTCATGGTGGTCCATACTACTCGTTCCAGCGGCGTTTGGCCTGGGTGTGGAACTCTGGCGAGCCATCGAATGTGCCAGTTGCCCGCCGGGTGAAACCGACGCCCTGCGTTTCGAGACTGTTTTCATATTGGTCGCAATTCTGGGAACGTTCGTTCTTTCTGCAGCCGCAGGAACGGCGATGGCCAAGAGACTCACTTGGAAACGACGACGGCTGTCTGAGAACTGATCGGGCGGTTCGTCTTCTATTGTCGCACCTTAACCCCGGCGGCACGGTGACTTTCACCACTCAGACGCACATCGTCGTTGCGAGGAGCGGGTGATTGGGAAAGATCGAGAAGGCGAGAAGGTCGGGAACCAGAAACCGCAAGTCAGTCCTCGACAGTGACGCCGTTCCAGAAGGCGATGGAGTTGGTGATGTTGCTGGCGGCTTCGCTGGGTTCGGGGTAGTACCAGGCAGCGTCGCGGTTCACTTCGCCATTGACGACAACATCGTAGTAGCTGGCGACGCCTTTCCAGGAGCAGACGGTTTTTGTCTCACTCTCCTGGAAGAATTCACGGTTGACGGTATTTTCCGGAAAGTAGTGGTTGCCTTCGACCATCTCGGTTTCGACGCTTTCGGCGAGCAGCGCGCCGTTCCAGGTTGCGCGGGCCATTGAACTCCCTCTTGTTTCGTCTACCTTTAAATGTCCGCAAATGTCCGCTTCGACGGCAGTGTGTGAGCGGTCCGGTCCCGGACCGCTCACCAGTTTAACGCGCTGAGAATATCTGCTATTCCCGACCAGTGAAGGGCTGGTAGGTTAGACTCCATAGAACACGGCGCATCGTACAATCATCGTTCCTGCTGTGTGCCGGTGGCTGCTGAGCGGGCGAATCCTGGCCCGTACGTGATCCAGGGGAATCAATGGCTGAAGATGGATTTCGTGTTGTCCAATCAACGCCCTCGAACTACCGGGGGCGTTTTACGAGAGGCGTGCTGACCGGGTTTCTTCCTGTCGTCATTATTATCGCGATTGTGCTCTTCATCAGCTGGTTGCCGAGCTACCGGGTCGAGCGACGCTTCTTTGAGAGTCTCAATCAACTTTCAACCTGGGATGTCCAGCGCGGCGCCGAGTGGCTCCTGTTCTGGGTGTTCCTGGTCTTTTCGCTGCTTGTCCTGATTGGCGCGATTTTGCCGGGCATGGTCAAGCTGTTGCGACAGCCGTTCTTCTCTCACTACGCCCGATTGATCGGGATCGGCACCGGACTGCTCACCGCGTTTATCGCCTTTGGTTTTGCCGTCAGCGCCCGCGCCTGGGCGAGTGACTATCTGCTCTGGCGCAACGCGGTGGAAACCGGACCTGACGATCCGGTGTTTGGACGACCGGTGGGATTTTATCTGACCGTGCTGCCATTTCGCGGCGATCTGGTCGGTGGCGTCCGCGGGGTGCTGATCGTTGCGATCATTCTGGGCATCATCATCTGGACCGTCGCTCATCTGGCGCACAGTGCGATCACCGCCTACCGGGTAACGGAATTCAATGACCTCCGGCCTGGACCGGCAGTATCAGAAGAAGCGATGAAGGCGTTTACGTCGCTGCCACCCAGGTACTGGGCGTTGATCGCGCTGTACCTCGGCATCTATCAGGTGATTTCGACGTTTTTCATTTACTGGTATGAACGTCCGGCATTACTATTCATTGAAGAGGGACTGGTGGCCGGTCCTGGCGCGACAGCGACGACCATCGAGTTGCCCGGCCAGTTGCTGGTGATCCTGCTGCATGCCATTGCCGCAATCGCCTTGCTGGTGCTGGCATTCACCCAGCGGGCGAACATTAAGAACATTTTTGCCGTACTGCTCATTCCGGTGCTAGTGGCGGTTGCGTTGATACCGGCCATCGCTGGCGCTTACGAGTTTTTCTCGGTGCGTCCGAATGAACTATCTGCACAGACCGAATACATTGAGCGGACGATCTCGGGCACCCGCAGCGGTTACGGTCTGGATGACATCGACGAACAGCAGTTCACCGAGTCGCCAGCCGGAATTACAGCGGTGGATCTGGCGTCTGACCCGGAAACGGTGCAGAAGATCCGGGTGGCTGATCCCGACGCCTTCCTGCGTTCGGTCGAACAGTTGCAGGAGGTGCGCACGTTTTATCGCATGCAGCAGCCGGACGTCGACCGGTATGAGATCAACGGTGAGCTGGTGCAGGTGCTGCTGAGCGCCCGTGAAATCGCGCCAGACGAGCTGCCACCGGCGATAGCGACGAATTTCGTGCAACGGCGGCTGCAGTTTACCCACGGGTACGGGCTGGTCGTCGCGCCAGCTCGCTGGTCGCCATCATCCGAGACCGGTGAACCGCTTCTCATCGTTGAAAACATCCCGCTCGATTCCATCGAAGGGTTCCCGGAGATTGCCCAGCCTCGCATCTATATTGGCGAAGAAGCACTGCTGGATGACTGGGTGATTATCAATACCGGCATCGACGAATTTGACTACCCGGGACCGCAGGATCAGGATATCGAGAACCGCTACGACGGTCCGGATGGCGTTGTCATCGGCGACGGATTTTCGCGGTTGATGATGATGATGGAGCTGGGATCGCTCAAACTCTGGACCAGTGAGTACATCACAGGTGAGTCGCGGGTGCTGCTGCACCGCAACGTCATCGACCGGGTTGAGACGCTTGCGCCGATGTTCAAGTGGGCTGCCGATCCGCTGCTCTTTGTCCGGGATGATGGCAGCCTGGCCTATGTCGTCAATGGTATGAGTACCTCTCAGTACTACCCGTATAGCGAATCCCACGACGGTGACCGGTATCAGCGAAACTCGATCAAGGCCGTCGTCGACGCCTATACCGGCGTCGTGACGATGTATGTCATCGATAGCGAAGATCAGGTTACCCAGGCTTATGTGAAGGCGATGCCGGATCTGTTCGTGGAAGAGCCGCTTCCGGAGGATGTACAGCGCCACCTGCAATACCCGGAGGAGCTTTTTTCCTGGCAGGCGAAAGCCTTCGAGATCTACCATACGACCGATGTGGGCACGATCTACCGCGGGACCGATCTCTGGGAGGTCGACGATGAGCTCTTCTTCAACTGGGTCAGCGGCGCTACCAGTGAGCGAAAGATGGTTCCCTACTGGGTGCTGAGCCGGATTCCGGGCGAGGATGAGCTGCACTACCGATCGATCCTTGGGTTTTCAGTGGCTGGGAAACAACCGCTTGCTGGCTGGATGACCATTAACAACGACAACTCGAACATCACTGCCTATCTGCTGCCGCGTGGGAGCCAGACGATGGGGAGCTTGCAGTTCGAATCGATCGTCAATTCGAACCCGGATATCAGCCAGCAACTCACCCTCTGGGATCAGGAAGGATCGTCAGTCGTGCGCGGCGCGACGGTGATCACGCCGCTCGGCACCGGCTTCCTCTACGTTGAACCGATCTACCTGGTTGGCGAAGGGTCGACAATCCCCCAGCTCGTGCGGGTGATCGCCGGAACCCAGGACCGGGTTGCCTGGGGCCAGAATCTAGATGAGGCGCTGGAAGAGCTGGTTCGGACACCGGCGCTGCCGTCGCCTGGCGATACAGAAGGCACGCCGACACCTGCGCCAACCCCTGATCCAGATGCAGCGACGCCGACCCCTGGAGATACGCCGACTCCAGTCAGTGAAGGAGAGGTCCCAGATGATCTCTCTGATCTGACCGACGTCGAGCTGGCAACGCTGGCCGCAGAACTGTTTGACCAGGCCGAGAACGCGACCGATTTCGAAACTCGCGGCAAGGCGCTGGATGATCTTGGCCGGGTAATCGAGGAGATTCGGGAGCGTTCGCAATAGGGGATGTCGGAGAACCGGGATCGCACCTGTTGAGACGAGTTCGGTTGCTGCAGCGACCAACCCAACCATTGTCTGTCCTTGTACAACGGTAGGGGCGAACCTTGTGTTCGCCCTGATAACGCTTCTATGTATAATTCGGGCGAACACAAGGTTCGCCCCTACGAAACCTGTCTGGTTACTCCGTAGCATCCAGATAGCTTGGTCCACGATGTGCGGTGGGCGAAGAAAAGCTGTTGTTCTCCTGCTCCCCATAAGGTTGTGCAGTAGGGCAACCTTGGGCGTTGCTTTGTGAGTGTGTGTTCGTGGTATTGGAATCGCTCTAGTCGCCGGTCCGCCCAGTCAGCTCCTGGCGGTTAAAGATCCAGATAGCCAGCAGGAGGAACACGACGGTGGCAAGAATGCCGGTGAGGACCGGCAGAACGAGCTCAGGGTTTGTTCCGTTGATCAGGTCCGTGGTGGCTGTGAATAAGCCCGCCGGTGTGTACTCCTGGCCAACGCTCCACGCCGAGAGAATAGAGATTGACAGGTAGAGAGCAAGTCCCAATCCGGCTGCGCCAGACTGTGAGTCGAATAACGTCGAGAACAGCACTGTCGCGGCAATAAAGAACAGAGCCAGGACAAGCCAGATCAGCACAGCCTGCAAAAATTCCGCCACTGGCGAGCCGCCAAAGACAAGCAGTGTCAGGAGCCAGCAAACCAACGTTGCCAGTGCGGTTGCGACAACGAGCAGGAGAGCCTGAGCGATAGCTTTCGCCATGATCATCGCCGGGCGTGACAGCGGTTTGGTCAGCGTCAGTATGGCTGTTCCTCTCCTTCGTTCGCTGGAAATGATTCCAGCTGAAACGATAATCAACGCAATCAGGGCGATCTGGTTGAGGTTGCTGAAGAACTGCAGGTAGGCATCGGCCGCCACCGGATCTGGGATCTCGATGACGATGCCCGGGTCGTCGCCGGTCAGCGATTCGATGAGCGCAGGAGTGACCTCTGCCAGCACCGGGCTAATGAAGCCGATCGTTATCAGGATGCCGGGCAAGACCCAGATTCTCCAGGTCTTCCGAATTTCGGTCAACTCTTTGACCAGGAATACCAAGAACCCGGTCACGATTTCCGGACTCCGACCAGATCGACGAAAATGTCCTCCAGGCTGGCTTCACCGGTTTCCAGCTTCCGCAACCTGAAGCCTTGATCGGCGATATACCGAGGAAGGGCCAGCTGAGCTGTATGTAGGTCTGTGACTGAGAGGGTGAGTGAATCGCCCAGCCGGTTCAGCTGCACGAGCCAGGATTCCCGTTTGATCATTTTAGCCAGTTCCGCTGCTTCACTGGCGGAATTCAGTTCAACGGTCATCGCGCGGCTACCGCTCCGATTGCGGATCTCATGAGTATCGCCCTCGATCAACAGGCGTCCCTGGTCGATAATCGCAATCGTGTCACAGACTCGTTCAACGTCGGCGAGGATGTGGGTGGAGAAGAAGATCGTCGTGCGCCCGCTCAGCGATGCGATCATATCGAGGATCTCTTTGCGTCCGACCGGGTCAAGCGCACTGGTTGGCTCATCGAGCAACAGCACCTTCGGCGCGTTGATCAGCGCCTGAGCAATGCCGAGCCGCTGCCTCATGCCTCGCGAGTAGCCGCTGATCCTGGTCTCGACTCCGGCAAGTCCGGCTAGATCGAGCAGCGCGGCTGCGCGTTCCTCGAGTATCCGTTCTTCTATGCCAAACAATTTGCCTGCGAAGCGGAGAAAATCCCTGCCGGTCATCCAGGGGTAGAACCCAGGCACATCCGGTAGATAGCCGAGTTGCGCCTTGAATCCGGCGGTCTTCCCGGCGACGTCCTGCCCGAAAATCGTTGCCGAGCCGGATGTCGGTTTCGAGAGACCGGCCAAAATGTTCAGCGTCGTGCTTTTACCGGCTCCATTCGGACCGAGAAACCCGAAAATCGAGCCAGACGGCACCTGAATAGTGAGATTGTCCAGCGCTGTCTGCCTGCCAAATAGTTTGGTCAGATTGCTGACCTGGATGGCGAGATCTGCGCTCACGATCGATCCTGTTCGTCAGCCGGCCCATAGAGTAGGTCGGCGACATCGCCAGCTTTTGCCGATACATCGTGACGCGCCTCCACCTCCTGGGCAACTGGCGGGTCTTCGCGGCCGACGACAAAGTAGAGGATCGCGCCGAGTCCATTCCCGACGAAAAGGATGATGATCAACCAGAGCCAGCGTTTTTTCCAGAGGACTGCTTCGGGCTTGCGCCTGGCCAGGCTTACCAGGGCTGCGATTTCGACCGCTAGCTGGGCGACAATGACCAACCCAAGCAGCATGATGACCGATTCAGAGACTCCGAGCGTGTCAGCGAGGTCGGTTAGCATGTTTCCTCTCGTTCAGTCCGGCGCGGTAGCAAAAACTAGCACTCTTGATCACCGCGTTCTAGTTACAGCGCGTGCCCGTTGACGCCGGAGACGAATCGGCAGGTGATGTGGTAGGCGCTGATTTGAGCGCAAGCGTCGGTCGGGCCACCGTCACACCCGCCTGAATGTAAGACTATAATCTCCGCGGTTGTCAACGAAAAATTATTGAGCCGGAAAAAGACAAACTACAGACCTGAGGCGATCGCCATGGAAGAACGTCGCATAGTTACCGTTCTGTTCTGTGATGTTGTCAGCTCGACAGCACTGGCTTCACAGCTTGACCCTGAAGACTGGGCAGAGATCATGGAGGAAGTGTTTCCTGCCCTGATTGCGCCGGTTGAAAAATACGGCGGCACAGTTGCCCGGTTGATGGGAGACGCCATCCTGGCATTTTTTGGCGCGCCGCAAGCGCATGAAGACGACCCTCAGCGGGCGATACTGGCAGGGCTCGACATAACCAGAGTTATTCAACCAATGCGTGACCGCTTTGCTCGTCGTTACGGTCTTGATTTCAATGTTCGGGTTGGCATCAATACCGGGTTGGTCGTGATGGGTGAGTTCGGACTGGGACGCGCCTATGAATACACCGCCATGGGCGATGCGATCAACCTGGCGTCGCGGATGGAGCAGACGGCGGAACCGGGTACCGTGCAGATCAGCCAGGATACGTACCGGTTGGTTGAGCATGTCGTCCTCGCCGAATCGTTGGGCGGCATTGAGGTCAAGGGGAAAACAGAACCGGTCGTGGCTTACCGGGTGCTCGGCATGAGATCAATGCCGGAGCGGCATCGTGGCATAGCCGGAACGATCGCACGACTTTCCGGTCGCGATGAAATAGTTGCTACGTTAGAACAATCGATACAGGAGTTGCGGGCTGGTCGAGGCCAGATCATCTCACTGATTGGCGAGCCGGGTCTTGGGAAAAGTCGTCTGATCGATGAGATGCAGCGCTTCTGGCAATCAGGCAACATGGCGGAATCATCTGAAGCTGTGCAAGAAATCTGGCTTGAGGATCAGGCGTTGTCCTACGAGGCGATGGAACCGTATGGCGTTTTCCGGAAACGGCTAGCTGATGGCTTCGAGATCATGCCAGATGATCCGATCGAAGTTGTCCGTCAGAAGACGTTGCGATCAGTTCATGCACTAGGTCTTAGCGCTCCGGAACGTGCCGCGGCTCTATTCGAAACGTTGCTCGTTGCCAGGAGTGAGGCTGGTGACGGTGGAGGTTCGGTACCGCCGCCGGCAACTGGTGCGGAGTTCAAACGCGACTTGTTTACTCAGATGACGGATCTGTTCCGGCGTTGGAATCAGGGGCTGACCTATGTTTATGTGGTCGATGATGTTCACTGGATCGATCCAGCGTCTGCAGAATTGCTCGTGCACCTCTTCCAGCTTACCGATCAGTTTCCGATTCTGTTTCTCTGTGCCTACCGGCCAGAACGTGAAACGCCAGCCTGGATGATCAAGCAGGCGGCGGAAACAATCTTCCCTCATCGGTACCGGGAGATCCGGTTGCAGCCGCTATCCAACGATGAGAGCGTTGAGATCCTGGAGAGCGCTATCATCGATTTGCCCAGCGCTCCGGAACTCGAGCAGCTAGTCTTGAGGTTAGCGGTCGGGAACCCGCTTTATATCGAGGAGATCATTCGATCGCTGATCGACCAGGGTTGCCTGGTGCGTGACGAATTGGACCCGCATCATCGCTGGCGGCCGGTTCCTGGAATGAACCCGACCGGCACCAGTATTCCGGAGACGCTGCATGCTTTGTTGTTGAACCGGATCGACAGCCTGGATAGTGAAACGCGTAACACGCTGCAGCGTGCGGCGGTGATCGGGTTGACTTTCACCCGGACGATTCTCGAGGCGATCAGCGATGATCCGGAACGACTCGATGGGCAGTTAGCGATGGCATTGCGGGTCGAGTTGGTGCGTGAGACCGCCTGGCTCCCTGAGCGTGAGTTCTCCTTTCGACACCCGCTGATCTGGGAGGTCGCCTACCGGTCGATCCTGCGCCGTCAGCGACGTCGCTACCATCGCAGCGTTGCCGAAACCATCGAGCGCTTCTACCCTGACCGGCTCGATGAGTATGCGGCGACGCTCGGTCACCATTACAGCCAGGCAGAGGATGAACGGGCTATCGATTGGCTGCTCCGCGCTGCCAGGCAGGCACTGGGCGTCCACGATGCTCGGTCAGCGATTGAATACAGTTCGCAAGCGATAAATCTTTCCGAACGATTGCTGCCGGCAGTCCCGGAAGAAACGCTACTCATTCGAGGACAAGCGCATGAGACGGCCGGCGACTACGACGAAGCACGTCGGGACTTCGAACAGGCGCTATTAGTCGCAAGGGACAGTGAGCATCTGGAGCTAGAGTGGCAGGCATTAATCAGCCTGGGGATGAGCTGGTCAGAAGGCGACTACAACCAAACCCGAAACTACTACCAGCAAGCGTACGAGTTGGCCAACCAGATTGACGAGCGAACCATTGCTCATAGTCTGAATCGGATGGGCAATTGGTATCTCAATGCAGATCAACCACAGGAAGCGTTAGCTGCTCATGAGAAAGCACTGGCTATATTTGAACGCATCGAGGACGTTGCCGGGATAGCTGATACCCATGATTTTCTGGGAATAGCCAGCTTTCTCGCGTGCAACCCCACGTCACAAGCGCACCATAGTCAGTTAGCAGCCCAACTTTTTCGCTCACTTGGCAATCAGGCTCGGTATAGCTCCAGTCTGGCAACCCTGGCTGCGGCATCCGGCAACTACTACACCATGACGTCACCGCCGGTCCTAGAGCTGGCTAACTCGTGGCGGTCGCGTGCCGAGGAGAGCCTGGCAATCGCCCGAGAAATCGCATCTCCGTCGCTGATTGCCTTTTCGAACCTGGTTCTTGGTCAGCTCTTGATCACTCGGGGATACTATTCTCGGGCAGTTGAAGCGGTTGAAGAGATGCTTGAAGTCGCGACCGAAAGTGGCCACCGTCAGTGGACGATCGGCGCAAATTTCGCTCTTGCAGTGTGCAAAATTGACCTGTTCGTATTTGACCAGGCGAATACGTACATAGATCGGAACCTTTCGCAGGCCCAGCAGATCGGATCTGCCAACTGGTACAACCATGGACTCATGCTCCGAGCCGAAATCCTGGCGGCAACTGGTCTTTATGATCAGGCCCGGTCGACGCTTCAAGCCTTTCACGATCCGGAGACAGTGATTCTTTCGGCTGCTCAGCGCGGCTGCGTGTTCAAATTAGCCGAACTCGAATTGCTGGATGGCAATCCACAGCGTGCGCTTGAAATCCTCGATCTTCTGGTTCGCACTGCTCCCGGCATCGGGCAGGACACCGTTATCCCTCACCTTTCCTACCTACGAGGTCTTGCATTGAAGCAGTTGGGGTGCGTCGATGAAGCCATCGCAGAACTCGAAGCAGCGCGTCAGGCGGCCGGAGCATTCGAGTTCCGTCCACTGTTCTGGCGAGTTGAATTAGCTCTTGGTGATGCCTGGCTTTCAAAGGAGAACGCCGAGGCGGCCAATCAGGCATTCGCGCACGCAAGAGATACGGTGCAAAAGCTAGCAGCCGAGATACCAGATCCAGCTATTCAGGCAACATTCACCAGCGAGGTCAACGCCCGGTTCCCCACTGGGTCTTGATAGCGAGTTGATCAGGCTGGCTTCGCGTTAGATGAGCTGAACTCCGCGAGGAACGCCAGATCCCGTTGAGCAGCCTCTTCATCACGTAGCTGGTTGTAGGCTCTGGAACGAAGCTCATAGGCGCGAGTTTCTGGCGGTCGATTGAGTTTTCTCGCCAGATCAATAGCCAGTGTCGTGTTGTAGATGACCATGCTCGGCTCAAAGACAATTTCCGCCTGTTCGGCGGCGATGATGAGCCATGCGATTGCTCTGGGATCAGCCGCTTCGTAGTAGTGATACCCTATCTGACCGGCATACTCTTCGCGTTGACCGTGGTAGAGCGATTCCATTGTTTCGCCAACGCGACGGTGGTACTCCCGGGCCTGCCGGTGCAGGACGGTATTGTAGGCCGCTTCACGCAACAAGGCGTGCCTGAACATGTACTCCTCGCCGCTCGGATCGTCAGTTTTCTGGAGCATATCCAGATCGGCAAGCACGCCTAACTGCTCTTCTATAGCGTCGTCGTCGCTTATCTCTCGCAACACCCGTTCGGAGAATATGCGCCCGATTACCGCTGCCTGCTGCAGTAGCTGGCGCGTGCTGGGCGGCAAGCGGTCGATGCGTTCCAGGAGCAGCGCCTGCAAACTCGATGGGATCGAGCTATCCATGAGATCTTTGCCTTCGACGACCCGGCAGCAAGCCGTGTCATCTGCTATGCGTTCGAGAATCTCTTCGTCGGCCATAAAGTGCAGGATCTCTTCGATGAAGAGCGGGTTTCCTTCAGCCCGGTTCAGGATCATCTCAGGCAATGGTGCGTCCTCGTCGGCATCTTCGATCATCGCGTGGACCAGTTCGCGGGCGTCGGATTCACCAAGCGGTTTGATAGTTAGCTCGATATAGTCTTTGCCGACTGAAGCTGCTATCTCCTCACGTTTTTTCCAGATCGGACTCTCCCGTTCCGGTCGAAGCGCGCTCAAGAAGATGATCGGGAAATCGGTGACAACCTGATATAGACTGGCGAGCAGTTCAAATGAGGGAGCATCCGCCCGGTGGTTGTCTTCACTGACGAGGACAACTGCTCCACCCGGGTTCCAACCACGGATTAAAGCGCGCATGGTGATGAACAGCTCGGATTTGAACTCGTCTGGCTCAAAGTCGGCGGAACCATCCATAGCCACCAGAGCGCTCAGATCGGTAGTGAAGACTCGTTCGATCACCCGTGCGACCCGGAGTTGCATTTCGGGCGGGAACTGGGCAATCCGTTGATTGACTTTCTCGCGCGCGACCTCCGGCGAATCTCCACTCTGGATTTCGAACGCACGTCTTAGCCGCTGCTCAAGCGCGCCATATGGCTGGGAGGATTCATAGGCACTGATACGGTTCTCCAGCCAGGCAACAGACAAGCCACCGGTGACATGTTCCAATGTGTACCGGCGTAGTTCTTCGACGATACGGCTCTTGCCAACACCTGGTTCGCCGATCAGAAATATCACCCGGCCTCGCTTGTGGTAGCACAGATCGTCAATCGCGGCGCGTAGCACAGCCATCTCTTCCGAGCGATCGGTGAATGGCATGAGCCGGTCACTCGTGTTTCGATACATGCTGGTCGCGGATTTACGACATAGCACACGGAACGACTGCTCAGGTTCGGGCATATCTTCGCCGTCGATCAGGTCTAGCGGTTCAAAATCAAAGAGTGAGGCACTGAGCCGGTAAGTCGATTCCCCGACCAGGATAGTGCCAGGAGCGGCTTGCTCTTCGAGTTTCGATGCGATGTTGATGGCGTTACCCATCGCGGTGTACTCAACCGTCGTTCCCGAACCGTAGGTCCCGACGACGACCAGTCCGGTATTGATGCCAATCCGGACATTGAAGCCGATTCCGAACTCTCGTTTGAGGCTCTCGCTGAGCTGCTGGACATTTTCGATGATCTCGAGGCCCGCAAGAATAGCCCGGTGCGGGTCGTCCTCGTGTGCTTGCGGCGCGCCAAATATCGCAAGGATCGCATCACCCATCAGCCGGAAAATCGTGCCTTCATACTTTTCGATGGGCTGAATCAGGTGGTCGAATGCCTCGCTCATGATGTCGGCCCAATCTTCCGGGTCAAGCTGATTGGCTATTGCGGTTGAGCCGACAACATCGCAGAAGAGGATCGTGACCACCCGTCGCTCACCTTCACTCCGCAGCATGCCCTGGTCGGATGTGAGTGACGAATCGAACGAATCTTTGTAGCGATTGGAAAGTATCCGGGTTACTTTGCTCATGAAAAATGCACTCCCTCTCTCGCCCCAATTAAAGCGTACTTAAGTACTGGTGGACGAATTGCACCGCCATCGCGCCTTCACCGGCCGCCGTTGCAATGCGTTTAGTTGATGCATGCCGCAGGTCGCCTGCAACGAAAATACCGGGCGTACTGGTTTCAAGAAAGAACGGCTCACGATCGAGTCGCCAGGTTGATCTGCCGTTGACAGCCTGCGCCAGGCTTGGTCCGGTCAGAATGAAGCCCTGCTGATCAAGCTCAAGCAGGCCATGCAGCCACTCGGTCTGTGGTTTCGCGCCGATGAAGATGAAGACGGCGTGAGCCGGGACAACGCGCTCTTCCCCACTCTGCAGGCTGGCAATCTTGAGCGCCTCAAGGTGTGTTTCACCTATCGCCTCAGCAATGCTGGAACCTGGCCAGACCTGAATGTTTGGCGTCCCATCTATCCGGTCAACCAGATACTGCGACATGGTGGCATCGAGTGATTCTCCCCGCACCAGCATGGTGACGCAACGGGCGAACTGGGCAAAATGGACCGCTGCCTGACCGGCTGAATTCGCCGCGCCGACAATGAAGACATCCTCATCGCGGGTCATCAGCGCTTCCGAGAGCGCGCCGCCATAGTAAATACCTGCTCCCTGCAGTCGCTCGATTCCTGGCGCGTTCAGCCGCCGGTAGGCGACGCCAGCGGTGAGCAGCACGGCCTGTGCGGCCACCTCTTTGCCGTCTGCGAGCTGCACGATACGGTACTGATTGTCAATGCGGATATCGACTGCCTCGCCGGTCAGGATCTCCGCGCCGAGTCGTCGTGCCTGGGTCACGGCACGCCGTGCCAGGTCCGCGCCACTCAAGCCGGAAGGGAAGCCAAGGTAGTTCTCGATTCGGGCGCTGGTGCCAGCCTGGCCGCCTGGCGCTTGACGTTCGATGACCAGCGTGCGCAAGCCTTCCGACGCGCCATAGACCGCTCCGGCTAGTCCCGCCGGACCCGCGCCAACAATAATCAGGTCGTAAAACGGCAACTGGGCAGACGTTTCCAGTCCGATCCGGCTGGCAACGTCGGTTGGCGTCGGCTGGATGAGGGTCGATCCATCCGGAAACAGAACCACTGGCAAGTTGCCCGGATCGGCGTTCGCCAGTTCGAGCAGTTCGCTAGCCTGTGCGTCGCGTTCGATGTCCAGCGACTGGTAGGGGATCAGATTCCGAGCCAGGAAATCCTTGATCTGGAATGTGCTGGCGGACCACCGGGTGCCAATGATTCTCAACCCTTCAAACGGAGGCCGGTAGGATGCCAGCCAGTCATCGAGAACATCATCCAGCACCGGGTAGAGGTTCTCCTCCGGTGGCGACCACGGTTTCAGGAGATAATGATCCAGATCGACATCGTTGATCGCTTTGATCGCTGCGTCGGTGTCGGCGTAGGCGGTGAGCAGAACTCGTTTGACATCCGGGTAGAGTTTGATCGCTTCCGTAAGAAATTCAACGCCAGTCATCTGTGGCATGCGCTGATCGACAAGAAGCAGGGCCACCGGCGCATCACGAAGCTTGAGTTGCCGGAGCACCTCCAGCGCGTTGAGACCGGAGTCGGCATTTATCCTCCGGAACCGGTCGCCGTAGTGCCGCTGAATATCGCGACCGATGGCTGATAGCACAGCCGGCTCATCGTCAACAACGATGATGGCTGGCGGCTGCCTTCTGGTCTGACTACCTGATCCTGTAGACACGATCAACTCCGTTCACGCGCTATCCTCGCCGCGCCTGGTCGATACTTTTTCACGGTGTGTATATCGAGCGCGTGAAACACGGTCTCGTTAGACATCCTCGTTCGAAATTGCCACAACTCAGCCGGAGTCTTTTCGAGCAAATCTCAACAGTCCTGCCGTCTATTCGTAGGGAGAACTTTGTGTTCTCCCGGCGAACTTTGCGATTCTTTCTACCGGGAGAACACAAGGTTCTCCCCTACAATCGAGCCGCCTGAGCTAAAACCTCTGAGAACTGCTGTAGGGTCTACGGTCAGCCTGACTCCCACCCTGAACCAGGGGGTCATCTGGCTCTTCCGAACTGAGTTTGGCGCATTATATGGGCAGGGTAAAGTCGTGTCAACGGCAGTCAGCAGGCTGAGTTTTGCTGATTCTGGCGGGAATCACCGGGTGTGTAGGCATATTGTTCTAGCGCAGGTTGCTGCCGGCCTTGCAACACGTGTACCGGAGTTGATTCACTCCATTCTGAGCGTGGCAGCGATTGCTTTGATATATGCCTCGGCCATGAGGACAGTACGGTCAGTCTCCCGCCTGTCGGCGTCATCCCGCATGCGGCCGGAGAGCGCAACCGAGGCGTAACGGACTCCGCGCATATAGGCTTCAAGCCCTTTCAGACCGACGGCCCGGCGTCCGGGATTTGGTTCCAGGTGGGGCAATGTTTCCGCAGGTGTTTCAACCGGATTGAGCTGGAGGGCATCCAGCTCGTTCAACAATACGTCGTCATCCGGCCGGTCGAGGTAGTCCTCACCGACATAGCGGAAGACCTCCCTGCCATCTGGACTCAGGGCGATGATGGCCGGGCGAGCACCGGGACCGTTGCCATCCATGACATCAAGCGGTTCGATCGCGCCGCTGCCGTCCGGGTCCGACAGGATCGGGAACGGCAGGTGGATCTTCTCCACCATCGCCGCATTGGCTTCGGGCGAGTCGACGACGATTCCGGCGACCGTTGCACCCCGGCTGGTGTACTGCTCGTAGTTGCGGGCCATGTCGGCCAACTGGCCGTTGCAATACGGTCACCACTCACCACGGTAGAAGACGAGTACGACCGCGCCGTCTTCCAGCGCATCCGAGAGTC
>CAZNYB010000035.1:0-37429 GCA_964577155.1 uncultured Thermomicrobiales bacterium | reverse complement strand
TCGGCGATGTAGATGTGGTCTCCTTTCCAGGTCTCCAGGGCCAGGCTCGCAATTGCTCCGCCACGTACCGGCCGGCCATTGCTGGCCACAAACGTCGCGGACGGCAGGAACAGACTGGCCAGCGTCTCATGGTCACGGGTCACCAGGGCGTCTTCGAGGAGGGTCTCCAGTTCTTCAGGGGTTCGCGCTCCAGCACCCAGGCATCGTTCGGCTGGTCTGGCCAGTGTGTTGTCCGAACCCGATCTTCCTGCGTTGACCGTGGTTCCTGGTGTTCCGGTCACCGTTCCTCCTTCGTACCTCGATCTGCTGTCAGGGTATGGAGCAGGGGTAGCGCTGTCCATTCCAGAAATGTGGTATTGCGTTTCCGCCAGTGGGATATAGACTGTGCGCATGAGCACATTCACGATGGAACGAGCAAGGGACAAGATCGTGCGACTGGCTGGCGAGGGCCATGACCTCGTGTCATTCTGGCGTGCGTCATCGGAGGTGATGGCGCGGGCTGTACCGCACTATCTCTCGCCTTGCTGGTTCACGCTCGACCCGGCTTCGCTACTTGTCACCAGTCACTACCAAACCGAGCTGCCGGAGATGCCGCCCGAGTGGTTGGCCCACGAGTACTATGAGGATGACTTCCACAAGATGGCTACTGTTGCCCGGTCTGAACGCGGCATCTCAACACTCTACGAAGCGACCGGCGGCGATCCGAGTCGCAGTCCTGCCTGGAATCTCTACGTGCGTCCCTATGGCGGAGATCAGGAGTTGCTGGTTGCCCTGCGCACACGGACCGGGGACATCTGGGGAATGCTGGGGCTCTACCGCGAGCCGGGCAGACCCCAGTTTAGCGTTGACGAATTCCGCTTCTTGCGCGAGGTGTCGCCGTATCTCGCAGAAGGGGCCAGGCGCGGATTGCTCGTCGGCGAGGCGACTGACCCTGAAGGACCCGACGGTCCGGGCCTGGTTGTGCTGACGGAGAACTGGAGCGTCGAATCACTCACCCCGGGCGCAGGGCGCTGGCTCGATGAGCTGTCGGATGGTGGCTGGAGCGCAGGCGGTGTCCTGCCGCCGTCTGTGCTCGCAGTCGCTGGCCGCGCGCTGCGCACAGCCGGCAATGTTGACACGCCGGGCGAAGTTGCCGTTTCGCGTGTGCTATCGAGCACTGGTCGCTGGATGGTGCTGCACGGCGCGACACTTGTCTCCGACGTCACACGTCGTGTTGCGGTCATCATCGAGCCTGCCCACCCGGCCCGCATCGCGTCGCTGCTGATGGCGGCCTACGGGCTAACCGAGCGTGAGCAGGATGTCACCCGGTTGGTGCTGCAAGGGAACTCAACGGTGGAGATCTCCGAACGTCTCTCCGTCTCGACCCTGACCGTCCAGCAGCACCTGAAAAACATCTTCGACAAGACCCGGGTGCGAAGCCGTCGCGAACTGGTTGGCAAGGTTTTCTTTGCCTACTACGAGCCGCGGTTGCGAGAAAATGAGCAGCGCGCCCTCGCCGATCAGCCACTGCGCGGCGAACCGCTGGCAAGACACTCACACGTAGAGTGATTCCCACTGATGCAGACCAGTGAGCAGGCTGCACCTACAGAAATTAACGAAACCATAGGTTTCCTGTCACAACAGTAGGAGCGAATCTTGTATTCGCCCTGAAAACGCAAATGCACATAATTCGGTCGAAAACAAGATTCGCTCCTACCTGACTCGTCTGGTTTGTCCACTGTTCTCGGACTTTCTGATTCACAAAGACTTTGGAAACGGCTATAGGTCAAAGCTCTCACATCTCCCACACAAATCTCATTTCTTTACCAATGTGTAGCATTAAGCCCTCTTTGTAGCATGCGTTTCGCCAGGAAAGGCGAGACAGTAGCGCGACCAGATTTCTGTTCGACGCTAACTGGCGCACCCTGTTTCATCTGTAGACTGGAGGATAGTATGAGTCGCTGGTATCGCTTCA
Organism: uncultured Thermomicrobiales bacterium; assembly: GCA_964577155.1. Classification (GTDB taxonomy): domain Bacteria; phylum Chloroflexota; class Chloroflexia; order Thermomicrobiales; family CFX8; genus CAZNYB01. The sequence continues at coordinate 35,475 of CAZNYB010000035.1, read as the reverse complement.
TGTATAAACTCGGCCTCACCGTTTGGGAAGAGGATTCCGATTCAGTCGCTCCGCAATTGCATTCCCTGCTAGAACGTGAGGAGGCACCGCGTGAGCCGCCGTACGGACCTGCCCTTGATCTCGGTTGCGGCACGGGGCGATGGTCCGTCGATTTAGCCCGTCGCGGCTGGGAAGTTGTCGGTGTTGATGTTGTGCCTAAAGCGGTGCAAACTGCCCGGCAACGGGCCACGGAAGCAGGTGTTGATGCCGTTTTCAAGGAAGGCGATGTCACCGAGTTGCGTGAGATCGGTATCGGATCCGATATCTCTTTTTTTCTCGACGTGGAATGTTTCAATCACCTCAATGACCGGCAGCGTAAGGCAGTGGGCCGGGAGGTCAATGCTCTTGCCGATGCTGATGCAACCATGCTGCTCCTGGTCTGGTCGCGTGCACGCAGAGGCCCGCTGCCACCGGGTGCGAGCGACGACGATCTGGTCCGGGCGTTTCCCGGGTGGCAGATCGTTGACCAGCAACCGTACGCAGGTGAAATGCCTTTTTTGCTGAAGCGCGCATCCCCGATGTGGTACCGACTTATGCGTCAGTGACATGATAGCGGATGTCAGATTAACATAGCAGGAATCTCAAAACAGCTTGACGCCGCCGATGTCAAGATCTAGACTGTCACAGAACGTATGTTCTGTGTACGTACACTAGTGCTGACTGTTCCCGGTGACGCTACTCTAGCCGGATTTGACACGGAGGAATCTGGATGGATCTTCTCGACCGTATGTTGAAACACGACCGCTGGGCGACGGCAACGTTTCTGGAAATGAGCCGTGAATTGCCCGATGAACAACTCGATCAGGAGTTCGATATCGGTCTCCGCAGCCTGCGGGCGACCTTCGACCACATGACTTATGTCGTCGGGTTCTGGTGTCGATTGATGGTCGGGGAACCTCACGAAGTACCCCGCGATGACCTGTCGCTCGACGCGCTTAGCGAACGCCACGAGCGAAACTATGACACGTTTGCCAGCCTGGCTCGCCAGTTCGTGGAGGAGCAGCGGCTGGACGAAACGTTTGTTGACCACTACGGGTACCGGCAGTCACTCGGCGCGACGATCATTCAGGTCTGCTATCACAACGTCCACCACCGCAGTGAAGTGCGCCATATGCTGGTGCGACTCGGGGTCGATCTGCGCGGGGACTACGATCCCCAGGAGTGGGAACACCGTACGGGGATCATCTAGCTCTCCAACAACTCGAGATGCTGGCGCTTTCCAGGCCGCCACCTGACAACAGGTCGTCTGGTCTGAGGACGCTCCGGGGTGGTCAATGCCCACTGGTGAGTGCGTCCCTCGAAGCCGGTTGGTATCATTCGCTCGCTTCACACATTGCTATCTCGCGTGCCCACTCCTGAGGAGGGCGGTATGGCTTACGCGATCAACAATGGCGTCCAGATTCGTTATGAGACCGAAGGAATCGGTCCTCCACTGCTTCTCCACATCGGCGGTATCGGCGCGCTCGAAGATTGGTACGACGCTGGCTATGTGGCGGCGTTGCGGGAGAACTACCGCTTGATCCTGCTCGACCCGCGCGGTCAGGGACAAAGTGACAAGCCCTATGATCCTGCGGCCTATATCCAGGAGGAGCGCGTTGGGGACATCTGTGCAGTACTGGATGCCGTTGGCGTGGAGCAGGCGCACTACTGGGGCTATTCGATGGGCGGCCAGATCGGCTACAGGTTCGGTCTGTTTGCCGGTGACCGGGTATCGTCGCTCATTCTCGGAGGCGCAAGCCCGTTCGCTGCGCCGTTTACTACGGTGGAGGAGTTCCCGCTCTTTCAGTTACTCCAGCTCGGCATGGAGGGCATGGTCGAGGCGTTGGAGGAGGAAGACCCGGACATCTGGGTTTCGGATGGTGAACGCGCACGCTGGCTCGCTTCCGATGCCAGCGCGCTGTCGGTCGCGATGCGAACTCACCTGAGCATACCGGAACTCGAGGATAGTGAGCTACAGACTATCCGCGTTCCGACACTCATCTATTGCGGGACGAACGACGATCCTGAACCCAAGCAGCGCGCCGCCAGCGCGATGCCCGATGCGACGTATGTTGCCCTCGATGGTCTCGACCATGCCGCCGCGATCAACCGCAGCGATCTGGTTCTACCGCACATCGCGGCGTTCCTGGCCCGGATCCGGCAGGCAGCCGCTGGACCGTAACGTCCTCAACCCTCGCGATCCGGCTTCTGACGTCGACTATGCTGAAAGCTGAGATGGGCGAGTGGCTAGAGAACTAGGTCCAGCCAAGTTCCCTCAGTGTGTGTCCGTCATTCCATATCTTTGTCATGTGTCGTATCTTGTCGCCATCGAAGCCCATCACGTAGACGTAGTCGGCTGTCACTTTGTTGCCGGTCGGTGGAACCGGGCCGCCGTCACCTGTCTGCGTTCCGTGAACAACCCCATACACCGAAACGGAATTCCGCTCATCATCAATCCCGAAGGCCTTAATTTCGTACGTCAAATCCGGAACCGGGGTAAGTAGCCCTTTCATCCATTCCGTGTAGGTGTCAAGCGTGGCGATCTCGGCAAGGGTATCCGCCTGGCACGAAAAGCTGGCGTCGTCATGACACCAGGTCTTGCAAACTTCCCAGCCTTTACCGGTCTCGCAAGCATCAAAAAATGCCATCGCAGATTCGGACATTGACATAGAAGATCCTCCTGGCTCAGAGCGTAAATGAAGAGGGTCCCCAGAGTGGGTAAAGTCAGATTATTTCAACGTGTCTAAAAAAGCAACCGTAGAACTACGTAATTGGCTAGTCAAAGCTCATTACTGAAGCACTGGTATTTTTTGGAAACATCCAAGCGCTTGTAGTGCGTTCCTCTATAGCATCATCTCCGGCTGTGAATTCAGTGACCCCTCGCCCTGTGCTACCCTAGCCAGGTATTCACAATCACAGGTAGGGAGATGGCCAGTGTCCGACGCGACAGGTTCCGGGAATGATGCCGCACAGAACATCGACAGGTTTACAGCCTCAACCGGTCAACCGCTGACCGGAGCAGTCCACCTTGACCTGCACTTTGAGACCTGCCGGCCAGAATATGTGGAAGCGCTCGACCGAGCTGGTCTGCGACGTGGCTGGAAGGTGCTTGACGCCGGGTGCGGCAGTGGCGCATTCCTGCCGCTAATCGATGATCGGGTTGCACCGTCCGGCGAGATCACCGCGATGGATCTCGCGCCCGACAACATCAGCATTGTCCGGGAACGGCTGACGGCGTCTCCGCCTGCCTGTCCGGTTGATCTGCAAGTTGGATCGATCGTCGATCTCCCGTTTCCTGACAACCAGTTTGACGCCGTCTGGGTGGCGAACGTCCTGATGTACCTCTCAGATAGCGAACTTGAGAGAGCCCTGCGAGAGTGCCTGCGGGTAACCCGGCCTGGCGGCGTGCTAGCAGTCAAAGAGGCTGATCTCCACTTTTCTCTCCTCTACCCCGGGCCTCGGATGGCTTACACCAGGATGATTCACGCCGATTACCAACGGCTTCTTGACGAGCTGGGTGACAGCGAGGGGCATCTGATGATCGGGGCGTTTCGGTCGCGAGAGTCGCGGCGGTGGATGGAGCGGGCTGGCTACCATGAGGTCACACAGACCTATATCGCGATCGAGCGCTGGGCGCCGCTCAATGCGATTGAACGTTCGTTCTTCACCGGGGTGCTCAATAATGGCGCTGAACAGGCGGAGTCGCTGGATCTACCGGAGGAAGATCAGGCATTCTGGCAGGAGCAACGTGACCCCGACTCGCCTGGTTACCTGCTGAACCAGCCTGATTTCTACTGGTCCCAGGGGCATACCGTTGCCGTTGGCCGGGTTCCATATCCGAATCAGTGAATGCTGAAGACGGCCAATCGTGCTATACGTTCTTAGCGCCGAGATGATGGGTCGAGCAATAGAGCTATTCAGGAAAGAACGCAGGATGAAAACACGTGACGAACTGCTACAGGAGATCAATGACGAGCAGGCAGCGTGGAACGCGCTGCTTGTTGAAGTTGGGGAGGATCGGATGGAAGAGCCAGACTCAATTGGCGAGTGGTCTTTCAAGGATCTCGCCGCGCACCTGATGTTCTGGCAGGATCGGATGATTGATCGAATGGAGGCCGGTCCAGGCGGGAAACCGCCAGCTCCCTGGCCGGCGTCGCTTGGCGATGAGGACGAGGAAGCAAATTGGGATGAGATCAACGCCTGGATCAACGACCAGTATCGCGACTGGTCGCTGGCTGACGTCCTGGCCGGCGTCGATCGCTCCTACGAGCGATTTGCCCGGGTGGTCGAGACGATGCCGGAAGAGACCCTGATGACTCCCGGCTACTTTGACGAGATGGGGGACAAAGCCCTGGTTGACGCGAACTTCTTCGATCACCTTCATGAGGAACACGAACCGTCGGTAAGCGAGTGGCTCCAGACACGTTGATCGTACCGCCGTGTCGCCAGCCAGCTCCGCGAAAGGACCACGCCGGATGACCGAGAAACAGCTAACCGCCGAGCAGGTGCTGAGCAGGCTGGTGGAAACACCCGGGCGTTTCGCCGCATTGACTGAGGCGCTGGACCCGGATCAGTTGCGGACCGCTCCAGCGCCTGGCGAGTGGTCGGCCAACGATGTGCTGGCGCACCTGCGGTGCTGCGCTGATGTCTGGGGCAGCTATATCGACAGAATACTCACCGAGGACAGGCCGTCGATCCGGGCCGTCAGCCCCCGCACCTGGATCAAGCGGACGGACTATCCGGAGCTGGATTTTCGCCCATCCTTGCAGGCATTCATCTCGCAACGTGTTGAGCTGCTGGGGGTGCTAGCGCCGTTGCCGCCTGAAGACTGGTCCCGCGTCGCCAAGGTGACCGGTGTGGGCAAGCCGATCGACCGGACGGTGCTGAACTTTGCGGAGCGAATGGCCCGCCACGAACGCTCCCACTACCGGCAGATCAGAAACATCGTCGATGCGATCCAGGCTGATTCATCTGGGTGAACTGGTTCAGGGATCTTCAGGGATCATTGAATGTATGAACACAATGTGCTCGGTGAAGTTGATGAGGAGGAGAAGGTGCGGAAGGTGGCTATTCAAGGTCTTTCATGAGTTTATTGAACTCTGCGCTGTCGATCTCTCCCTTTGCATATCGCCTTCGGACGATGGCGATGGCCTCATCAGGTTCTTGGCGTGAAACGTTATTACCTGGAGTGGGCCGGAGAATGATCGCTGCGAGGGTGGCCATCCCGGCAATGAAGAATCCAAACATCAAGCCGCCAAAGATCATCCACCAGCCCATGCCCGCATGACCATCTCACATGATGAGTGATCTCCGTTTCTTCTAATCCTGGCAGTTGAGCCGGGTTAGCTCAGCCTGTGAATCCTGTTGTTCGTCGCTCCACCAGGTTTTGATGTAGGCCAGTGTTGCGTTCATTTCTTCATCGGTTAACACATCACTAAAGGCAGGCATGGAAGCGGGAGTGACAGTCCCTCCCCAGGCCGCTGGACCATGTTTGATGATCTCAATCAGCTGGCAATCTGGATGGTGCCAGGTATGACCGTTGGCATTGTGCCGGGGAGGATTATCACGGATCTGACCGCCTGTTGCGCCGCCATGGCAACTCTGGCAATTGGCTGCATACACTGCCTGTCCTTGTTCAAGCTGTTCGCTGGAGTTTCCGTTTTGAGATTGTTGAGAACCACAGCCCGCCAGGATAAAGAAGCTCAGAAGAAGGAAGAATCCGAACGGTTTATGAATGAGCGTCATCATGATGCCTCTCAACACGGGTTCCTGGTTTCAAACGCATTTATATACCCTACCACGGTATCCTATATATTTGCGACGTCAATCAAGTACTATCGATTCAAGGTTGGCAGGGGCGTCATGTCAGAAGCCAGGTTGGAGGAAATGTGTTAGCTGAGCAGGACTGGCAGATCCGCCATTTCATCTACGAGTTCTTCGTTGACAAGTCCCGGCCGCCATCAACAGCGGAGACGGCGGAGCGGTTTGAGATCGGCGAACCGGATGCCCGGGCAGCCTATCATCGTCTGAATGACGCCCACGCGTTCTTCCTCGATCCAGGAACAGACGATATCCGCATCGCCAACCCGCTCTCGGCGGTCCCGACTGGCTACCGGGTGCGGGTGCAAGGCCGCGATCTCTATGCCAACTGCGCCTGGGACTCGCTCGGGATCCCGGCCATGCTCGCTGCTGACGCCGAGGTGATTGCGACCATTTACGGCGTTGCAGAGCCGGTGAGCTACGGTATCAGGGAAGGGCAACTCTACGGGCAGGACGGTCTAGTCCACTTCGCCGTCCCGTTCAGCCACTGGTATGACGATCTGATCCACACCTGAGCGACGATGCTCCTCTTCCGGTCGGAAGAGGATATCGAACGCTGGTTGCGGGAGACCGGCGAACAGCGTGGTGAAACGCTGACCCTGCAACAGGTCTGGAATCTCTCGCTGGCCTGGTACAGCGACCGGATGTCCCCCGGCTTCCGTGGCCGGAGCGGCAGTGAGGTGCGGGCCATCTTCAGTCGTTTGGGAATGACCTCTCAGTTCTGGCAGTAGCGAAGTAGTGCTTCCGGGACCAGATCGACTGATCTAGACTGTCGCAAGCACCTGCCGGGCTGAAACACAACGAAACCACCGGCAGGACTGCTGGAGAAAGGTGTCGCCATCGGAATCCCCGTTGAGAATTAGCTGTTCAGGTAACCTGCGAACGAGCTGATGGCCCATCTACGCATCAATGCCTTCCGGCACGAGCCGGATGGCGCTACGGGGGAGCAGGCAACGAGGAAATCCTCGCTAACATTCGATTCAATCCGTCATGTTAGAGTAGACGTAAGAATTCATATATTGTCTGGCGGGACGGTTGCCCGACTTTATCAATGTTGGACCATGTGTGGTCGGGAAGCCGACCGCGCTTTCAATGAACTACTCCAGGCTCGAAGGACAGATCGGTGCAACAGGTTCGGCACATTCCTGGATTACCGGTGCCGCGAACGGCGCTCATCGGTCGTGATCAGGATCTGGACACGGCGCGGACCATCCTGGCTGACACTGGCGCCCGGCTCCTGACGCTGACCGGTGTCGGCGGCTGCGGCAAGACTCGCCTGGCCTTCGAACTCACGGCTGGCCTCGCTCCCACCTATCCTCAGCGGGTGTGGGTGATCGAGCTGGCATCACTCGGTGATCCCGACCTCCTTCCGCTCGTCGTGGCTGAAACGCTCGGACTCCACGAGGACAGTTCGACTTCTTCGCTGGCTGCCGTCGTGGCTGACGTCGGTGAACGGCCAACTTTGCTTATCCTGGATAACTGTGAACATCTTATTGATGCCTGCGCCGGCTTCGTCGACGGGCTACTCAGTGCATGTCCAGGCTTGCTGGTGCTGGCGACCAGCCGTGAACCGCTGCGCATCGCCGGGGAACGGCAGTACCGGGTGCCGCCACTGGCGGTCCCTGATCCCGAGGCGCCGGGGACAGTTGACGAGATTGCCGCTTCGCCCGCGGTGCGACTGTTCGTGATCCGCGCCCAGGCGGTCCTGCCAGCGTTTGCCCTGACCCCGAACAATGCCGTTGCCCTGGCTCGCATCTGTGCCCGTCTCGAAGGGATCCCGCTGGCGCTGGAACTGGCGGCGGCACGGGTGCGGGTTCTCGGACTCGAGCAGCTCCTGGAACGGCTGGATGATAGTTTCAGTCTGCTGACCGGGGGCAGCCGGGTCGCGCCAACCCGGCACCAGACCTTGCGCGCTACCCTCGAATGGAGCGATTCATTACTGACAGAGGTCGAGCGAGCGGTGTTTCGGCGGCTGGGAGTTTTTATTGGAGAGTTTCAGCTGCCGGCGGTGGAGGCGCTGAGTTCTGATCTAGACATCCCGCCGGATGGCGTCCTAGACATACTGACCGGACTGGTGGACAAGTCGTTGGTCATGGTGGTGAGCGAGGATCGCGAAGCCCGCTACCGCCTGCTGGAGCCGGTACGGCAGTATGCAATAGAGCAACTGGGGGCCGGCGGGGAGGCTGAGTCGATTCGAAAGCGGCACGCCGCGTTCTACTTAGAGTTGGCGGAGCAGGCGGTATGGAAACTGTATGGGTCGGAACAGGAGCGCTTTCTTACCGTCATCGACCGGGATCAAGGAAACTTCCGGGCCGCGATGGAATGGACTCGTCAAGACATGGATCCCCGGCTCGAGTTGCGCCTGGCGATCGCGCTCGAGCCATTCTGGAACATTCGAGGACATGTCGCCGAAGGCTTAGGCAACCTCCGGCATGGTCTGGCGCGCGCTTCGATATTGGACGACCCTGCTTTGCGAGCACGCGCTCTTATCTGCGCCGGAAGACTGGCCTTTCTTTTCGAGCACACCCGTGAATCCAGCTATGGTGAAGCCGAAGCGTACAGCCGAGAGAGCCTTGCAATAGCGCGGAAGATCGGAGACGCCAGGTCGATAGGGAACGCCCTGACCAATCTCGGGATGGTGTACCGGATGCAACGCAACTTAGACCGCTCGATTGCAGCGCTCGAAGATGCGCTGGTTCTCTTTGTTGACCAAAAATACGAGTTCGGCGTTGCGTTGGCGACGATGCATCTCGGTATCGGGGCGCTTATCCAGGAAGACCACGAGCGGGGAACTTGCTTGCTTCAAGAGAGCATGGACCGCATGCAGGCCATCGGTAATCTGCGATTCGCGACAATGGCTCAGGCTCTGCTCGGTTGGCAGGCCCGTGACTTCGACCAGGCGATTAGGTTGCTTGTCGATGCGTTGCCAGTACATCAGCGGCTGGGCGACCGCTGGTTCGTTGCCTGGGACTTGCTGGCGTTGGCCGACGTCGTGCTCGCTGCTGGATATGCTGAGCAGGGTGTCCGGCTCATGGGCGCTGCCCAGGCGTACTCAGATCGACTGGGTAGCCCCGTGGGCGGGGTGTCATTCGAGAGCGCTCTGGCTCAGGTCGACAGGCTGCGATCCGAGGACTGGTTCGAACCTGTCTGGGCGACAGGATACGCCCTCGATCAATACGAGGCAGTGCGGCTGGGTGTGTCGTTGCCCGATGAACTGGCGTCACGAAAGTTGCCCGGCGAGCCGGCCAGACCCGATTTCAAGCCACTCTCGCCCCGCGAGCTCGAAGTGGCCCGCTTGCTGGCCGACGGGCACACCGACCGTGAGATCGCCGACACCCTCTTCATCGCGACGGGCACCGTCGGCGTCCACGTCCACCACATTCTCCAGAAGCTAGAGCTGCAGTCCCGGGTACAGGTCGCCGGATGGCTAACAGGTATGGAGACTGACCCGAGCGACGACTGAGCGCAAACGCAACCGTTTGCTATGGTCACTACTTTCCGAGGACCTACGCAAATATCAAGGAACTCCGCCAAAAATATAGAGATTCTATATGGCTATCTCCGCCTGGCCTCTCCATACTGGCATTGAGGGACACACGACTGCCAGGTACGCGGCTCGATGCCCACGAAGCTCGGCAACTTCGGCACGCCTGCGCAATGAATGTTGAGGGGAAAGTGCACGCGGCAATCTTCGACATCGACCTGGGAGGCTGCGCCGAGACGCGCGATCGCTGGCGATGCGGCCGGTCACTTGCGACGGTTCTCGATGCGCTGCCGGGATTCGTCGCCTTCATCGCGTTCGAGAGTGAGGATGGCGCGACGGCAGGTCTCTGTATCTGTGTTGACGCGGCGGCGCTGATTGAAGCACAGCGGGTGGCGGAGGCCTGGCAGAGCGAGCGTGGCGGCCAGCCACAGTCAATCATGCGGCCGCTCTTCGAGGGCGAGGTGATTGTCCAGCGCGGCTTCTAGCCGCCTGCCTTCGAAGAACTGACGCGCGGGAGACCTCACGAATGGTCAGCGGGGCTCACGGCCGCCCAAGCTGGACCCGAACACCTATCGTGACGTTCCAGGGAAGATCGTTGAACCTGTGCATAGAAAGAGATGCTCATGCTCACATCATGTAAATTGTGGCTGATAACGAGACCCGACAGGTGGATGCTCCTGCGGGCTGCCATTATTGTCGCGCTGTTCTCCGTCATGCTTCCGATACCGATGATTGCGCCGCCGCCAGTTGCCGCGGCGCAGGCAGTCGATTGCGGGACGGTCCAGCAGTCCGTCGCCGATATCGCCACGATCGAGCGCTGCAAGACGAGCCCGACGTTCCCCAGCTGGATGACCAACAACGCCGAGGCGCTGGGACAGCGCCCACTATCGCAGGTCGTCATGGCCGGAGCCCATGACGCGCTCACAGGGACGTATGAGAAGAATTCCACCGGTTTCCAGTGGCTGGTGCAGACCCAGGATCTGAACTTGTGGGGGTTGCTGCAGGCTGGAGTGCGCGCATTCGACCTCCGGTTCTGTACCCCGGAGGGGCAGCCGAGTTCGTTCTACGGTTGCCATGGCGGGTACCTAGACGAGAAGGTTTCACCGACCACGGTGACCGAAGACCTGAAAGCGTTCACGAACGCCAATCCACAGGAGATCCTTGTCATCGGTTTTAGATTCGACGACCCAAAAGGGAATGAGGCAGACCGGAAGAATATCTGTTCTGAGTTCTTCAAGGACTTCCGCCACCTCATGGTTCCGACGTTGACCTCGGATGGGACATTGATTGATGCGACGACAACGCTCGATGAAATCTGGAATCTTCCGGGAAGCCCGCGCATCATCTTTCAGTCTGAGTCGGGCGCCTGCAACCAGTTCTACTCCGATCGTTCCATGAGCCAATTCTCAGATCGGGATCTAGACTGGGGGTACTGGAACCAGGTTTACGGCGGCAGATGGGCGAACTCTGCTTTTGGTGATTTGAATGCGGAGCTAACCGGTTTTTGCGGTATCGTCCTCAAAGATCATGAGATTCAGGCCATCATCGACGCCGCCGTTGGGGATATTGACGACATTCCGGGGTTGGATTTGGTCAGCCAGGGCATCTCGGCCATCGCGCATGAACTGTTCAAGGACCCACTCTGTACCGATGTCGCCACGGCAAACACATTGGATCTCACGTCCAACCTGGATCCGGCCAAGATCAACACTACCCAGGCGCTGCTCACCGGGACCGCCTATCCGCAAGTCCTTGACGGCATCTACGCGCTGACAGCCGGGTCAACGGATATCTTTGGCAACGTCGTGAGAGCTTCTGAGTGGCCAGCGATCCGAAACAACCTGGTCAAGCTGTGGAACGACAACACGAGTGGCGCCCGTCCACGCTTTAACATTCTCCTGGGCGACTTCGTCGAACATACCGAGCTGGTGCCACTGGCAATGCGGCTCAATACCGGCCCGCTCATCGAGCCGGTACTTACCCTTATCGATACGAACACAGAGTACACGCCGGGAACGGGCAACTGGTCGAACGGGCTTACGCTGAACGTCACCTGCGAAGAGAAGGAATTTGACGAGGATTCTGAAATCGATCTCGAGGAATTCGAGATCGTCAAGATGACCGTCTCTGGCGCTGGAATTGCCCCCTCAATTCCCATAGAGCTGTCAGGAACAGGGCCCTGGTTTGTCCCCCTCACGGCGCCAGTCGAAAATGGCGCGCTTACCATCGAGTGCGTCGATGCCACAGGCAAGATCGCACGGAAGACGATCAGCGGCATCAGTATCAATCGGCCGCCGGTGGTGGACGCCGGCCCCGACGTCACGATCGACGAAGGTAGTGCGCTGAACCTCGCCGCGACGTTCACCGACAACTCCGCGGGCGACCCGCATGTCGCCACGATTGACTGGGGCGACGGCACGGTCTCGAACGGCGTGGTGACCGAACCCACCGGTGGCAACCCCGGCGCGGTGTCCGGCAACCATGTCTATACGGTCACCGGCAGTCTAACCGTCACCGTCTGTGTCACGGATAGCTTAGACGCCGAGGGCTGCGACTCCCTGGGGCTGATGGTTAACACCCTCGGGCCAACCGTTGAGACACCAGCAGTGTTTCCCGAGCCATCAGACGAGGGTGAGAGCGTCAGAGCGTTCGCCAGCTTCACTGACCCCAGTATCTTCGACAGCCATACCTGCGCGGTTGACTATGGCGACGGAGGCGGCCAGGAAGCTGGCACCTTCGACGGCGACACCTGTATGGGTCCGGAACACACCTATGGCGACGGCAACAGCGCCTACACCGTCACGGTCTTTGTAACCGATAACGTGGGCAACGTCGGATCCAACTCGACCGAACATACCGTCAACAACGTCGCGCCGAGTATCACCAGCGCCTCGAATAGCGGTCCGACCAGAGAAGGCAGTTTCGCGATCATCACGGTGACGGCCACGGATCCAGCCGGCATCAACGATTCGTTGACGTTTGCATTCGACTGCAACGGCGACAGCGTCTTTGAAGTCCTTCCCCAGGCGAGCAACATCGCTAACTGTAACTTTGATGAGAATGGGTCATACGACGTAGGCGTCGAGGTTAGGGACGACGACGGCGGCCAGGCAGCCAGTTCGACCACCGTCACCGTCTTCAACATCATTCCGGCAGTGGAAGCAGGCGAAGACCAAACCGTCAACGAGGGAGATCTCGTCAGCCTCGATCCGGCAACTTTCACCGATCCCGGCACGGTCGACACCCACACCTGCACGATCGACTGGGACGACGGGACAGTTGAGCCTGGGATCGTCACCGAAGCCGGTGGAAGCGGGACCTGCTCCGGCAACCACACCTTCGCCAATGACGGTGGCTATGATGTCGAAGTCCGGGTCAGCGATGACGACAGCGGCACTGGCACGGACGCGGTCTTGATCACCGTCACCAACCTGCCGCCGGCCATTACCACGCTGGACCTCGGACCGGATGTCGCAAACGTGGACACCGCCATCGACTTGAGCGCCACCTTTACCGACCCCGGCATCCTCGACACCCACACCGCGACGATCGACTGGGGAGACGGCACGGTCGAGGAAGGGGTGGTCACCCAAGGCGCTGGTTCCGGCACAGTGGGTGCCAGTCACCATTACGCGGTGCCTGGTGTCTACACCGTGACGCTGACGGTGACCGACGACGATGGCGGCGTGGCGACCGCCAGCTTTGAGCCCGTTGTGATCTACGATCCGGTTGGCGGTTTCGTGTTCGGCATCGGCTGGCTCGACTCGCCAGCTGGCGCCTACCTGGCCGATCCGTCGTTGACCGGCAAAGCGAGCTTCCTCTTCAGCGCCCGGTACCGGCATCAGGCAAGCGTTCCGACCGGTATCGTCAAGTTCACGTTTAAGGAGGGTGATCTGCGTTTCAGGGCCAATAGCTACGAATGGCTGGTGATCGACCGCGACGGCGACGCTGCCCAGTTCAAGGGGAAGGGGTTCATGAATGGATCTGCTTCGCCGACTGGTGATCTCTACTCGTTTATGATCTGGACTGGCGATGGATCACCAGACACATTCCGGATCCGGATCTGGTATGAGGACAATGGAGAGGTGGTGGTCTATGACAACGGTGCTGGACACCCAATCGACCGCGGGCTGATCGTGATACATTCAAGATAACCCCTGGCTGAGCGTGGCATTGACCGTGAAGAAGGTGCTCGATGCACTGACCTGATAGCTGTGTGATCGAGTACGACAGTGAGGTTCTCCTGTGTTACGGGAGGACCTCACTTCATGATGCTGACAGGGACTAATGACATTAACTGCCGAGCCGGAAAGGCGGGTACTGGTCGGTCACAAGTGTGATCGCATATCCGGCAACCCGGTTCTCCCAGCGCAACACGCCAACAACGAAGTCGAATAGCCCTTTCGGGTACCGGCCGGTGAACAGGATCGCGAACCAGGCAACGATCACCACAAAAAAGGTGGCGATGAAGAGGAAAAACAACACAATATAGTGTGGAATGGCCAGAAACCACTTGACTAGTGGTAGCCAGCGATTGAGATCCTGTTTGACCTGCGGATAGGGAAAGTCCAGATGCACCGTCTGCTCTTCATCCGTAGACGGGTACTGATCGTTCAGCAACAGCATGTAGACGCCAACCCGGTTGCTGAACCGCATCAACTCAAGATTCCAGTTGAACCACCAGCGAGGGTACTTCTCCCGGAACAGGATCATCAAGAGCGGCGGAAGAAAGAGTATCGCGCCGGTAATTGCCCCGGATTGCCCGCTGGCGGAGTCATAGCTTGACCAGTTCGTCCCGCCAAGCAGTCCCAGGAGTATTAGTACTGGGATCGCCAGGATAATACGGAAAAATGTCGTCAATCGATTCAGGTCACGGTCAGGGTAGTCGACATCAAATGTCACCGGATAGGGGTTGCCTTGAACAGTGGCCATGTGTCCTCCTTTGCCACAGGTTCATCAGGTTGAGCATCATCGCTCCTGCCTGATCGATCCATCGAGCGGGTTACGTCAATTCACTACTGCGAGTGTTAGCGTAAGTGAAGAGGTTTACTATCGTCAAGACCCGATCATGTTGTCTGTTTCACCATTATCTACCGGATGTTTGCGAGGTCGGATACGCGTGCCAGAGTGGCTGGTAAGTCGGGAATGATCGTCGATTATCAGGGAAAAGAATGGCTAAAGCTGGAGACGGGCGCGAAAGAGGTAGGGTGTGTTCAAGCTACAGCAGTTCACAAAAGTACAGGCTCAGGCAAATCGATTGTAGGGGAGAATCTTGTGTTCTCCCGATAGAAAGAATCGCAATGTGCGCCGGGAGAACACAAGGTTCTCCCCTACGAAAAGACGCCAGTGTTTTTGAACTTTGCTCTAGTGAAGTCAAGTTGTTAGTAAGTGAAGGTGTAGCGGTGTGTCCTGATCGAAAGAGGTGTGACAGGTCGTGGTTTGTCTTCAGATGTGACGGACGTACTGATAAGCTCGTGTTCAGTTTCGATTGATCGGTATGCTCCGGGTGGAAAACGAGCACACCGATCAATCTCTACGAAAACAGTTGCTCCATTACGCTGGCTGTGGACTGGATCTCCAGGGAGATCGTCTTGCCAGGTAGACGCTGAGGGCGATTAGACCGATGCTGATCGGGATGGTAAGAAAGAACATCCAGAACCAGGCGGCGACGAAGGCGAGACAGGTGACCGTCACCAGGGCGATACCGGCAGCTGGTTTCCGGGTTGCCAGGTACAGGCCCGCGACAACAAGCAGCGGGGCCAGCATGATGCTAGATGCCAGCACGACGAGCCAGATGCTCCCATCATTGAAGAGCACGTTGTAGGCCAGGAATAGAACCGACGGAAGCCCCTGACCAAAAACCAGAATTGCCAGGCCGACAATGAGCGCGATGCGAAACGTTCGGGATCCTTTCAACCGTGTGATGCGTGAATCAGTAACCATGATCGTGTTCCTTTTTTCTGAGCGAACCATTGCTCCGGTTTCCGCGCGCCAGGCGCAGTCGGCTGGCATACCAGTCAGAAAACGGAGCAGGATCGCACGTGCTGTCGCTATGTCTGTGTCATGTTGCAGTCTGGCCAGCTGCTGCTGTTCCCACAGGTCACAATCAATCTCGGTGCGGCGTTCCTCTCGCACACTCCCGGGTAGCCCGCTGGTGTAGAACGCCGTCCAGGCGCGGGTGAGCGCGACCACCGCTGGTAACAGGCTATTCATGATGTCGCCATCCCTGGCCTTCGTTCACCGGCTACCTCGGCTGGCTGTCTCTCGAGCGCCTTGGCCAGCGCGGCCTGTCCGGCCGGGGTTACTTTGTAGAAGCGCCGCCGCGGACGGCTCTCCTGCGCCGCAACAACCGGATCTTCCCACTCGCTCTCCAGGTATCCGAACTTCTCGAGGCGGCTCAGCGCTTTATAGAGTGTGCCGTGGGCGGTGAGCGTCTTCGCTTCGTCCCGGTCCTGGATCTCTTTGGCGAGCATGAAGCCGTGGAACTGAGGGATGCCCCGGACTGCGAGGTCGATGCCAGCATCAAGGATTGACACTTCGATCGGTAGTAACGTTCCTTTTTTCCGTCTCATTGAAGCTCACTATTCTTTCTCATCGTCCGGGTTTCACGTATCTTCGAACGTCTGATAATTGACCGGTTCCGGCGTTATGCCGGCTGTGGGCCGATTCCCCTGCCAGCCTGTTTTCCCCGGTAGTAGCTGAGCGCGATCAAAGCGATGCTCAGGGGAATCATGATCGGGAACATCCAGAACCAGATCAGCGACAGGACGACACAGCCAACAGCAGTCAGTGTGAGTCCCCTGGTAGCTCTGGACGGCGCGATCAGTAGCCCGGTCAGAATAGCCACCCCGGCCAGGATCGGAAGCACGCCGAAGATGAATGCCCCCAGGCTTTCGCCATCCCGCAAGGCATTGATGATAATTCTGAGGCCATATGCCGGCACCAGTCCGAGGACAAGGATGGCTGCGATAGTTAGTAGCTGAGTGAGTCGAGAATGCGTTTTCACCGTCAAGTTCCTTTTCTCTGAACGAACCATTGCTCCGGTCTCTATCCGCCAGATGCAATCTGCCGGGATGCCCATCAGAAAGCGGAGCAGAATCTCACGGGCAGTTGCTGTTTCGGGGACGCGCTGCAGTCTGGCCAGATGCTGATGTTCCCAGAGGTCACAGTCGATTTCTTCGCGGCGTTCCTCACGCAAATGCGCGGGTAGTCCGCTGGTGTAGAGCGCTGTCCAGGTGCGGGTTGCCGAAATGGTATGTCTCAATAGCGCGTTCACGATGCCGGTGTCTCTGTTTTTCTAACTCATGTGGTCATTATAGGAAGATATCTTCTTTAAGTCAATACCCGATCACTTTTGACAGCAACTGCTACCGGTCTGGCGCACCATGACCGGGGATTATCACGCTTTCGGTTGTCTGTGCTGGCCTAAGAATCAGGGGATAGGCGACCAGGCCGGTGAGGAGTCGTTGGCTTCGTTCGAGGTGAGCCGCATCACCTCACTGCCGTCGATGTTCATAACCCAGATATCCCCGTTGCCAGTCCTGGTGCTCCTGAAGGCGATTTTGTTGCTGGTCGGTGACCAGGTCGGCGACCAGTCGTCGCCCGGGTCGGAGGTGAGCCTGGCCTGATCTGTGCCGTCAGCATTCATGACGTAGATCTCCCAGTTGCCGTCGCGGTTGCTGTAGAAGGCGATCTTGCTGCCATCCGGCGACCAGACCGGGAGTTGATTGTCGCCAACGCTTGCGGTCAGCCGTGTTTGTCCGCTGCCATCAGCATTCATCAAATATATTTCCCAGTTGCCATCTCGATTGCTGACGAAGACGATCTTGCTGCCATCCGGCGACCAGACCGGGAGTTGATTGTCCGCACTGCTTGTCGTTAGTCGTGTCTGTCCGCCGCCGTCGGCTTGCATGACATAGATCTCGACGATCCCGTCCCGGTCACTCTCAAAGACGATCCTACTGCCATCCGGTGACCAGTCAGGCCGTTGATTTGACGCGCTTCCGGTCGTTAGTGGCACCTGATCACTGCCATCAGCGTTCATCACCCAGATATCGTAGTTACTATCCTCATCGCTGGTGAAGGCGATCTTGCTGCCGTCCGGCGACCAGGCCGGGTAGATGTTGACACCTTGATTTGCAGTGAGTTGCGACGGGCTACCGCCGCCGGTTGCGATGGTGGAGATATTACTGGTGCCGGCCTGGTGACTGGTGAAGGCGATCATATTGCCATCCGGCGACCAGACAGGCTCTGAGCCCCCGCTGTCGGTGAGTCGCGTCTGATCGCTGCCGTCCGGGTTTACCAGGTAGATGTCACCGTCGTTCACGAACGCAATCTTATTCAGGCCGAATGTTGGCGGCAGGATTGCGGCAGTGCCGGTTGAAACGACGACCGGTGCATTGGTCGATGAACTGGTTGCGGTTCCAGCTGCGGCTGTGCCATTTCCGTTATCGTCCGCCAGCAGGTAGTTTCCGGCAATGATGGCTGAACAGATGATGACCAGACCAACGAAAACCACGCCAGCAATGACGAGCCAGAGGTTGCGGCGCTGATCGCCTGCACCGGCTGCCGTTTCGCCCGCTGGCGGTTTGCCGGAGCTTGATGCCTGATTGGCTTGCGGCACGGTATCCTCCAGTGGAGGAGCCACCGGCACGGTCGGCGCATGAAAATCGGCTGTGGATGGCTGGCCAGCGATGGCGGCTGCCAGATCGCGAACAAATGCCCCCGCCGAGTCCTGTCGTTCAGCCGGATTTTTCGCCATTGCCCGGGCAACGACCTCACTGACTGCGGGAGTCAGATCACCAGCAACCTCGTGAACTGGATCTGGCATATCTCGCAGGTGAGCGGCCATCAGCTCGCCGGTCGTCCGATCGGCAAACGGTTGTGTGCCGCTCAGGATCTGGTAGGCGGTTGCGCCCAGCTGGTAGATATCCGTCTGGGGAGTCACCGGCTGACCGAGAATTTGCTCCGGAGCCATGTAGGCCGGCGTGCCGATGAGAAGCCCGGTTGCCGTCGCGCCCGGGTCGTCTAGCTGGGCGGCGATGCCGAAGTCGGTGAGAACCAGCCCCCTGCTCCGGTCGATGATCATATTGCCTGGCTTGACGTCACGGTGGACGATGTTGTGACGGTGTGCGTAGTCGAGCGCCTCGGCGATCTGTTCGAGGTATTCGAGTTGCTGATCCCTGGTGAGCGTCCCTCGTTGGAGGAGTTCGGTCAGCGTAGGACCATCGAGGTAGCGCATGGCGATGAAGTACTGCTGGTCAAGCTGCCCAACCTGATAGATCGGCACAATCCGGGGGTGGTCCAGCCGGGCGACGGCGCGCGCCTCACGGAGGAACCGCTGGATATAGTGTTCGTCGGCAGCGAATTCGGGGCGCAGCACTTTGATCGCGCAGAGGCGGTCCAGCTGCGTGTCACGGGCACGGTAGACGTAGGCCATGCCGCCCTGGCCGATTTCAGCCTCGAAGGCGTAGTTCTGGTACTGGCGTCCGCTCAGGTCTTCCATCAAGTACCAGTGTTGCATGTTTTTGCCGGCTGGCAAACTGAATCAGCACATACGGTGTTGATTTGAGAGCCGGATCGGGTCGACTGCTCACCCCATGGTCGTCTTTTCATCAGGCTGCCCAAAAGGTCAGGAGTAACTCCGGTATGCAATGCTACAGTCATGGCGCAGCCGCAAGCGACATACTGTTGAAAACTCACCAATACGGGTACACGCCGTTAAGTATGGAAGCTGGCGCTCCGGACGCCTGCAGGTATTGGAAGTGAACCGTGACAACCTTCGAGGATGGCTACCGGCCCATTTCGGACTACGGGATCATCGGTGATACGCGCGGGCTGGCCCTGGTCAACAGTCACGGTGGAATCGACTGGTGCTCGATGCCGCACCTTGATAGCCCGGCCTTCCTGCTCCGGATTCTGGATGCGGAAAAAGGTGGCGGGTTCGATATTCGACCGGTCACGGAGGAGTTCACCACCGAGCGGTCCTACTGGGAAGGAACCAACGTCCTCGAGACTCGGTTCATGACGTCTAGCGGCTCGTTCCGGCTCATTGACGCCTTCGCCGTGCCCGCAGATCAGGCCAACGTCTCTCACCCGCCCCATGAACTGATTCGGGTTGTCGAGGGGCTTGAAGGAGAAGTCGATGTCAGGCTGAACATCAGGGTCACCCCGGATTACGCCCGTCAGAGCGCGTTCATCGAGCAGACCGGGAGCGGGGCGCTATGCTGGAACTGGCGGGATGGTGAGATCTGGCTAGCCGGTTCCTGGCCATTGCAGGTTGCCGGCGCCGCCGTTCATAGTCGGATCCAACTTCAGGCAGGCGAAAGATATTCGGTTGTGCTCTCGGACTTTCACCCGGGGAATGCTTCCCCGGAGCGCTGCTTTGACGATCTTGAGAAAGCTGCAGGCTACTGGCGAAACTGGCTAACCGAGTGTACCTATACCGGACGGTTCCAGGAGATCGTCGAACGCAGCGCCCTGACCCTCAAACTCATGACCTTCAAGCCAACCGGCGCGATTATCGCCGCAGCCACGACATCGCTTCCGGAAGAGATCGGCGGCAGCCGCAACTGGGACTATCGCTTCTGCTGGTTGCGCGACGCGACATTGACCCTCTATGCCCTCGGCATGGTTGGCCTGCTTGAGGAAATGAATGACTTCATGCACTGGATCGAGGATCGCAGCTTCACCCGGGGCGAGGATGTGCAGATTGTGTACGGCGTGCGTGGTGAGCGAGATCTTACTGAACAAACTCTCGACCACCTGCAGGGCTACCGGGATTCCCGTCCGGTGCGCATCGGCAACGGGGCGTTCGACCAGAAGCAACTCGATATCTATGGCGAGATCCTGGACTGCGCTTACCTGTTCTACTACAAGTGGGGCGGGCTGGAGCGATTCGGCTTCGATGACGATGCGCTCGAAGGCTCGATCTGGCGGACGCTCTCGATGCTGGTGGAGTACGTCGTTGACCACTGGCGGGAAAAGGATGCCGGGTTGTGGGAAGTGCGTGGCGGCCCGCGGCACTTCACCCATTCCAAAATTATGTGCTGGGTCGCCGTTCAGCGGGGTATCCGGCTAGCGGAGGAGTTCGATCTGCCCGCCGATCTCGATCGCTGGCAGGCAGCCAAAAAAGAGATCCGCTCGGAGATCCTGAAGCGGGGTTATTCAGAAAACACTGGCGCATTTACCCAATCGTTTGACAGCGACGAACTCGATGCCAGTGTCCTGCTGATGCCGCTGGTGAAATTTATCAGCGCGAACGACGAGCGCATGGAAAACACGATAAACGCCATCATGGACAAGTTGATGGTCAACGGGATGATCTACCGGTACCTCAATGACGATGGGCTACCCGGCGCTGAAGGCACCTTCACAATTTGCACCTTCTGGCTGATCAACAACCTCATCTTTGCCGGCCGGATCGACGAAGCCTGGGAACTCTTTGAGCAGATGATGAAACTCGCCAATGATCTGGGCCTTTCGTCCGAGGAGATTAATCCGTCCACCGGCGAATTCCTCGGCAACTTCCCGCAGGCATTTACCCACATCGCGCTTATCAACACAGCCGTCAATATGGATGAGGCACTTCAGAAGCGTGAGGCTGGCGATACCGATCGGTCGTAACCACTCGCTCGGTAACCTTGCGATCTGGCGCTATTTAGCGATGGATAGCTACCGGCTGATCGCTACCGATGCATGCTGCCGTGCTTGATCTGACTGGATGAGGATGCCGTTCGCCGGAAGGAAGATTGACTGGTACACTGCTGCCGCTTGCAACATGCTTATGATGTGCAAAGAGGCGATTCACCAAAGGAAAAAACATGGTTGGTTTGTCATCCTCGTCAGAGGAGCAAGCTTCGATCGAACGCTTCATTGGTGATGTCAAGGCGATCATTGCCAGTGAGCGCCTGTCCAGGAGCGGTATACAGCAGCGACTCATCGACCGGATGGGTCTGTTTGTGCAAGATCCCGCAATTCTGCAGGGCCACCAGCGGTTCATGGGTAAGGTGAACGATGATCACGATCGCTTCGTGGATACCGGCCGGAAGTCGATTATCCTGTATACCGACGAAACAGGTCTAACTCTTGTTCGATCTCGCTTTGATCCTGACGAGCCGACGCCGATTCACTCCCATAGCACCTGGGGGATCGTCGGAGTCTACGCCGGACGAGACCGCCATCAGGCATGGCGTCGAGTCGATGGAGGCAGTGGGCCGGGCTACGCCGAGATTGAGTTGATCGAAGAGCGTATCCTCGAACCGGGTGATGTCGTCGAGATTCCCTTTCCTCCTCAGGATATCCACCAGCAGCAAGGCGTTGGCGGTGAAGCAGCCTATGAGTTAGTGCTATTCGGCGCAAACGCGATGGTGATCCCTCGCCTGATATTCGACCCAGAGCAACAGACCGCACGGGAAGTTATCCCTGGGGAGACGGTCACCCAGTAGGTTTGCGAACTGGAATACCTCCATTTTTGATGACGTATGTTTTCCGCAAGGTGGAGTTTGTCCCGCTTCGAGAACCCAAAAAAGCTCGTGCAATATACAGCTCGTTATCCTTTTATGATCGTTGTGGCGCGCTCAGCAGTCCGGGATCTGGCACTATTCAGCGATGGATACCTACCGGCTGATCGCCACCGATCTTGACGGCACCCTGCTCCGCGATGACCAGACCATCTCCGATCGCACCCTGCGCTCACTGAGACGCGCGGACCAGGCAGGCTGGCCGGTTGTTCTGGTCAGCGCTCGCCCGCCGCGTTTTCTCCAGCGCCTGGCGGCTGCCTTCGATCTCAGCCACTGCCGCGCGATCTGCTGCAACGGCGCGTTGACCTACGACCTGGCTGAAGAGCGCATTCTCCGGCATCAGGTGATAGCGCCTGATCATGCTCGGCTGGTCGTCGAGCAGTTGCGTGGCCGGATCGGCTCACTCGGGTTCGCCATCGAGCGCGGGCTGGAATTCGGCTGGGATACCGTCTACGCCGCCATGCCAGCAGCCCAGGTGGAACCGGGCGGCATTGAGGCGGATGCCCTTGACCTGTGCCATGAGCCGGTCACCAAGCTGATCGTTCGACACCCGGAGCTGCCCCCGGACCAGATCGCGGAACTGATTCTGTCAATCACCGGCGACCGGTTGCAGGTGTCATACTCCGGTCCTCATCTCGTTGAGATAGCCGCGGCCGGCGTGCATAAGGCGCAGGCGCTGGGACAGCTGGCCGGTGATCTGGGAGTCCGGCGGCAGGAGACAGTCGCGTTCGGCGACATGCTGAATGACCTGCCGATGCTCGAGTGGTCCGGCTGGAGCGTTGCTGTCGCGAATGCGCACCCCCGGGTGCTGGCAGCCGCGAACGAGATCACCGCATCGAATACTGAGGACGGCGTTGCGAAGGTAGTGGAGCGGCTGCTGGATGAGGCTGGCATATGATGCACTTGTTCCAACTCAAGAGCAGTAAGGATTGGATATCTGGATGGAAACACCGATATGGATGTCATCCTGCGCCTAGTCTTCGGAGTCGAAGAGCCTGCCCTGAGCGGGGTCGAAGGGATCCGATGGCCAACCAGTCGAGAGGTGTCAACGTATTTCTGAGCTACGTTCCGCTGCTTTTTCGTGCAAGATGCACGACTTGACGCTCGATCGCGATGCGGTGGTCACCCTTCGGTGATCTTGGCAATCGGATTCCCTTTGACACAGGAGCGTCAAGAATGCAGTGGCATCCGCTATCAGCCGGGCGGACAGATTAACCGGCGTATTCACCGCTATCGTTCCGGCTACTTCGCCGGTGGTTCCCAGCTGATGATCACCTGATAGGTTCCAGCCATCTGCGGGTGCTGGTACTGACCGTCACCGGCCTGGCAGTGCTCAATCAGCAGGTCTCGCAGTCGCCGGTCCTTCTCGGAACCTTCCCGGACCAGATACCAGCGGCGAACATGCCGGTGGAGACTCTCGATATCAGTCAGGTTGTGTTCCGGGAAATCCGATGTGTGCTGAATCTCGAAGCGAGTGCGCCGTGCGCCGAGCACCGCCAGCAATTCACGAACCCCTGGCATTCTCACGAACGGTTCGCCGTGCAACTCCTCGAAGATGCGGTGATCCGGCTGCCAGGCGGTGCCGAGTTCGGCAGCCTGGAGCAGGCAGAGTCGATTAGCATGACTCTCCATAGCGTCGAGAAAGCCGCCAATATCGGCGACAAAGTTGTAGACGAAGACCGAGAGGCAGACATCCGCCGCTCCCAGCGGTTCCGCGGGCGGCCAGGGAGAAGGATCCAGCACCTCGACGTTCTGCGTCTCATAGAGGGCGACATTCTCTCGCATCAGACCGGTCATCGGGATTGACGGGTCGACCACCCGGATCTGATTCACCAGCGGCGAGAGGCTGATCGCGTGCCGGGCGGTGCCTGCGCCTGCGTCAAGCCAGGTCTCGTCCATGCGAGCAAAAGATTGGATCGCCAGCACCGGCGGCCCCGGCTCGTTGACCGCGTTTTCGACCATGGTGTGCCAGTTCTGTCGCCACTCCGGTGTGAGATCAGGCGCGTAGGGATCCTCCGGTGGGTCGAACTCCCGGAGCCGGGCTTCCTGCTCGGCGTTCGCCTCGACGATGATCCGCCAGGCGTCGACAAGCTCCTGCGCCGGTGGACGCAGCACCGCTTCGGCGGCGTTGATCGCGGTTCGTTCTTTCAGCATCAGCCGCTCCTTTCATCTCCGGTTCACTCAGCGCCGGTCACCATAGGCAGGTTGGCGTCCGCGCCCCACTCAGTCAGCGATCCGTCGTAGACGGCGACGTTCTCGACGCCGAGCAAAGTCAGCAGGTGGGCAGCCTGGGTGGCGGCGATTGCCCCGCCGCAGTAGGTGACGACCCGGTCGCTCTCCAGCGCGCCGGACTCCTCGAAGTGAGCGCGAATTGCATCGGGCGAGACATACTCGTTGCTGGATGTCATGTCGATCTGGCCGGTGAACGGTACGTTGACGGCGGAGGGGATGTGGCCTGGACGTCCGTAGTGTGAGGGGAAGGCCGGATCGCCGGTGTACTCCTGTTCGCTCAGCGCGTCGATCAGGCAAGTTTGGTTGTCGTCGATTGTCGCCAGGACTTCTTCTTTACTGGCGATCAGCTCCGGCTGGTAGCGGGCGACGAAGTTGCCGGGCGGGTAGCTGGCCGGTTCGGTCGAGATGGGTCGTCCCTCGTTCTTCCACTTTAGCCAGCCGCCATTGAGAACGGCCGCATTGTCGAAGCCGAAGGCCCGCAGCATCCACCAGATGCGGGTGGCGAAGATGCCGACGAAGTCGTCATAAAGGATGACTCGCGTGCCGTCGCCAACGCCAATCTGGGACATGACGTCCGCGAACTGCTCCGCTGGCGGCATTGCCGAGTAGAACTCTGGCCGGTCCGGGTCGACCAACTCCTCCATCAGGTCGACGTAGGCCGCGCCGGGGATGTGTCCCTGCTGGTAGTTGTCCCGGCCACTGACGGTGGTGAATTCAACCGACTCGAAGTAGTCGGGCAGGTACTGGGTACAATCGAGAATCCTCAGATCGGGATCATCGAGGTGCTCGGCCAGCCAGTCAGTTTCGACCAGGTACTGCGGGTTCTTGAAGGTCATCGGGGCGGTCCTCTCCAGGTGAAGCCGGTTAATAACCGGAAAGCCGCCGGGCGCGGCGATCAGAGCTTCTGGCGTCCGATAACTTTCCGGTAACTACCAGCATAGAGAGACACAGGTTGTCCGTCATCCGTAGTGCTACGTAATTCGACCGGGGTGATACGCGCGATACAGCTACGTGGTATTTGCGCACGAATCAGACGGTGCTAATCCATAGTTGCTGACAGATCGAGTTTGTCTTGAGGTGAAGGTTAGACCTATAGACCAAATCTATGTTTCAGTCCGTCGCGTATATCGGATTTTCCGGTCTCATAGGTAGTCTGGAAAGTATCAAGCAGTTCGATTGAGTCCTGAGCCGATGCATCGACCCAGCCAATTGCCTCTACGATATCGCGGTGTTCCCTGGCAAGATCAGACCGATTCCAGACAGGTTCAAAATGAAATACTCGGTTGCGCAGGAGCCGGATGTTGTTGTAACGCACGTGGATCGACTTTCGCCTTCTTGTGCGAGCGGGCATTCCAGAAAAAAACGTCGAAGCATCCTCGCGCGATCTCGCATCCAGAACCTGTGATACGGGCCGGACATTATCAGCGTCCAGAATCCAAAACTAAGTTCCGCGACCAACCGATCAGCCGTTAT
This sequence comes from uncultured Thermomicrobiales bacterium, assembly GCA_964577155.1. GTDB lineage: Bacteria > Chloroflexota > Chloroflexia > Thermomicrobiales > CFX8 > CAZNYB01. The sequence continues at coordinate 9,927 of CAZNYB010000035.1, read as the reverse complement.
CTCCTTGCGTCGCCGTCTAATTGACTCGCGAGCCTGTACTACCGTCGCTACTTGATTGTCGAGGAGAATGCCGGGTTCATCGAACCAGTATGGAGTGCCGGTGTAATCACTTATAGCCAGATGCATTGCGTTGCGCAGTGTAATTTCCAGAGCGCAAAGAGTTGGATAGAGTGATTGTGAAAGCGCGATATTCCAGAGATAGTTGACGACCGTATCAATGTCATCTTCTGAAGCGATTCGATAGCTGTTAAACCGAGCACCTGAAACCGCGCTTTTGAAAGAATCGATATAGTCTTCTGCCATCTAATACGCTTTGTTTTGTTTTCACTTGAGTATTGATCAACTCGCCAGAATATAGTACACTTTAGGTGTATTCCTCAAGGTATCCCTCCCCGGGCTTTCGCTCGGTGCGATGACCTTGAGGTTTTGCTTTTCTGGCAACATTTTTCTTCAGTATTTTCCACCACGGCGACCAGCGTCATTTAACTTTCTGGCGCGCTTGCTAACCAGATGTTCTGTCAGCAGAGTCTTGCATGACGATGTTGTGCCGGAGGGCGTAGTCGCCTGCGTCGTAGCGATTGTGGACGCCGATCTTGGTGTAGATGTTGGTGATGTGCCGTTCGACGGTGCGGACACTCAGGTGCAGCCGCTCGGCTATCTCGCGGTTGCTCAACCGGCCAGCCACCAGCGCTAGCACCTCCGCCTCTCGTGGTGTCAGACCGTCCGGGTACGACTGCGTCTTCGCCTGCAACTCGCTGGCCAGTTGATCTGCTCGTCTCAGCGCCGGTCGCGCGCCGAGTTCGTCGAATGTGTTGCGGGCACGGTCCAATAGGTGTGACGCCTGCTGGATGTCGCCGGTTGCGGTTGCGAGCCGTGCCAGCTCCAGCCGGGTCAGGGCGATCTCGAAGGGCGCCTGGCAGGCTTCAGCGATCTGGAGTGATGTGGCGAGGTGGGATGCGGCGGACTCGTCGTCTCGTTCGTCGATCAGGAGCGTGCCGAGGAAACGGTGGGCATCGATCAACGCCAGCGGCTGCCGTGGATCGGATGCCAGTTCCAGCGCTCGATCGGCGGTTAGCCGAGCCTGTTTTGAATCTCCGGTCATTAGATCATGCCGGGCACTGAGGATCATAAATTGTGCTTTGCCAAGAACCGCGCCGGTGCGATCGTAAATATCCCTGAGGTATGCGATCCATTCAGCCGCAGTATCCAGATCTCCGCTATCAAGAGCCAGGCCGATAGCGGTTCGACGTACCTTGACGGCGTCCCAGATACAGGTTGAGGCCGATAGCTGAGCAGGGTCAGTCTGGATGCTGGCATGGATCCGTTCCCACGCTTGCCGGTAATTCCCCTGCCGCCAGTCAAGGTAAGCGAGGATGGTGAGAAAACCGTTGCGCATTAATGCCAGGGGGACTGACGATTCGAGCATATGTTGGGAAGTCGCACGAGCTTCTTTCCAACGTCCGTGAACGACATCCGCAACAGCCCTGCCGACCCGGGGCGAGAGACAGGCAGGTTGTCTATCGCCAATCAGTCGATCGATTATCAACTGAACATCTGGACGGTCGGCAAAATATGGAAAAGCGATCGTTTCAAGCACGGTGGCCGTAGATTCCTCAACCATCCAACGATGCCCGTAGTTGACATACCTCTTCACTGCCGTGGTGGCGAGATCGAGCGCAACGTCCATATGACCGAGCATAGCGTTCGTTGTTGCGAGATTAGAAACGGCATCGTTGTAGCCCAGTTGTGAAACAGTGATGGGGAGATGGGAGAAAGCCCAACGAACGACCGGTAGGTATGCTTCGCCAATGACGCGCGCTTCCTCAAGCTGGCCAGCATGCTCGAGGTAATTCAGTGTCGCGCCCCAATGCACATTCAAAGGGGCGGAATCAGGCACATCAACCGATTCGAGATACTTCTGAAGGTCCAGAATGATCGCTGGCACTCGGTGAGCTGATTGCTGCCAGCCCTGTTCGCCGGTTTCATCATGAAGGGAGCGAATGCCAGCGTCAATCTGCCGGACGGCTGCTATATGCCGGTGAATGTCATAGCGTTGACCTTCCAGGACTTGCCGGAGGGTTGCTTCTTCTCGGATGATCGCCAGGTTGACGAGCCAGTGATCTCCAAACTGGTTACCAATCCGGCTCGCTTCGGCGGCACAGGCGATTCCCCGTTCGAGATCGCTATACCGGCACAGTTCGGAGATTTCAAAGAGCAGCCAGCCACGATCCAGCAGCCTGTCAGGGTCATGTTCAAGTAACTCTGCCGCTGATTCGTAGCGATCTTTCGCCGTCTCCCAGGCATAGCTACGTTCGGCACGTTCGCCAGCTTGAAAAAGCCACTCAACTTCTCGTGCGTCTCCTGCCTCGCCTAGGTGGTAGGCGACCTCGTCGGGATCGGGAGCTGGCTGGTCGATCAGGGCATCGGCGACCTGGCGGTGCCAGTTCCGCAGCCGGAGCGCTGGCAGGCTGGCATAAAGTGCCTCCCGGACCAGGGCATGCCGGAACTGGATGCCGCTCCGGTCCGGCAACTCGTCGATCAGGTGTGATTGGGTCGCTTCATCGACCGCGACCATGACCTGCCCATCGGTGACGCCAGCGACTGCCTGCCAGAGGTCAAACGACGGTTGCTGGCCGATGACGGCGGCGATCTCCAGGAGCACGTGGGTGTCGTTCGAGAGCCGGTCCAGCCGTCGCTCGATAACCTGGCGGACCAGCGGCGGCACCAGCGGACCGCGTAACTCGCCGAGTTCCCAATGCTCACCCGAGAGACGGAGCACGCCATCGCTTTCGAGGGTATGCAGCAGCTCCATGGTAAAGAAAGGGTTGCCTTCGGCAAGCTCCTGTGTGTAGCCCGTCAGTCGTTCGCTGTCCCCGGCTGGTAATTGGTAACGGTTCACAATCAATGCGCCAGTATCAGCATGTTGCCAGCGGCGGAGGTCGACCCGGTGGGTTTCAGCCTCCCGCACCAGCATCGGAATGGTCTCGAAGAAGGGGTGGTTGCGGGTCATCTCATCGTCGCGGTAGGTGGCGACGATACACAGTGGAAGATCGTCGACCGAGCGAGCCAGGTATCGCAGCGCTTCCGGGGTAGCCGGGTCGACCCAGTGCAGATCTTCGAGAACGATGAGCAATGGTTGCTGGCTGGCGATCCCGGCGTAGAACAAACGCAACTCTTCAAAGAGCGCTGGCTGGTTGCCAACCTTCGCCATCTCTTCCGGGTTGTTGAACCAGATTGGAGGCGTCGGCTGAACGCCGGAAGGAGCATAATCGCGGATCGTTTCCGCCCACGGACCGTAAGGCGGGGTCGTTGTCAGGTCGTAACAGCCGCCACTGAGGGCCAGACAACCTCGATCGGCAGCCAGCTGCGTGAACCGTCTAACCAGTGTGGTCTTGCCAATCCCGGCCTCGCCACCGACCAGCGCCAGCGATCCGGATCCAGCTATGGCGTTGTCCAGCAACTCCTGGAACCGGGCGAGCTCCCGCTCCCGGCCAATAAGCGACGTTGAATCGGACGCGGCTGACGGCATCGACACCATCCTGACGGCACGACAGTTTCCTGTGATGGATAGAGTATAAGCGGAAAGTCCGGTTTCCTCAGTGGTGTCGTCAGATCAGGAATGTGTCACGGTCAGGCGAACAGTCCGCTGGTTGATAGCTGGCGGGAAATGATCGGCTGTTCGTACGGAATGTCGCCTTCTTTCGGGACACCGAAGAATGCGATGACGAGATCGCGATCGGGTGAGATATAGAGTCCCTGGCCGCCGTACCCGCTCTTGAAGAAATCGCCGTCGTGCATGACCCAGTCCCACTGGTAGCTGTTGTGACTGGGTAGCTCACCGAGTCGCCCGGTAAGCGTGGCCAGATCCGGTCTGGCCTGGAAAACTTTCGGGCGGCCTCCTCGGGTGATCCGCGCCAGATACCGATCGCTGACAACCGGGTTGGTAACTGCCCGCCCGCCAGAGGTGAAGAGCAGACCGACTCTGGCGAGATCCCGGAGTGTTGTCGAGAATCCGGCATGACTGGCGGGCGCGTTCGTCGTTGGTGAGACAGCCAGGAAGGCGGCCGACTCCGCGCCGATCTTGCTCCAGATTTCTTCGCGGACGATCTCGGCGTAGGGCAATCCGGTCAACCGTTCGGCCAGCCAACTCAGGATGAAGGTATTGACCGAGGTGTACTCGTAGACCGTTCCGGGTGCTTTGCCGCGTTTGAGCGCAGGCATGTAGTCATACGGCGAGTCGAGCGTCTGGTCCGTCGGTTGGTACCAGCCAAAGCTGGCTTCGTAGTGGTAGTAGGCATGCTCCGGGTTGGAGTGGGCGTCGTCCAGTTCGACCTCCGGGCAGTCGATGCCGGACGCCATGTCGAGAACATCGATGACCCGGACGCCATCCCAGCCGGAACCAGCCAGTTCCGGCAGATACTCGTCGACCGGTTGCTCAACATCGATCAGTCCCCGGTCTTCGAGAATGGCGATTGCCGTCGACGCGAATATTTTTGAGACCGACATGTGGTTGTGGATATCGAACTCCCGCATGCCGGGGTACTGTTCGAAGACGATCCGACCCCGGTGGAGGATGATCAGACCGTTCACCGGCGCCTGCTCGACGTATTCCACCAGCGGCAACGCCCCCAGACCTGTGATGGTACTGAACCCGGCTACATCATCCCGCAGGTTGTACTCAAGCTCCGAGACCGGGCCAGAACGCTGGATCACCGCATGGGGAAAGAACTCCGGCAGGTGCAGGAAGGTGTATTGCATCAGCTCGCCGCCGTCCGACCAGTTACGCAGGGTCATCTGCCGGTGGAAGTCGTGCGCCTGGCTGGCGGAGTAGGTTGCGCCCGGGTCAGTCATCATCCTCCATCCATTCCAGCATACTAATTCACTAGCTGGAGTATAGATCGGTAGCGTGGAGCAATACCGAATACCCGGAACGCCGATCATTCTAGTTTGCGGCACTGACACTAAGTTTGAGGCAAAGGCTTCGCACCGATTGATTATCGAGATGTTTAACCGCAATTAATATAGCGCATCGGATTTTGTGAAGGGTGGCCGTTCAATGCTCTGAGGTGACTTGAGACATCTCGAAGCAGGTAGAGGTTCTCCATGGCTAAATCACGGGTGCCGCAGAAACCCCATCGCCCGCTGCCTTCGTCCGGGGATGGCTCCCAGGCATTAATTCGGTAGACACTTCGGACAACGCCGTGGTAGATGGCCAGTGCCCACATTGGAGCTTCCGGCGTGCCAATCTGGCGTCGTTGAAGACCCACTTTCCACCACCTTCGTGTTGCTTCGTAAAGATCATCATCGCTCATACCCCGCTTGAATAGCCGGTTGATTCTAATGAGAACGACCCGATGAGCAGGGTCTATTTCGACAGGTGTTGCACCGTACTGCGCATTGATATCCATCACAGACATTCGGCCAAGCTCTATCGCATTGTGGCCAACCACGCGATTTGTGAGGGATTGAGCACCAGCAAGATCGATGGCTACTGATTCGACCAGGAAAGCTTCGTCTTCGCTCAACCCATGTCTTAAGAGATCAATGAGCACTTGTTCTCCAGCTGCCTCAATATCACGGATTTGTGTCAGTTTCGGGTAATCACCGACAGTGTCTGACTGGGTTGTTCGTGCCTCAGCGAGGTGGGCGAAACAGCGGTTTCCGGTACCTTTGCCAACATAGAATATGGTTTCATCACGGGGATCGATTAGCAAATAGACGTAGGACCCGATTTGCTCTACGACTCTTGGAGCAAAGACATTCATGGTCGCTAATTGTGAGGAGAGTTGCAAGTTCTCACCATGCATGGAATTACTTTCGTCAACGATCTTATTTGGAGGATATCCTGCTTCTAGCACAGCGTCACCTTCTTCCCATTACGTTCCATTATGCTCTATTGGGAATAGTGTTTAATAGGAGAAATTGCCAATTATTGTGAAAATCGGTACTCTGACGATGGTGTCGTCATTTATCCAGGCTCGTATAGACTAGATTGAATTGATAAATGATACACCGGGAATCTCGTTGTGGTGCTGTAAGGTAACGTTCGATTAATTTCAGACTCAGTTCCCATCAGGTTCTTCTGAGATTCCCCTATCATGTGGCAAGTTGCCTGGGTAACGAGCGAATGGGGTTGGTGTGTTCTTTTTCTTTTTCCAGTGGCTAACCGTGATCATCGCGGCTGTCGTCCATGTGCTGATCGACCGGCATCCGGACCGGAGAACGAAACCGCGCGTTGTGCAGCTGTTGCTGCTCTGGGGGCTGGGCGGGTTCGGCGTCTGGGCGATTGTCGGCGGGTTGTTCCACCTCGGACCGTCTTCGGACAGCATAGCCGAGGGAATCGGCTACGCTCAGAGCGAATTCCAGTGGGAGGTTGGTTGGGCGGATATCGCCATCGGCGTCCTGATGCTGCTCGGCGTCTTCAAACGTGGGCGGTTCATGGAAGCCGGGGTGATCGCCATCACAATCTCCTACGGTGGTGACGCTATCGGCCACATCAAAGAGTGGATCGTCAACGACAACACCGCGGTCAACAACGTCTGGGCCATCCCCAGCGATATCCTGACGCCGGTCTTGTTGATCGTCCTGCTCTACCTGCACCGGAAATACAGTGGCGTTGAACGTGATACCGGGAAGTTCTTCGCGATGCACACCAAGGGGGAACCTCAACAATAGAAGTTTCACAGGCTGTGTCATGCTTCTTGTAATGTACGGCATTGTGCCGTACAATTTTCATAGTGAAATCGTCGGATAGTGAATGAATATGGCATTGCAATGAGCACCTCAACTTCCAATTCCCCGAAAACTCAACGACTTGAAGCACGAATCACCGAAGAGCAGAAAGCGCTCTTTCAGCGTGCTGCTGACCTGGAAGGTAGATCGCTGACAAGTTTTGTCGTTGCCAGTCTTCAGCAAGCCGCTGAAGAGACGATTCATCGGCATGAAGTGATCGAGCTATCACCACGAGATAGTATCTTGTTTGTTGAAGCGTTACTGAATCCACCTGAACCGAATGAAAACCTGAGAGCCGCAGCGCGTCGCTACTGGGATCGTGTCGGTGAATAGCGTGTGAGCGAAAGACAGTTCGGACTAGAGCCGCTCGCAAGCTATCACAATCGGGCGGCATTTTCTTGTGGAGTTGACGCGCTCGACACCTATTTTCAACGTCAGGCCAATCAGGATGTGCGACGACGAGTTGCAGCGGTCTTCGTCTGCATTGAGTTTTCGACGGGTAGCATTGCAGGTTATTACACACTATCTGCCAGTTCTATTAACCCGAATAGCTTGCCTGAAAAGTTGCGAAAGCGGTTACCCCGCTATCCACGACTGCCGGTCGTTTTACTGGGTAGGCTGGCAACAGATATTCGTTATCGTGGTTCGGGAGTTGGCGAAATGTTATTGCTGGACGCGCTCTTCCGCGCACTGGACCATACCACTGATATTGCCGCATTAGCCGTCATAGTGGATGCAAAAGATGAACAGGCCCGAAAGTTTTACGAGCATTACGGTTTCGAGCAATACGCCGACAATGCGAATCGGCTGTATATTCCAATGCAAACGATAATCCGGCTTGGTCAGGACCGATAGTCTGTAGCCTGGCTATGTATTCGTATTGTTCGTCTATCCCCACGGCCCCTGAACGAAAATGACTTCATCGTCGGTATCCGGCCAGGGCGGCATCGTGACGGCGATCGCGGTCAGCGGTGTAGCGCCAGTGTTGCGGAACTGGAAGTGAATGCCGACCGGGATCGCCAGGGTCACATCAGGACGAACTGTGACGGTCTCCTCACGGTCGCCATCTTTGAGCCAGAATTCTCCTTCTCCGCCGGTGAAATACCAGATCTCATCGACGGTGCGGTGGACGATTGCGTGCGCTGTCTGGCCGGGCGGCAGGCTGAACTGCGCGAAACTGCCGCCCGGGAGGCGGTGGAGAATACGCACTTCGGACCCATCTGGCGCTATCACGTCGAACTCCTCCGGCAACTGCATCACGGAGAATGAATGTTTGTTCTCATCAGGCACTGGCATTCACCTTTCTCAAGAGTGGTTGGTGCTCACATCGGAATTCCAGTCCTTCACGGGGCGTTAAAGGGATAGGTTAGACTGAAGCGACGATCTACTTATATAAGGAAGATAGCATGGATATAGAACTTGGCGGACTGCACCACGTTTCGGCGATCACCGGCGACGCGGCCGGCAATCTGGATTTCTACACCCGGGTGCTCGGCCTGCGGCTGGTGAAGAAGACGGTCAATCAGGATGATGTCTCCGCCTACCACCTGTTCTATGGCGACGAGACCGGACAGGCCGGCACCGAGGTCACCTTCTTTGACTTCCCCGGCGCGATACCGAACCGGCCCGGGAGCGGCACGATCTCAACCATCGCACTGGCGATACCCGCCGGAACATCGATTGACTGGTGGCGGGAACGGCTGGACGAGTATGGAGTCTCGCATGACGGCGTCGTCGAGCAGGCCGGACGTCCGACGCTGCCCTTCCGCGATCCAGAGGGCCAGGCGCTTGAGCTGGTCGTGGTTGACGACCCTGACGCCGTTGCTCTGGCCGGAAAGCCATGGGATCGTAGTCCGGTTCCAGCTGAACACCAGATTCGCGGGTTGCACTCGATCCGGATCACCGTCGCCGATCTCGGCCGGACGGCTGATGTCCTGACCGGCGTGCTCGGCTACCGGGAGGCTGCCACCTACCAGCGGCTGGATCCGGCATCTGGCAACGCCTATGATGTGGTGATCTACGAGGTTGGGTCTGGCGGTCCGGGAACCGAAATGCATGTCGAAGTCCGGCCAGATCTGCCGCGCGGTCGCGGCGGGGCTGGCGGGGTCCACCATGTCGCGTTCAGGACGCCGGATGATGAACAGCATCTGGCCTGGCAGCGGCGGGTGAGTTCAGCCGGGTTGCATGTCACCGACCAGATCGACCGCTTCTACTTCCGGTCCATCTATTTCCGTGAACCAGGCGGCGTCCTCTACGAGATCGCGACTGATGGTCCCGGCTTTGCGACCGACGAACCGCTCGATGCGCTGGGCGAGACGCTGGCGCTGCCGCCGTTCCTGGAGCCGCGCCGGAAACAGATCGAAGCCGGCCTGAGACCGATTGAGCCGCGCGCGTTCTCCGACGCAGCGACTTCATGAGCCTGGTCGACCACCCGCACGGTGGACAGCCAGTGCTTCACCAGGGCAAACCGGTAGAGGAAGCAGCGGCGGCGATGATCCTGGTCCATGGCCGGGGCGCAACCGCCGCCAGCATCCTCGATCTCACGACGGTGCTGAAACAGCCCGGTTTCGCCTTTCTCGCGCCGCAAGCCCGGCAGAATACCTGGTACCCGCAGAGTTTCCTGATGCCGCTGGAGGAGAATGAGCCGTACCTGTCATCGGCGCTCGCCGTCCTGGGCGATCTGATCGCGCAACTGGAGGAGTCCGGCATTCCATCTGAGCAGGTCATCCTGCTCGGGTTCTCGCAGGGCGCGTGCCTGGCGACGGAGTATGCCGCCCGCAATGCCCGGCGATATGGCGGGGTCTGCGGACTGAGCGGTGGGCTGATCGGCGCGCCGGGCACGTCACGCGATTACCCGGGAGACCTGGCCGGAACACCGATCTTCCTCGGTTGCAGCGATATCGACCCACACATCCCGGTCGAACGGGTGAATGAGACGGCGGAGATCCTGCGGACGCTCGGCGGCCAGGTTGACAAACGGATCTACCCCGGCATGGGCCACACGATCAACGCCGACGAGATCCAGCAGGTCGATGCCATGATGCAAGCGGTGCTGGCGGGGAACGAATAGGAATCAACCTGACTCCCATAGGGGCGAACCTTGTGTTCGCCCTCTTCATGTTTGATTAAGAAAATCGGATGAACACAAGGTTCGCCCCTACGAAAGTGCGTGTTGCTTCCATTCAGTGATCCTGG
>CAZNYB010000034.1:34076-38743 GCA_964577155.1 uncultured Thermomicrobiales bacterium | reverse complement strand
GATGTCGCCGCTGTGATAATTCGTGTGCATGATCAGATGCTGAATGCGGTCGGCAGGAGTGTAGGTCGCATCTGGCACGTATTCATGGGTCAGTTCCTGGTGTAGCTGTTCAGGGCTGAGTGCCGGCAGGAATTCGGCAGTCTCGCCGTTGAGCAACTCCTGGTATCGCATAAGCACATCCAGTCTGGCCGGAACTGCATCAACCTCCGCGTCGGTGTAACCGATCCCGGTGCCAAGTCCGTTGTAACCGAGACCGACAGGGAAATAGTCAAGTTCTTCGGCAAAGCCACCACGATGCCAGGCATCTTTCTGCAACCCTTGCCTGCGAATCAGAACGTTGATGTCCCTGTCCCAGTGCCGCAAGACGTGGAAGTAGATGAAACCTGCCGGGTTCTGGTGTGGACCGGGTCGTGTGTTCAGCTTTTTTTCGGGAAATCCTTCGATGGACGAGAGCAGGATACGATTCGCCCAATCGATCATCTGAAGATAGGTCTCTAACTCAGTCATTGTTGGTCCTTCACCCGCTGTTTCTAGCTCTTATCAGGACCAGGGTAGGTGCCATCGTAGATCCCATGCATGCCTTTGATGAAACGCAGTTCGCCGATGTGGTTCCAGGTATGACCAACAGTATGCTGCATTCTGGCGGCTGGATTATCCGTGCCAAATGGAGACTCAAATTCACGTTGCATCTCGGCTTCATCGCTCGATGAGAGGTATTCCTCTGTTTCATCCATGAGTTGCTGCTGGTACTCCTGAAGCACGCTAACCGGGATGTCATCCAGTTCATCAACTTCACTGTCTGAGTAGCCAAAGCCAAGACCTGAGCCACGCCCGCCTTTCCCATCCGGGTTGTATCCGGATTTCTCGGTGAACTCACCCCGATGCCAGGCATCCTCCATCGGATTTTGCCCTTTTGCCAGCCAGTTCAGATCGGCGTCCCAGACCCGGAGGACGTGGAAATAGTTCCAGCCGACGGTGTTGAGAGAAGGTCCTGGCCTTGCATAGAGCAGATCTGCAGGCACTTCTTCAACCTGTGTACCCAGAAAATCCGACGCGCTTCGAATCTGTGTCAGATAGATTTCAGAATCACTCACTGCGGCTATCGCCTTTCATGCGTTCTCATTCGTCACCTGGTCTCAGTGTAGTGGAGTGTGGATCGTATCCGCAACAATCCACAAGATCAGTGGTGCTGACCCTTTCACTTCACCGAGCTATGAATTGTCGGCGGTCGGTTTAGAGAAGGTGATGATCGGAGCAACAACAGCAAGCAAAATCGTCGCAAAACCAAGCCCGACCATCACCGGTGAGAAACCGTATTGGTCGATTAATATCGCAATCCCAAGCGCGCCGAAACTGCTTCCCATGAAGAGTGAGAAGGCGAAGAACGTCACACCGGTTGCTCGCGCATCCGGAGTTAGTCCGGTGGCGCGAATCTGAAAGGTGGTGTGCATCACCGTGTTTCCAAAACCAGCGACCAGCATTGCGATCAGAAAGAGCGGAATGGTCGCTGGCGCGGCGCTCAGCAGGTAGCCTGCCGCCACCAGAAACCCGCCAACCAGGACCATGCGGGGTTCGCCGAGCATTGACGCAATCCTGCCAAGGTACCGCCCGGCGACAATCGATGAAAACCCGAAGAGTGACAGGATGATGCCGATGACGAAGAATGAGTATCCGGCGCGGTCACGAAGGAGCAGTCCAAAATACGAGTATCCGCCGGTTGTAACAACGCCTTCCACAATCACGATGCCGAAGAAGATCAGATTCCGCCGGTTGGCGAGAACCAATTTAAATTTTTCGAACGTTGAGCTGGCAACGACACCGCTCCGCATCCTGGAGCGGGCGTACCTGATGAGTATTCCTGCGACGATAAAGGTCGCTAGACCATCGATCAGGAAGATGGCGCGCCAGGAGATCAGACTGGCCAGCAGCCCGCCGAAGACATTCGCGACGATAAATCCTGTTGAAATCGAGACGGCTGTAATGCCGATTGCCGCTGCTCGCCGACTGTAGGGGACATTGTCGCCAATATAGGTGAACGTCAACGGAATCACGGCCGCCGCGGTCACGCCAGTCAGAAATCGAAAGAGCGTGAATCCTGACAGAGACGGGGATGCAGCGCAGAGCAGACTGGCGACGCCAAACCCGATCAGCGCCAGCGAAATGACCCGGACTCGGCCAACGCGGTCGGCCAGCGGACCGTAGACAAGCTGAAAGAAGCCATACGGCAGGAGATATGCCGTTACAGCGACGCCGACCTCGCTGATGGTGGCGTCGAAATCCTCCGCGATTGCAGGGAGCAGTGGCGCCATAAGACGCTGGTCCACCGCGACGATGAACATCGCACCAATCAGCAACCAGAAGATTCGTTGTCCTCTTGTGTCGTCCGTCAGTCGCTCCTGAACCGCGGGTCGATCTGATGCGGATCAGGCATCCAGCAACCGTCTGGCAGCTTTTGGCGGCAACGTCCAACGGATGTCGCCTTCACCCGGAGCAAGACGGTCATCTGGCATATCTACTCTGCAGACCTGGGCAGTTCGCATCCTGAGCGCCGACGTGCGGGTATTCCAGGCCAGCCAGCCTGCCAGTTCACCCATTGAAGGCATATGTCCGGTGAGGATAACCTGTTTCGGGACACCGTGGTTGGCAATCGTCTGCAGGATTCCGGAAAAGGCCCCCCCGTAAATGAGATCATCCGTAAGCTGAATCTCTCCTGTAAACCCCAGCACTTCAGCGATGATCTCGCCGGTTTGACGCGCCCGAACGAGCGGGCTGGAGAGCATGAGCTGCGGTTTGACGCCAAGATTTCGCATGATCTCGGCCAGCCAGCGGGTTTCCTCACGTCCTTCGTCAGTTAACCATCGCATACCATCGCTGGTGACGGCTGGATCCATTTGATCAATCGCATCGCCGTGTCGAACGAGGTACATCTGCATCACTCGACTCCTTCAGAATGTGTTCCTGACTGTTCGCGGCACTACAATCGGTCCATGGAGGGACCGGAGTTGCCTCGACATCGTAACTCATGGCTGATCGTAGCGGTGGTCACTGCCGTTGTTTCGGCCGTTCTTTTTACCTACGGCGCGGTCATTCGCCACACCGGTGAGTTGAGCCACGGTTTTGCCGCCTACTACACCAGCGCCCGGCTGGTGCTGGACGGTGAACGGCCAGCAGCATTCTATGAAAACCGCTGGTTTCTCGATCAGACGATCCGGTTTGGTTTTGGCGACACACCCGATATCTACAACATCAATCCACCGACGACTTCTCTCATCATGCTGCCGCTGGCGTGGCTTACGCCAGCGCAGGTTGATGTTATCTGGAGCCTGTTCAACATCGGGTTTCTCGCTGTATCGGTCTGGTTCCTGCTGAAGTCGCTGGATCTCGCCGGGTTCGATGTCTCCTGGAGCAAACCGTTGCCCTGGCTGCTGATCGCAATTGCGCTGCTCTACAACCCGATCTACCTGAACTTCCGGTTTGGTCAAGCGTATCTGCTGGTCCTGATGCTGATTTCGATCGCTTTCTGGGCCTATCTCAATGGTCGGGGCTGGCTGGTGGGTTTCATGTTGGGACTGGCCTTGCTGCTGAAGAGCGCCGGTCTCCTGGTCTGGCTCGTGCCGTTGCTCGATCGCCGGTTCCGTGTCCTTGGCTGGTCCATCGGCACGGTGGTAGCCGGGATTTTCATTTCATCACCGTTGCTGGGACTGAACAGCTGGTGGGAATACGTCCAGTGGTTACCCGGATTGACCGACCGTCCATCGACCGGCGTAACCGCCTACCAGACGATCGCCAGCATCGTTCGTCACCTGACCCGGCTGGACGAGATGTTTAGCCCTCAGCCAATCGTGAATATTCCCTGGCTCTGGAAGCCCCTCTCAACGGCGGTGGTGGTCGGGTTGGTTGCCGCGGCGATTTTCGCTGGCTGGATCGTTGCTCGTGATATTTCTCGACCAAAAGGTCAGCTGCTGCGACTGGCAATGTTCCTGGCTCTTACGATCCCTCTGCAACCGGTCGGCGAAGAACACAGTTTTACCTTGCTGCTCCCGGTTGTCTTTGTAGCGTTAGGGCTGGTGAGCGAAGAGCCTTCCGGTGGCTTGCGCGGTGAACTGATCAGATTCACCGCGATAGCCGGCGTGCTGCTCCTGGCGGTTCCGTTACCGTTTCTCAGCGACCGCCTGATCTATGGCTGGAAAGCGATCTTGGCCTATCCCAAGCTGTACGGAGCGTTGTTGCTAGCGATGACGATGATCATTTCACTTGCTGACGATCCGCACAACTGGAGGGATCTGGTCCGGCAACGGGCTTCCGCTGTTCGCTCCTGGCGGTCTGATTTCTCCCCTCACAAGGCGCTACTACGCAAGCCCCATCACCTTTAGTCCAGCCTGCGCGGCAGCCATCATGAGACCGGCATCGCCACCGGCAGTTAGAAACTGAAATCCTTCGCCTGCCCGGCTGGCGGCAGCCTCTGGTGAAGGAGCGGCCAGTCCCGGTATCTTGCCGGCTGCTTTGCAAGCTCGGAGAACCTCTTGCAGGGCGTCGGCGTGGCTCTGGTGATTGTGGGCATCACGTGGGTCAATGCCCATCGAAGCGGCCATATCAGCCGGTCCAGCCCAGCAACCGTCGACTCCCTCGACCGACATGATCGCCTCACAATTTTCGACCGCAGTGAT
>CAZNYB010000034.1:31859-33976 GCA_964577155.1 uncultured Thermomicrobiales bacterium | reverse complement strand
GGTGAGCGACGCATCGCCATCAGAGCCAGTCCGGTTGCCTGCTGTCCCCACTGCCCGTGCTGAGTATCGAGGAGGATCCAGTCAATGGCGGTGTGGGATAGCTGCTCGGCGGCGTATGGCGACCCCAGGCTCAAGGCATACCCGAAGGCCGGTTGGCCCGCCAGCATTTTTCGCTTCGCGGTGTTCTCTCTCATCTCAATCTCCTTGCGTGCTGTCATTCAATCGTGGGACAGTCTAGTATGAATCTAGTGACGTTTGCACCTGGAAAGCACAGGAGACGATGGATCGAAAGCAGCTGCGGGATCGATATCGAGGTGTGTTGCTGGCTTCAGCCGCCGGTGACGCGCTTGGAGCAACAGTCGAGTTCATGTCACGGGAGGATATACAGGAACGATATGGCGTCCATCAGGATATTACCGGTGGTGGATGGTTGAACCTCGAAGCAGGCGAGGTGACGGACGATACCCAGATGGCGTTGTGCATCGCTCGCTCCATCGTGGATGTAGGAGTGTTTGATCCTGCCGATATCGCCAGCCGCTTTGTTCAGTGGTATCACTCAAACCCGCCTGACATTGGCAATACGACGGTGATGAGCCTGCGAGCCCTCGATGCCGGCACAAGCTGGGATGAAGCCGGTCGATTAACCCACGCTCAGATGAAACCGCGTGACGCCTCGAACGGTTCGGTGATGCGTTGTGCGCCGGTGGCGCTGTATGCAAGAGGGGATGCGGAAGCGAACGCGCTTTTCTCAGCGCAATCGTCGGTGATAACGCATGCGAATCCGCTTTCGGTCGAAGGATGTGTCGCGCTAAACGCTGGAATCGCTGCACTGCTCGACGATCCTGATGCCGATGCCGCCAGTATCGCCGCTGCATCTACCACCAATGTAGACGTCAAATATGCCGTTGAGCCAGCACCAGCGAAAGCGCGCGACGACCTCCGGTCCGGCGGCTACGTTCTTTCAACGATCCAGTCTGCGTTCTGGGCGGTTGCCAATCACTCCACGCTAGAGGAAGCGATTGTTGCCGCTGTCAACCTCGGTGAAGATACCGATACGACCGGGGCGGTGACTGGAGCACTGGCTGGCGCGCGATGGGGCGCATCCAGCATTCCGGATCGCTGGCTGGCGGTCCTTCAGGGGCAGGAAGAGCTTATTGACCTGGCTGACCGGCTGCTCGAACTCTCACTCAACCGGTAGGAATTTCTCGTTGACAGGCGGAGATGCCAGGTCAATATACCGCTGAACGCTCATGCGGTTGCGGGCGTCCGGAGCAAGCCCGAGGATGTCGAGCAACTGCGTCTCGTCGGCTCCGGCTGCCGCGGTGTCGACCGCAAACGTGTCGCGCAGTGTCTGCGGGCTAACCGGTTTGTCGATGCCGGCATTTAATGCCACCCGTTCGGTCATTTTGTTGACCGATTGCGGCAGCATGTCGAACAGTCGATCCCTCGGTTCGTACTCTTTGATGAAAATGTCGTAGAGCTGTTTGAAAAGTGGCCCGGCTTCCAGCTTGCGTTCTTTCGCGGCATTGCGTGCGTCGTCGTACTGGACATATATTGTCGTATGCCTCGGATCCGAAAAATCAAGGTGCGAGCGGCGGAGTTGTAAGAGTTCCTGGCGGGTGAGTCCGATCCGCAGCATCAGCCAGCACATGAGCGCGGACCGCGACGAATCCTCGACGGCAGTGTTGAGAAAGTGTTCCTGTTCATTCTGGAACAGTGGGCGAGGAGTTTTCAGGGGAATAAACTCCGGGTAGAACGTTTCGGTCGGATCCTTATCCAGCATTTTTTCTGTGTTGACAAGCCATTTGAAAAAGCCGCTGGCCGAAGTTAGACGCCGTTTCCGGGTCGATCGCGTGTTCGCATCCCCGAGAAACTTCGCGACATCTCGCCGGGAGTACTGATTGACAGGCTTGTTCCCGGTGACTTCCTGAAGAATGCGAAGATCATAGAGATATGACTTCACGGTATTCTCTGGCCGCCCGTTTTGTTTCAGGTATCTCCAGTACCAGTAGCGCGCCGTTTCTAGCGGACTCGTCTTCTCCAGTGGGCCTGGGCTGGCCAGCTCAGGACCAAAGCTACCGCCATCCCTGATTTCGAAGAGCGGTGGCTGTACCGGT
>CAZNYB010000034.1:2002-31759 GCA_964577155.1 uncultured Thermomicrobiales bacterium | reverse complement strand
ATGTTCGTTGGTCCAGTCGTTCATAAATGAGACGGTCAGCACATGATCGGCTGGCGTGCTGGCCGCCAGATGGCTCACGGCGGCCGTCACCAGATCACCTCCCCAGGAGTCTTCAATCGTCAGTCGCAATCCAAGCTGAACGGCCAGATCGCGGATAAGTTTCGATCCGGAGAGCCCACCAAATTTCGAAATCTTGAGATTTATCGCTTCCATGCCACCAGCGTTAAAAGCCCGCAGCATGGTCTGAACGTCGGTTATGACTTCATCGAGAACCATTGGCAACGTGGTGCGCTGCCGGATATAGAGACACTCCTCCAGCGTTCGGCAGGGTTCTTCGAGGATGAGCCGGTCGAATCCATCGAAAAGCCGGGCTGCAACCACCGCATCCTGGAGTTTCCATCCACCGTTTGCGTCAGCGACGACGAGATCTTCGTCTGTGGTTGCCTCCATCACCAGTCTGGCGCGCTCGGCGTCCTGGTAGGGGTCAGCGCCGACTTTGAGCTGAAAGCGATGGATCCCTTCGTTCTTTCGATCCACGACATACTGACGCATGCTGTCCGGAGGACCGAGCGGGACCGCTATATAGAGAGGAAATGATTCCTGCAGCCGGCCACCGAGCAATGTCGCGACACTCGCGCCGGTCGCCTTTCCCAGCAGATCCCAGCAGGCGATGTCGACCGGGCTCCTGGCATAGCTGTGCCCGCGTAATGCGCCATCCATCGCCGCTGTGACACTGGCGATATTGGTCGGATCTAGCCCGATCAGGCGCGGAATTATCTCCTTTAGAGCTGCTCGTGCACCGCGACCGTGGGACGCAAGATAAAGTGGTCCCAGCGGGCAGACCTCTCCCCAGCCATCCAGACCTTCGTCAGTAATCAGCCGGACAACCGTGCTCGGGAGCTGGTCGATGACCTGGTTGCCGGACATGATGTAGCTGCCGTGGCGGTAGGTCAGGTCGTAGCCGTAGACCTCGATACGGCGGATGATCATCGCTCGTCCTACCGGAGATTTTTCGCGACAAAGAGGAGGTTGGCCGGTCGCTCGGCCATCCTTCGCATCAGATACGGATACCAGTCAGGACCGAACGGCGTGGCGATACGAACCTTGTAGCCTTCGGCGAGCAGCTCATGTTGCAACTCTTCCGCAATGCCATAGAGCATCTGGAACTCGAACTGATCATTTCCGATGTCGTTGTGGTCGGTGTAGACCATAACATGCTGGATGATGCGCTCGTCGTGGGTGGCCACCGCGGTATACCCGCCAAACGAAAGCGATCGTTTCACCAGGCGGAGATAGGAGAGATCAACGTCTTCTTTCCTGGGGTAGGCGATGTGCGCCGGTTCCAGGTAAGCGCCTTTAACGATGCGCAAATTCGGCGATATGTCCACCAGGTCACGGAAATCCTTCTCGGTGCGATACAGGTAGGATTGCAAGACGGCGCCGACATTGTCCAAGCCATCGCCGCGCAATGCCTTATAGATCCGCAGTGTTGAATCTACCCAGGCAGACTCTTCCATATCTATGCGAACGAAATTGCCGAGAGAACGGGCACGTTCAACGATCTGGCGGGCATTTGAGAGCGCCAGATCTTCACGGATATTAAGTCCGAGCTGGGTCAATTTAATAGCGAGGTGCGTATCGAGCCCTTCGCTGGCAATGCGTTCCAGCACCTCAATGTTTTCATCCGTATAGGCGGCGGCTGCTTCGGCGTCCGTGACATGTTCGCCGAGGATGGTTGTGTTGGTTGCAAAGCCTTCTTCGTTGAGCAATCGGTGGACGACAACCGCTTCATCCAGCGTCTCGCCGGCCACAAACCTGGCGGCTCCCATCTTCATACCGTAACGGTCGACGAAACGGGTGACCACTGCATTGTCTGTCGTTGCCAGAATGCCGGTCCGAAACATTGAATTTAGTCGATCCATGTTGGTCCTACTCGTTGTGTGCAAGCTCTATTTCATAGCGTAATTGTAGAGCGTCGCCGCGAAACCTTTCTCCGCGCCAGCGATCCCGTACACGTCGTCGGTTCCCTCAATGACATAGTATTCGTTGATCATATGCGCGCCGTGACCATGGCCAAGCATGCCCATGCCAATTGGCAACGTCAGCGGATCACGCGCGAACAGGTAAGCAGGCCAGTAGGGTCCGAGACCTCCTGCGCCGGTGCCAGGCGTCAGGCGGTATTCGACGCCAAACTCATCGAACATTTCGAAGAGCGAGCGGGCGATGTCAGTCTCGTAATCCGCGGTCACCCAGGGCACATCCCCGATAACGCTGATCTCGACATCTTCGTATCCATATTGATCGAGATGCGCGCGAATTTTTCGCAGGAGGTCAGTTCCATCCTGATCTGGCACATAGCGGCAGTTGTGCTTGCTGGTGATGGTGTTCGGCATGATCGAGCCGGCTGTGCCCGGTGTCATCAATCCGCTCCAGATGCCATCCATATTAAAGCTGGTGCCGAAGATCGAATCCACCAGCAGCTCGCGGCGTGTCTTGCCGGGAATGAACCCACCGATGCCAAGACGCTCGGCGCTCCGGGGCAGGTCAACATCTTCCACCATCAGATCGATCATTCGTTCGTCATCTGGTGTCGGTGGTTGCATGGCGTCGTACCAGCCGTCAACGAGAATGCGATTGCCATTGTCCGCGGTAAAGGTGTTCAGCATCTCGACGTGCCGCCAGGTAACGCTATCGACGGTGCGCTTGAATGTGCCGTGAATATTCGATATCCCAGGTCCTCGCCCCCAGCTGCTGCCGCTGGTTGTCAACTCGATATACAGACAACCCTCCGATCCAATGATCGGCTTGACGATGCCCTGGATATCCTGCCAGCCAAAGCCGAGCATGGCGTCCGCCTTGCTCAGTTTCTCAGCATTTTTGTGAATGAACTCATGGAGGCCGATGCTCATCCGTTCCTCGTCGCCCTCGGCAATGAGGAAGACATTGACTGGCAGCTCCCCATTGGCGGCTTTGATCGCGAAGAGGGCATTCAGTGCCGCGCATTGCGGTCCTTTGGAGTTGATTGCGCCTCGGCCCATCAGCACCTTTGGAAATGGTCCCCATTCAACCAGCTCGGCTGCATGCGGCGGGTGGCTCCAGGCTGCGAGGTCGCCGACTGGCATCGTGTCGTACATCATGTAGATGATCACGGTTTTCGGAGCGCCAGCGTCGTAGTGCCCGAAGACGACTGGATTGGCAATCGAACCCCATCTGGTAAGGCCAATTTCGTCGATTTCGACGTGCTGGCAACCCAGTTCACGGAAGAACCCGGCGGTCATGTTGGCACACTCGACAATGCCCTCACCGGTGTTTGAAATCGAGGGTTGCTGGATCCAGCTCCTCAGCCTCTCAACATGCTCATCGATGTCACGGTCTATCTGATCGTAGACCGCCTGCTTCAATTCCCTGGACATCACGACCTCCCGATGTTCTCAATTGCAACGAGGATAATGTACGGCAGCCGGATAACGCGGTCAAACAGCCACAAATATTCCTTGAACGTTGTGAATGAACTCCTGCTATCATGGTGGTAAATCAGCACCACAAATACCGGCGAGATGCAGGCGCTGGTAGTACAGGACATCACTATTCATGCGTGTAGACGACCTCAGTGGACATGAACTCGGTGGCTACCAGATCGTCGAGAAGATCGGCTACGGCGGGATGGCGTTCGTCTACCGTGCCGTGCAAATCCGGCTCAACCGGCCCTGCGCGCTGAAAATACTGCGGCCAGAGCTTGCCGAAGATGAGCGATTTGTGCGGCGATTTCTCCAGGAAGCTCAGGCAGCTGCAAATCTGAATCATCCCAATATCGTCACGATATACGATACTGGCGAGATCGACGGTTACTACTACATTGCGATGGAGTACTTGTCCGGCCGGCCACTTCAGGACCTCATGGCCACCCAACAGCTGGACCTCGTTTCCGTCGTTGACTTTGTCGCCCAGGCTTCATCTGCGCTTGACTACGCTCACAATCAAGGCGTGGTCCATCGGGACATCAAGCCAGGAAACATGATCATCAGTGATACCCATTGGTTGACGTTGACTGATTTTGGCATCGCTCATCTCTCCGGATCCACCCGGATGACAACGACCGGCACTATGCTCGGCACTCCTGTTTATATGGCACCTGAACAGATCCAGGGTGAACCTGCCACGGCGCAGACGGATATCTATCAGCTTGGCATCACGCTCTATGAGATGCTGGCCGGCAGGCCGCCTTTCGAAGGGGACACGCCGCAGGCGGTGTTCTACAGCCACTTCCAGGAGATGCCTGCCTCCATTCATGAACGGAACACGCTGCTCAGCCCTGATGTCGACACGGTAGTCAACAGAGCGTTGAAGAAAGTACCAGCTGAGCGGTATTCCCAGGCGTCGGATCTCGCGGTCGATCTGGCAAAAGCCGTTGAAAAGTCGGATCCATCTCTCCAGCTCCAGGGGCAAATAACGATGATGACGACGGTCCGCAGATCTCCTCCCGGATCGGACTCAGCGCCAACTCGACCAGCCTCATCAGAAGAATCAGAACTTGCAACAGCTGATGTCCGGACCGGCAGGCGGTGGCTCTGGATCGGTGGCGGGGCGCTGGTTCTCATTCTCATCGCCGTATCCGTCGTTGCAGGGACCATAATCGTCATGGATAGGAATGACGGATCTTCAACGGTGGCAACCGCGCCGCCAGCAACGAGCGAACTGCCGGAACGAGGCGAGTTCATCTTCGAGGAATCTTTTGAACCTTGGCTTGATGACGAGGTGGAAGGAGGCTGGAAGACGCTGGACAACGGCGAGTTTACGATCGGGTTGGATATTGCGCCAGCCTCGAATGTCGAGCGTTCGACCGGCGGGGTGGTCAACGACGGATCCGTGAGCACGGAGATACAGATGGCTGAATGGGCTGAAGGGGATCAGGACGCCTGCCTGCTAACTCGTGCTGACACATCCAATGCGTTCGCACATGCTTACTCGCTCTGTATCAACTCTGACGACGAAACCTTTGCAGTTTATGAGGAGTACCACGAGAACGGCAGTATCGACACAACGATTCTGGTGGAGCCAGACCGACGCCTGGGCACTCGTCCGGCTGAGGAGTGGAATGAGCTCGAGATCGTTTCCAGGCAAAATGAATTCTGGTTTCTCGTCAATGGAAGACTGATCGGTTCAGCTACCCATGATGGCGATTCAGTCGGAGTGATCGGCGTCGCAGTTCACAACTCGACAGGGACACCAGCCGTGTTCATCTTCAGAAACCTGAACATCAGAACACTCACCTAGTCACTGAACTCAACCTGAAATTAATATGTGATGCAGAGAAACCTCTCCTTTCAAATCTGGCTAGCCAGGTGCAACGCCTTTGATGCGACATGAAAGCCGGGTCAGACGACGATTGCCCGATTGTTAAGAATTGCGTATTGACCGAATCGATCGGAGGTAACTACAATGCGAATGATGAGATTACATTCATTAGTGTTTGTCAGAGGACAACTGAGAGGGACAGTTCATGCCTGTTTTAATGCACGCTCGTTTACCGGGAATGACCGCCGACGAATACGATGCAGTCATTGCTCAACTCCAGGAGAACCTTGATGGTGAGACACCGGATGGCGTTCACTTCCATGTCGCTGGTCCAATTGAGGATGACTGGCAGGTTATCGAAGTCTGGGATTCAGAAGGTCATCACCAGGCCTTTCTGGACGAGTATATTTCCGTGATCATGGAGTCAAATGATATGAGTGTCGAGCCAGTAATCCAGTACTGGGAGCTGCACTCTGAAGTCGATCTCGACTAGCAAGGCGGCAATCGCGGCAATAACGACTCAATCTAGACACCCAGGCGAGCATACTCGCTCGCAAATGAGGAGATAATTTAAATGGCAGTCATGGTATACACGCGACTCATCGATGTCACCCCGGAGCAGTACAACGAGGGAATCGCGGCAATTCAGGAATCACTCGATGGCGAAACGCCTTCAGGTGCGCGGTTCCACGCCGCCCATGTGGTCGATGAGACCGACATTCAGATATTTGAAGTCTGGGATTCCGAAGAAGAGCACCAGGCGTTCGTAGAAACATACGTATTTCCGCTTGGCATGGAGGCTGAAACCGAGACGTTCTATCATCCGGTTCATTCTGAGGTGGACATTTAGTTCCACAATTCTGTCAGCAGGCTGGAAGGAGCGTTCCATTGCCGGTACTGGTGTTTGTTCGGATTCCGGATATGACCGAAGAGCAGTATCACAGCCATGTGGAGGCAACAGAGGGTGAGGGTTCGCCTCAAGGGCGTCTGTTCCATGCTGCGCATACTGTTGACGAGACCGATATACAGATCGTGGCCGTCTGGGAATCGGAAGAGGATCACCAGGCATTCGTTACGGACTATGCCCAGCCATCACTCGCAGAGCTTGGCTTAGTCAACGGCGTGGAACGCTACTACCACCCGGTTCACTCGAAGGTAGATATCTAGATTCCGTCTGGTTCAGGCGGATCCAGCCGCAGGTTGCGGTCCGCTTTGAACCATTCCAGCAGCGGTCCTTCATTGTGTGCAACAAGCAAAGCGGTTGCGGCTGCTGTTGTGAGTCCCTGTTCCTCAATCAAGCGCTGCATCTGCTTTGCGGCGTCAATGTAACCCTCCCGGTAGCCGCATCGAAAGCGTTTTTCGCGTTGCGGATCTTCAGCGATGCGTGGTTCGGTTGTCGTCGCCGTCTGCTTCATCTGTATCCTCCAAAAATGTGATCTTGAACCTAGCTTGATCGAGCGCTCCGGTCAGAAACTGTTTGTAACCACTGGCGGGCGACGCAGACCGAACTGTGTCGCCTGTTCGAATGCATAGGCCATCTGCAGGACGCCGAAATCGTCGCGGTGTTTGCCGACGATCTGAATGCCAACCGGCAATCCAGCGCCGGTAAATCCAGCCGGAACCGAGATGGCTGGCAAAGTCAGCGCGCTGATGAAATAGGCGGACTTCATCCAGGAGATGTAGTTCTCCATTTCAACGCCGTTGATCTCTCTTGGATAGTCAATATCTACATCGAAAGGCGGCACCTGGTTCACCGGGCAGACGAGAAAATCGTACTTCTCAAAAAAACGCGTCATTTTGCGATGCAGGTTGGTGCGTTTGATCTCGATGTCGCCCAGTTCGACCGCGGACAGGTTCATACCCTCTTCGGCATTCCAGATGACTGTATCTTTCAGGTGATGCCGGTGTTTCTCCAGGTTTTCTCGCTGTCCAGTTGCGAACGTCCAGGCTCTGTTGATGAGGAACACCTCGTCGGCCTCGTTGAGATCGAGGTTTGCTTCTTCGACATTGCAGCCTAACTCGGTGAAGACCGGCAAGGCAGCCTCCAGGACACCGGTTACCTGGCTGTCAACGGGTAGCCCGCCCAGGTCCGGACTCCAGGCGATGCGGAGGTCATTGGTCTCACGGTTGAGCGGCTGCCTGAAGGTTTCTCCTGGTTCCGGCAGTGAAATCGGTACCCGAGAATCTGGACCTGCAATCGCGCTTAGCATCAGGGCTACATCCTGGACTGTGCGGGCCATCGGACCTTTTACCGCTAGCTGGTAGTAACCATTGGGCGAAGGAAAGTTCGGCACGCGGCCAGGCGATGGTCTGAAACCGACGATGTTGTTGAAGTTGCCCGGGTTTCGCAGTGAGCCGCCATGGTCGCTACCATCGGCAATGGGCTGCATGCCGCAGGCAAGTGCGACGGCTGCCCCGCCGCTACTCCCGCCACAAGTCTTCGACGTGTCATAGGGATTCAGCGTCGCGCCAAACACCTCGTTGAAGGTGTGTGATCCAGCGCCGAACTCCGGTGTATTCGTCTTGCCGATACGGAGCGCGCCAGCCTGTTTCAACCGTTCAACGACCAGGGAGCTTTGATCCGGCACGAAGTCCTTGAAGATCGGCGACCCGAACGTCGTGCGCATTCCGGCGGTCAGTTCCAGATCTTTGTGGGCGATTGGCAATCCATGCAGCGGACCAATCTGTTCACCAGATGCCAGAGCGGTATCAGCTTCGTCGGCCAACTCCAGCGCCTGGTCGTCCGGCAAGTGGGTGATGATGGCATTGACCACAGGATTAATCCGGTTGATCTGTTCGAGGTGTGCCGCCATGACTTCTCGCGCTGAGATGTCGCGCTTGCGAATGCGCTCGGCCATCTCCATCGCCGTCATGAAACAGATATCGGAAACAGAAAGAGATTGTTGCCGGGCCATTTCATTCATGAGTGTGTCTTGCCGCCTTGTCAAGTTATTGCGTGTAGAGTGATCCACTGGTTCTCCCAGGAAACCACCTTGCCTGAAACGGGCGAAATCCAGATTCGTCACCAGCGATTCGTCGTTGTGGCGACGTTATCTCTCATACAGGTCAGACCAGTTCTGGTGCTCGTCCCAGGCTTTGGCTGACAGCTCAGGGTTGATCATGATATCGAGCGCCGTCAATGCCATGGCAGTGGACACTTTCATACACTGGTCGTAGCCGAATTCAGAGCCAGAAGCATCGACGACCTCCTGAGAGTGGCCCGGGATCGGATCGTGGCTAATGGCGAATGAGCCGGTGACGACCGGCAATTTGTAGGAGACATTGCCGAAATCAGTTGAGTGCATCCCACGGCCCTTTGGCGGGTTCGAAAGATCCAGCCCGACCTCCTCCATGTTGTCACGGTAAATCTCGCCGATGACGTAGCTGGGCCGTTTGTCAAGATAGGGTTCCCGGTGCCGGGTAATTTTCATCTCACAGCCGGTCATCAGAGCTGCGCCTTCGGCGATTGCTTTGACCCGTTCGACCTGCTCATCCAGTATTTCCAGGCTGGCCGCACGGATCGAGATCTGGGCAGCGGCATACTTTGGCACGACGTTTGCGGCTTCGCCGCCGTGGGTGATGATGCCGTGAATACGGCTCTCCATCCGGATGTGCTGGCGGTAGGCGTCGATGCCGGTGAACAGGTGGATGACGGCGTTCAACGCATTTACCCCATTCTCCGGGTCGTTTGCCGAGTGAGCTGGCGCGCCAAAGTACTCGAATTCAAAGCCAGTCGTCGCCAAACAGGTGCCGTCCGGCCACTCCAGCGGCGCTCCGGTCTGGTTCCCGGCATGGTGGATCATCAGGGCTGCGTCGACGCCGTCAAAGCCGCCTTCATTCAATTCGTAGATTTTGCCGCCACCGCCTTCTTCTGCAGGCGACCCGATGATAACCAGATTGCCGTTGATCTCATCGATGACTTCAGCGATCCCTATCCCGGCAGCCAGACCGGACGCGGCGATCAGATTGTGACCACAACCGTGTCCGATACCGCGCAGAGCATCGTATTCGGCGATAATCGCGACCGTTGGACCGGGTCGACCACTGCGTAAGGTTGCCCGGAAGGCCGTCTCCATGCCACAGAAGGGCTTCTCGACCTCAAGACCCGCCTCGCGGAGCTGATCGGTGAGCAGCTGCGAGGCCATGACCTCCTCGAACTGGTACTCGGGGTTCTGGCGAATCGTCTCGCCGACATCAACCAGATGCTGACGCTCGCTGGCAATCGCCGCTGTAACCCGTTCGTGTAATTCCTGTTTTTTCTCGGCTGGTATGGTCGTCATATCGTCTCCTTGTTTCTTCCGTCTTCGTGTCCTGGCATCAATCATCATAAGCGTAACGAATGTAGCATGAGATGCCAGAATTGACGCGCCATTCATCCTGTCTTAGTGTTGACGGTCGTGCCAGGTAGCTATTCCAGGATTCGCGCTACCGTCTGATGAGAGGGAGATGGACCAGCAAGTATGACCAATAATCGACCGTTCCGGTTTGCCGCGGCAATCGGGAGAGCTGAAAGTGGAGATGAGTTTCTCGACCTCGTGCGTCGATCGGAAGCGCAGGGCTATACAGATTTTGCGCTGTACGATCACTTTACTGCCGGTTGGGCGCCAATCTCAGCGTTGACTGCGGCGGCTATGGTAGCGCCGTCTATCCGCGTCTGCTGTACGGTATTCGACAACGACTTTCGTCACCCGGCGGTGCTTGCCAAAGAGATGGCGACCCTCGACAAACTGACCAATGGACGGGTAGACGTCGGCATCGGCGCGGGCTGGTCAAAGATCGACTACGACCAGACTGGCATGTCATACGACCGCCCCGGTGTCAGGATCG
This sequence comes from uncultured Thermomicrobiales bacterium, assembly GCA_964577155.1. Lineage (GTDB taxonomy): Bacteria > Chloroflexota > Chloroflexia > Thermomicrobiales > CFX8 > CAZNYB01. The sequence continues at coordinate 21,637 of CAZNYB010000034.1, read as the reverse complement.
ATCGTATGGAAGAGTCGCTCGCCATCATGAAGGCTCTCTGGGATGACGGCCCGGCTAATTTTCAAGGCGATCACTACACCATCACCGAAATGGAAGGGCACCCGAAACCGGCGCAAGATCCGTTGCCGATCTTTATAGGCGGTGGCGGAAAACGAATGCTCTCGATTGCTGCTCGCGAGGCAAACATTATCGGCGTGCACCTGCAACTTGGGCCAACCGGAAGTGAGGTTGAAGCCGATGAATCACGGAGGATGCTCCGAGAGAAGATCGGTTGGATACAAGATGCTGCCGGTGCCCGGTACAGGCAGATTGAACTGGCGTTGCTCCTCTTTGCCGCTACCGTCGTTGATTCAGAGGCTGAGAAAATTGCGGAAGCCGAACGGATTTCCGCAGCCGGTGGCACCGCGAAGCTGTCACCGGAGGCGATTCTGGCATCGCCGTACCATTTGATCGGTTCAGCAAGTGAAATCTCCGAGGAGATCTTGGAATTGCGTGAATCGTTCGGGATCACCCATTTTTCGATTTCCAGATCTGATCTCAACGGGTTTGCTCCGGTGGTCACGAAGCTATCTGGCTCATGACCAACACAGGACATCTGACAGGTCGTCGCTCGGAAGAATCGGAGACTGTATGAAGTTCGATATCGTAATCAAGAACGGAATGGTGATCGACGGTACCGGCAATCCCTGGTTTGTGGCCGATGTCGGGATCAAGGATGATCGCATTGCTGCAGTCGGGCGATTGAATGGAACAGCATCCGAAAAGGAAATTGATGCAACCGGGATGATCGTTGCTCCAGGCTTCGTCGACGCTCACGCCCACTCAGATTATCTGATTCTGGCTGACCCGACCAATGAGAACAAGCTGCTTCAAGGCGTGACCCTCGATGTCGCAGGGAACTGTGGCTACTCAGCCGCGCCGATCGGTGATGTCTTTTTCCGTGAGTGGTGGACGCCGGACATCACCGAGCGATTCACCGTCTGTTCTCTCGACCAAGGCCGGGCTCTGCTGGCTGAGCATGGCATTGACCTCAACTGGACGACACTCGATGGCTATCTGGCGGCGATCGACCGGAAGCAACCATCGACGAACTACCTGAACTTCGTCGGCCAGGTCGCGCTTCGGCTGGCAGCGTTCGGTGAATACCAGCGTCAACCGGACGCTGCTGAGTTCGAGACGATGAAGTCGATGTTGAGGCATTCAATGGAAGCCGGTTCTTTTGGAGTCTCTACCGAATCTGGCAGCCACAAGGAGATGGAGTTCGAAGTTGGAGAACTGATCGATCTCTGCCGGATAGCGGCAGAATACGGCGGTGTCTATTCCAATCACATGCGCAATTACGATACAGAAGTTGTGGCGTCGACCGAAGAGGCGCTCTATATCAGTGAAGAGGGAAACATCCCGTCGATTATCTCGCACATCGGGGTGGCGGGCCGACATGTCGGGGTTCCAGCTGAAGCCCTGCTTGGTCTTATCGATGCTGCGCGAGATCGCGGTATTCAGGTCACGGCTGACATCATGCCGTATGGCTACAGTGAGTCTCTGACCTTCACCGCCCGGGCGCGGGATTTGCTGCCGGAATGGGCGACCGATCGGGGTCCGGACGGGTTCAACGGCCTGATGGCTGATCCGGACATCAGAGAACAGCTAAAGGAAGAGCTGAAAGACGGGAAATCTTCACGCTGGTACGTATCGCCGGACGCAATACCGGGCGAAGCCTACGACCGTGGACCACTTGGCAACGACGGCTGGGAAGATCAGCTCGAGTTTGTCGTGTGCGAGGACAGCCGTTTCATCGGCCGACGTGCGAGCGACCTCGTCCGTGAGTGGGGCATCGACCCCTTTGAAGTGCTGTTCCTGGCGCTGGAGTCGGATTTCGAGACGGCGAAGATCATGCATACCACCTGGACAGAAGAAGATCTGCGGCAAATGATCGTTCACCCCTGGGTCGCCTTTGGCGGTGACGGCGCGCAAACGCAAGCTATCCGCAGACGACCTGGAGTGCCCAATCCGACACAGTACAGCATTTTTCCGATGATTCTTGGCCGGTATGTTCGGCAGAAAAAATGGCTCCGCTGGGAAGACGCTATCAGAAAGATGACGTCATTGCCCTGCGCTGCTATGGGTATATATGACCGGGGCGTGGTCCGGCCAGGTTTCCACGCCGATATCACGATATTCAATCCTGATACCGTGATTGATTCGCCGAGTTACTACGCATATCCTGATCGATACGCTGTCGGCATCGAGCACGTCATCGTCAACGGCGTTCATACCGTCGACAATGGCGAGCAAACTGGCGAACGAGGCGGTCAGGTGTTGAGGCTAAACACAATGGCATGAGGAGCGAATTGGATGGTAAATCTTTCCGGCATCGACCCGAAACTTTTTCGACCTGAGGCAGTATCCGAACAAACCAGGCAGGCCAATCAACGGCTTGAAGAGATGCTGTCCAAAGGTCCGCCGATGAACCGGTTCACACCGCAGGAGATCCGTGACACCCGGCGGCGAGGCGAAGGGTGGGTTGGCGAACCAGTCTACCTGTCACGTGCCGAGAACCGGGAGATACTCGGCCCGCGCGGTCAGATCACCTTGAGGGTGATACTGCCTGAAACTATTCGTGGCGTTTACCTGCACATTCACGGTGGCGGCATGGTGCTCGGCGCGGCGGATTTGCAGGATGTCATGCTGGCCCGGATCGCCGACGCCAACCAGCTTGCGGTCGTGAGCGTCGACTACCGGCTTGCGCCGGAGTACCCGTATCCTGCTGGTCCTGACGATTGCGAGGCAGCCGCCCTCTGGCTGGCCGAACGAGCCCAGTCTGAGTTCGGCTCAAACCAGCTCTTCATCGGCGGGGAGTCGGCAGGTGGCACACTTTCAGCGGTAACGTTGCTACGGATGCGGGATCGACACAGTTTCACCGGTTTTGCAGGCGCAAACCTGGTCTACGGCGCGTACGACTGTTCGATGACGCCGAGCTGCTCAAGGTGGGGTGACGAACGCAATTTGATTCTCTCGACTTCGTCAGTTGTCTGGTTTATGGATCACTACGTGCCCGAAGACTGTCGCATGGATCCGGATGTTTCGCCGCTCTACGCAGACTTGCGTGACATGCCGCCCGCGCTCTTCAGCATCGGTACGATGGACCCGTTACTGGATGACAGCCTTTTCATGTACATGCGCTGGCTTGCTGCCGGCAACGATGCGGAACTGGCCGTCTATCCGGGTGGTGTTCACGGTTTCAACGGTCTCCCGGAACCACTGGATATAACCGAGCAGTTCAACGTGCGGGTAGATCGTTTCTTTGAATCGATACTCGATGAGCAAGAATAGCGCTAGCTGATCTCATCGAGGAGTTCCTCAAGTTGATCCATGGTAAATGCGGGCAGCGTCCTGGTTCGGACATTTCCCTGCATGCCGACGGCGGAGACAGTCTGCATCATTGCTTTTTGGTTTGGCGCTTCAATAATAATGACAATGTCATACTCGCCCATCGTCCAGAAAAAACCGTGTAGTTTGAAGCCTTGACCCTCATTCGTTTCGATGAACTGGCGCATGCGTGCCGGCGCGTCGCCGATTGTCTTGATGCCTTGATCGGTGTAGCTTCCGAGAACGATATAGAGTGGCATAGACAGTACCCTCTCCGACCAATTTTCGACCCGAATGAACCTGGCTGAACGTTATCAGGGCTATGCCAGATCGAGTGCGTCACCTGAACCCGTTCACATATGTACCACAAAACACCGAATATTAAGGCATCCAATTTGGTTTGTGTTAGCGTTAACCAAGTAGCAAGTTTTATCTTGAAGTCCAGTTCTGCCATCTTCAAGGGAGCCTCCCCGCGTTCCAGGCAGGACCGGGCGATGTTGTTTCTGTCAGACCGGTATGCGGTGCAACCACGCAGCGCATGAACGCAGGCCGGCTGGAACTGAAACACTGACAACCGAACAGGTGCGATGAAGGAGGAATGAATGACGCATCCACCTACTGACCTGTCGCAACTTCGCGACGAGGTTTTTGCTGGTCTGCTTTCCAGACGCCAGGTACTCAAACGAGGCATGGCTCTCGGTCTCAGTGCGCCCGTCATTGCGGGACTGCTGGCTGCCTGCGGTGGCGACGACGACGATGATGACGCAACTGCGACCGAAGATGGCGGCAGCGGCCAGGAGGCTACGGCAGCTGAAACTGAGGCAGCGGGCGACGCCACTGAGATGGCGACCGAAGCTGAAGGCGACGCCACTGAGATGGCCACCGAAGCTGAAGAAGAAGCGACCGAAGCCGAGGGAGAGCCGACCGAAGAGATGGCCGCGGAACGCGGTGGCGGCGGGCACTTCCTGGGCCTCTACTGGCAAGCACCGACGATCCTGAACGCGCATATCAGTCAGGGCACCAAGGACGATATAGCATCTCGGGTTGTCCTTGAGCCGCTGGTGCATCTCAATATCGAAACCGAACCGGTGTTGTTCCTCGCAGAAGAGTGGCCTTCAGTCGAAAACGGCACACTTGACCCGGATGGCTTCTGGGTCATCTGGAAGCTGCGCCAGGGTGTCAAATGGCACGACGGCGAGGATTTCAACGCTGAAGATGTCAAGTTCACCTGGGAGTATGCGACGGACGAAGCGACGACAGCAACAACTCAAGAGAGTTACAAGCCAATCGTCAGCATCGACATCATCGACGACTATACCGTGCAACTGAACTACGACGAGCCGAACCCATCCTGGTTCGATGCCTTCGTCGGACCTTCAGGCGTGGTGCTCCCCGAGCACATTCTCAACGAATGGATTGGTGAGAGCGCCCGTGATGCGCCATTCAATCTCGACCCGGTCGGAACCGGCCCCTACAAGGTATCCGAGTTCAAACCAGGCGATGTCGTTCTCTATGAGATCAACGAAGAGTACTGGGATCCGGGATTGCCTTTCTTTGACACACTCGAGTTCAAGGGTGGTGGCGATGCAACATCGGCCGCCCGGGCGGTGCTGGAGACCGGCGAAGCCGACTGGGCCTGGAACCTCCAGGTGGAACCGCAAATCCTGACCCAGATGGAGGCCGGCGGCAACGGAGAGGTAGTCGGCTACGCCGGCAATAGCGCCGAGCGCATCTACATCCAGTTCGCGAACCCGAATGAAGAAGTCGATGGAGCCAGAGCAGAGCTGGGTACGGTCCACCCGATCTGGCAATTCCTTGAGGCACGTCAGGCGCTGAATCTGGCGATCCAGCGCGATGTGATCGCCGAGCAACTCTACGGTGATGGTGGTGTCCCGACTGGAGACCCGCTGAACGTCCCGCCGCGATTCAAGCTCGACTGGCCCTGGGAGTACGATCTGGCTGCCGCCCAGGAACTTCTGGATTCCATCAACTTCCCGGCTGACTTCGAGAGCACGTCGATCCTCTATCAGACATCGGTGAACTCGGTGCGGCAGAAGAACCAGGAGATCGTCAAGGCGGATCTGGAGCAGCTAGGGTTCCAGGTTGAGCTGAAGAGCGTTGACGCCGGTGTCTTCTTCTCCTCTGACGCTGGCAACCCGGATACCTGGGCGCACTTCTACGCCGACATTCAGATGTTTACCAACGGACCCGAAAGTCCTTACCCGATTGCCTGGGCAAACCGCTTCAGGAGTGACGAGATACCTCAGAAATCAAACAACTGGCAGTACTCGAATGCGGCTCGCTGGGAAGACCCCAACTTTGATGTCCTGCACGACGAAGCGCAGGTCACCATCGATGAGGACCGACAGGTCGAAATCTGGACTGAAATGATGACGATGGTCAACGAGAATGTTGTCGAAGTGCCGATTGTCTGGCGAACCAATGTGATTGCGGTCAACAACCGCATCGCCGATTGGCAGGTCAGCAACTGGGGCACTGACATTGGAGGCTGGATCAAGTACTTCAAACTGAACGAATGATCTGCAACCACCGGTAGACACAGTTATCGCGATCCGGCGGCTTGCCGCCGGATCGTTTTCTTTTTGATTGATTGAATCCCAATAACCCTTGTTCAGATCAGGTGACATCGAGTGTTGCGTTATAGTGCGCCTGGAATATGAATCAGGTACTCAGTAAGAAAGATCAGGAAAGGTGATGGGACTGGACTGGAATCGAGATCGAGACATATTCAGCAGCGTACTGGATGTTGCGGGACTGACGCCGTTAGTGAGGTTGCAAAAGGTGCTGGATGGCCGGGATGTTGAAATTCTTGCCAAACTTGAGTTTCTGAATCCGAGCGGCAGCATCAAAGACCGGATTTTACCGGCGATCGTCCGCGCGGCGGAAGATCGCGGAGAATTGCGGCCGGGAATGAGCCTGATCGAGGGCACGACCGGGAATACCGGTATTGCGACAGCGATGACCGGCGCGGGTCTGGGCTATCCGGTTGTCATCGTGCTGCCGGAGGGCATGAGTATTGAACGCCAGAAAACGATGCGCGCATATGGCGCGGAGGTGGTGACAACACCGGGCGGTGAGAGTGACGTCGATCTGGTGCTCGAAAAAGTTGCCGAGTTGAAAGCGAACGCGCCCGGTAGATTCTGGGAGGTTGGCCAGTTCGCGAATCCGGACAACGTTGCGGCGCATGAAGCTACCACCGGTCCGGAGATCTGGGAGCAGACCGGCGGGCAACTGGATGCGTTCGTCTCCGCTGCGGGAACCGGCGGGACACTCACCGGAGTGATGCGCTTTTTGAAACAGCAACAAGACACTATACGTGGCTATGTCGTCGAACCTGCCGAATGCCCGATCATCTCCGGCGGTGAGTGGGGGGCGCACCGGATTGAGGGCATCGGCGATGGCTTTGTTCCCCAAGTGCTTGATCTGGATATCGTCGACGGAGTGATTACCGTCTCCTCCGACGAAGCGCTGGAGATGGCGCGCAGGCTGTCGCGGGAGGAAGCCATCTTCTGTGGAATCTCATCGGGTTGCAACGTCGCTGCCGCGATAAAGCTTGCCGATGCGCGTCCGGATATGCGCCGGATCGTGACCGTGCTCTCCGACAACGGGTTGCGCTATCTGTCGACGGAACTGACCGGAGAAATATCTCATCTCGACGTTCCAGAGCGTGAGCACGAACTTGATGCGCGTTCCAGGGAAATGCTCGCTGGCCGAGAGTTTGAGGTCGTTACCTAACCGTATAGCTATACCACCGGCGTCGTCATGCGTTGCGGTTTCAGCGGTTGGCCGGCGGGTCCGGCCTGTTCAGCCAGCCGGTTGACCGCGACACCGAGCCTGCGGATGCCTTCTTCGATTTCGTCGTCATCAGGCAACGTGAAATTCAGCCGCAACGTTGATTTACCCCGGCCTGACGATGCGTCGACATGAAATGACTCTCCAGGGATGAACGCAACGCCTTCTCGGGCTGCTTCTGAAACGAGATCGCGCACCCGCAACCGTTCATTGAGCCGGCACCAGAGATAGATGCCGCCGGCAGGTCGCTCCGCCTGGATCAGCTCGCCGCAGTGGCGCTCAATCGCGGCGATCATATGATCCCGCCGTTTCGGGTAGAGCTGGTGAAGCAGCCGCAGGTGCTCGTCCAGATAACCACGGTCAAGGAATGCCCAGACCGCCCACTGAGCAAGCGCGTTGGTATCGAGATCGACGATACCCTTGATCAGGCTAAGCCGTTCAAGCACCGGTTTTGGCGCGTGGGTCCAGCCAATGCGGAAACCAGGGAAGAGCATTTTCGACATCGTGCTGAGGTAAATGACGTTCTGGCGGCCAGCCGACTGGTCGATCGTTGCCAGTGTCGGCAAGGTGCGGCCGTCGTACCGCAGCGCTCCATACGGATCATCCTCAATCACCGGAATCTGGTATCGGGCGGCGATGTCAAGCAGTCGCAGACGTCGTTCCATGGATAGCACCGACCCGCTAGGATTCTGAAACGTTGGCAGCGTGTAGATGAGTTTTGGTCGCCGTCGAGGAGCAAGCTCCTGCAGGAGATCGACATTCATGCCGTCCCGGTCAATCGGGATAGGAAGTAGTCTCGCGCCAGCCGCCCGGAAGACCTGGGCAGCGCCAAGGTAGGTCGGTGATTCGATCGCCACCAGATCACCCGGTTCGATCAATGCCCTGGCGACCAGGTAGAGTCCTTGTTGTGAGCCAGCCACGATGACGATGTTCGCAGGATTGACCGTGATCGGCGCGCCGACCTGCTCCGCTCGATTGCTCATCCAGGATGCGAGCGTTTCCCTGAGCGGCGGATACCCTTCCGTTGGTGTGTGCTGGAGCAACAGCTGACCGGAGTAGTGCAAGGCTTCATCCAGCAACTCCCGGATAGTTTCGATCGGATAGATCTCCGGGGAGGGGATCCCCGTTGTGAATCGGATGACATCAGCCCTGGCTGAGACGTTCATGGCGTCGAGCAGCAAAGGGTCATTGTGCAGGTCGGTGGTCGTTGACAGGATCTGGGGCCAGGGTAAACCCGAAGGCCGGCTGTCGCCATTGCCGTTCCCAACCTGTCCAAATTCTATGTGTCCGTAGCTGGTCTGGTTGATTTGCGGCCAGCCATGAGTCAGGGAAGGAGCTGGCTGCGGCTGGCTTTGTCGATAGGTCACGATAGTTCCCCGGCCAACCTGTCCACTAACCAGTCCATCGGCGGCCAGCTCCCGGTAGGCGTTGACGATGGTCGTCCGGTTGACTCCCAGTAGGGCTGCCTGACGGCGCTCTGGAGTAAGTCGTTCACCTGGCTGGATTTCCCCGTCCAAAATGGCCTGGCGTAGCTGATCCGCAATCTGCAAGTAAATCGGTTTCCCGTTGTTCCTGTCGATATTGAGTTGCATCGTCTGCGTTTCCGTTTCCCATTGCCAGAATTGAACAAATTGGACGGTCTATTGGCGCATGCCAATGGTACCCTGTTTTTCCGATTGACGCATTGCGTTATGACACAATTGCCGGTGCACATTGCACAATTGCTACACTCGATCGTTGGCTCTTGCTCGGTATTCGGGTTGGAGATCTGATTGTCTGAGATAACACTTGAGGATGTGCTCGCCTGGTATCAAGACGATATTGTGGTAGTCGGTTCTGGAACAGGCGCCGGAGCACGATTCAGACCGGTTTCCTGGGCTGAATCAATCCGTGCGTCGATGCCGGTGTTTCCATCCCTGAGCGGTGACGAAATCATTATTGTTCGATCCCGAACACTGGACGAAGTTGAAGCGGCTGTAAACATTAACTGGCGCCAGATCAGCGATTTCTTGCGAGGTCAACCGATTGCCGCTGTCATTGTAGACTGTGATCCCCCGCTTGCCTGGCCTTCACCAATTCCGATGCTACAGGCGAACCCGCCATTTCTGGAAACCGCGGAGACAGCGATTAACAGGAGCATCACCGAGCGTCGGTCAGAACTGTTCCGGGTAGGAGCCGATCTTGCCAGAGCGCTATCCGTCCTCTCGTTGTCCGGTGCTGGCGTGACGGCTGTGCTGAATGCCGCCGAAAAGATTACCGGGGTGTCCATGCTACTTGTGGATTCGCGCCAACGTGTCGTTTCAAAATCACCACATGCCCTGCCAGGTATATCCGACATGGTGATTTCCGAACCGCTGCGCGTCGCAGGTTCGGCCTCCGGTTTCAATCTGGTTACAAATTCTGACATCAGCGTTGGTGCAGATATCTGCCGTCTTGTGCTCAGCCAGACCAGCCAGCAACTGGGGTTGCTTATCGACCGCGGCACGATCAAACTTCCTGCGGGTGAACTTCAATCCGACAATGCTCGACTGGTGAGTCAGTTGCTGGCGGGAACCCATTCAACGGCGGCTTCAAGTCAGGACTTTCAGCGGTTAGAATCTCGATTTGGCGGACGGCCAATGCGTGTTGCGCTCCTCACCTCACTCAACGAGCGAATCGACTGCCGGATTCGCGATGGTTTGCCACCTCACCTGCAAGAGCTAGGCACATCCATCGAACCTTTCGAATATTCACTTGTCATTCCAGAAGGTGAGCGACGGCGCTATCTCAATCCCCTGCTGAAGTGGTTCCGGCGTCTGGTGTGCACCGACACAACGGCGAGATTGGCCATTAGTGAGAGTGCCAGGGAAACTGATGCAATCGCGGGTTTATACCAGGACGCTAAGGCGCTAACCCGACTCATTCGTGCAGGTATTTTGCGAGGTCAGGTCGCGGATCATGAAGATCAGACCGGTAACGGCGTGGAGGGTGTCCTCTATCGATTCTGGCGACATGGTGACGGTGAGATGTTCGCAGCACGGAGTCAGTTGGTCGCGTTTAGCAACAGCTTGCTCGGAGGGTTGGAGGCCAGGGACAAACGTCAGGACAGCGATCTCGTTGCCACGCTGACTGCCTATGTGAACTCAGGTGGAATATCGCAGATGACTTCGAAACAGCTTGGTATTCACCGGAACACCATGGCATACCGGCTGAACCTGATCAATACCATCATAGACCACGATATCAACGATCCAGATACGCAGACGCTGTATCGTCTGGCGCTCGCCATACGGAATCTTGAAACAACGCTAAGTTGAATGCTGGCTGACCGGATGGGCTACAAATCCAGACACCGCCCTGTTACCGGCAAGCGGCTGGTAGGATGCGTTGTGCTGTGCAAGGCATCGCGATAACTGAGGAAAGGTAATTCAGGTGCAGGAGAACTCTAAGGCATTTCTCTTTCGATTGCTGGAGACGGCAAGTCCCTCTGGATTTGAAGATGAAGCTGCCCGCGTCTGGAGAGATGAAGCCGCTACGTTCGCGGATGAGGTTGACGTCGATTCGTCCGGCAGTTCCTTCGCCCGGCTCAAGGGTGATGGACCGGTGGTCATGATCGAGGGTCACATTGATGAAATCGGGGTGATGATCACCCACATCGACGATGAAGGCTTCTTATGGTTCAGCTCGATTGGTGGTTGGGACGATCAGGTCCTGGTCGGGCAACGGATCCGTATTCTCAGCAAGGACGGGCCGGTCATCGGTGTGATCGGCAAAAAACCGATTCATCAACTTGAACCCGAAGATCGCCAAAAAGTATCAAAGATGAAGACGCTCTGGATCGACATCGGGGCGCGAGATGCCGATCATGCCCGTGAGTTGGTCCAGAAAGGTGATCCCGGGGTTATCGAGCAACCGGTCATTGAACTCGGCGACGGGCTTATTGCCTGCCGGGGAATCGACAACCGCGCTGGCGCATTTATTGCGTTGGAGGCACTGCGGTTACTTTCTGAGGTAGATCGGCCTGAGGCAGATGTCTGGGCCGTCGCGCCAGTTCAGGAAGAGATTGGCTTGTATGGAGGAAAGACGAGCGCCTACACACTGAACCCGGATGTCGCGATCGCGATTGATGTCACCCATGCGACCGATCATCCGGAAGCCGATGTGCGTGGTCTTGGAAAAACAACGATTGGCGGCGGCGCGGCGCTCGCCAGGGGAGCGGCAATCCATCCAGCCGTGTTCGAGATGCTGGTTGCGGCCGCAGAAGCTCTGGGTATCTCCTACAGTGTTGAAACAGCTCCTTCTTATTCGGGCACTGACGCTGATTCCATCGCAAGAGTGAGATCCGGTATTCCAACCGGCCTGGTTTCGCTTCCGAACCGCTACATGCATTCACCGAGCGAGCTGATCAGCCTGCAAGATACCGTTGATTGTGCGCGGGTAATCGCTGAATTTACCAGACGTCTCGGGTCCGAGCCGGAGTTCCGCCGCCTCTAGAACGGCGCGCGGCATTTCGATGCGGCTGGTTCTGAAGCCGTTCACCACACCAGGTGATGCTGTCGCCACCGTTCCCATTCCAGCCAGTGGTGAATATCCCAACCCTGTCCTGGTCAGGTGAGGTGGTTCTGTCCGGCTGCCGTGCTTTGAGGTAGCCGGCAAAGATAATCGCTGTGCCAATAGCCATCGCAATATAGAGAAATTGATCGCTGCCAAGGCGAGTAAGCGTGCCGCCCATCGCAACTGCGATTGTGCCAGCCGCGATAAGCACAACTCCGATGGTCCGATTTCGGAATTTACCGAGCTTCTTAAAGGTATAGGCAGAGTACAGACAGCCGCCAACGAGAATGATCGTTCCGGTCACGTTTAACAGGACTGCCAGCGCGATCAGCGCCGGGCCGCGCTCGATGGCCCGCCAGCCTTCCGAACTGAGATCGGTTCCGATTGGTGACCGCCAGACGAGTGCAACCGCGAGGGCGGTAAGGACAACTAACCCACCTGCAAGGCGATCTACTCTTGAACGTGGTTGCAGGAGATAGAGTTCTCCAAGAGCGAGGTAACCGACGACTACGACCGGACCAAGAACGTAGTAGGCGCGTGCCATGAAGGCGTTCCAGCCAGCCAGCACACCGATGACTTCCAAAAATGCCGCAGTGCCGAACATAGCAAACGCGACCGCCCAGGCAACTTTGTCCGGCCTGGGTCGCCGGTAATAGTCATACGAGATGATCAGTGCGCAGGTAATTGCCAGCCCGGCCGCAATCGCTGGAAAGATGACCATAATGTATGTCCTCTTTTGCGGTTAGGACGGCCGGAGCCGGCAACGAGTCAAACAATTCAACGAATCTACTGAGAGATTTCTGTATTTGTTGCGATGAACGCCAGCACATCCTGGAGGTTCTCATCAGAGAGCTCGAAACTGGCGTAGGTGATATGAGATTCTCCGTTTGGACCGGTTCCTTCGCGGAACATAGCCATGTAATCATCGAGAAGGTAGACATTGCCAAGGAGTTCGGGTGAAGGCACATTCTGCTCGATGTGGCATCCGAAACAGAACGACTGGAAAATCGTGAGACCGCGATCCGGATCGCCGGGAATGTCCGGTTGAGCTTCTGAGGTCTGGGTCGCCGCGATAGCCGCCTCAGCCTGTTCCGTCTTCACGGCCTCTGGCGTCAAGTCTTCAAGATCGACCCTTCCGCACGCAGCCACCACTACGAGCATTCCTGCAAGCGTTAGAACCATGAACCACCTGCGTTGCATCCTCCCGGTGCTCCCCTCAACTTTGGTGTCTGGCTGCAGTACAGTGCTGCATGCCTGTCGGAAATCCCCCGTTGAACCTGTCATCTGTCAGTGGCAACTATACGTCAATAACGAGCCAATGTCGGCTGGAAAGCAAATCTCAATCTACAGGACGTTTGCTATGCGAGCCGGGTATTGTGCCGTAGGATCTGAACAACATTGATCATCAGGCGGGCGTAGTAGCGAAGGACAGGCAGGATGACTGAATTTTCGAATCGAATTCAACTGTTGCAACAAAAAATGATTCAACAAGATGTAGCGGTAGTGTATATGCCAGTCTCGAGTACCGCGGAATACTTTACCGGGATCAACTGGCCAATTCCCAATCCGACCGAACATGATCGCCCGGGTGACTGGGTGTCCGGAATGTATCTCGGTCAGACCGGCGGGGTCGTGATTATCGAACCGAGGATGGGAAGTGCCTCGATGGTCTCCCAGATATCCGGCAAGCCCTGGATCGATGATCTCCGGGTGCTTGGCGAACCGGAAGATTACGGCGCGGTGATGACAGCTACGGTTCAGCAGCTTGCGGGAACCACTGCCGGGAGAATCGCGGTCGCGGAACATGCCTGGGCAAAATCGGTGCTGCAACTACAACGTTCTCTTGAAGACACTAGCCTGATCAATGCGCATGATCTGATCTGGCCGATGCGTATGGTCAAAGACAAAGGTGAACAGGATCTGATGCGGCGTGCCGCGAACGTCGTTGACGAAGCCTACGAGCTCATACTGGAGAAACTTCGTCTGGGAATGACGACAGGCGACATCTCAACTGTTGTTGATCAGGTCCTTTTCGATCTCGGAGCAGACTGGACGTCGTTTCACACTGGGATATATATGGCCGGATTGCCTGACTACCATGGTCCGACGGTCTTTGACAACGACGGGCGGGTGCTTGAGCGAGGAGGTGCGATCGCCTTTGATTTTGGCGTTCTGCTTGATGGCTACTGCTCGGATTTTGGGCGGACGGTGTTTATCGGAGAGCCCACTCGAGAACGCCGTGAAGTTTATGACCTGGTCATTCGATCGCAAGAGACGGCAATTGCGGCAATGGTCGACCAGAACATTACTGCTGAACAACTCGATGAGGTCGCTCGATCGATCATTCGCGAGGCAGGCTACGGCCCGCAATTTATCCACCGGCTCGGGCATTCCATTGGCAAAGACGTGCACGAGCCTCCATTCTTACTTGATGGGGACGACACCTTGTTGCTCGAAGGCATGTTTTTCACAATTGAGCCGAGCATCGTGATGGACGATGGGTGTTTCATCCGAGTCGAGGATGTGGTCATGGTTGGAGAAAGCGGCGGGATCAACTACAACCAGACCAGTCATGAGTTGCGGGTGCTGGACCTCTAACCCGTTCTTACTCCGCCAGGTGGTTACTGGCTGCAGGATCGAAGCCTTAGGCCTCTTGCCAGTAGCCAATCGAGCGATAGCGTTCATGTCTGTTCGCCCGGATAGCCCGCGCGCCTGCCTCGCTGGTCCGGGCGATCTCAGCAAGTTCTATCAGGTGCCGCTCGATTGAATGGCCGGTTAGCGCTATCACCGTTTCCGGGTCTTCATTCGCTGATACAGCTTCGGTGACGATTCCATCGATCAGGTTGTATCTGAGCAGATCATCTGCAGTGATACCCATGGCTGCAGCGGCAGCTGGCGCCTGAGAGGAGTCTTTCCAGAGAATCGAAGCGGAAGCTTCCGGGCTAGCGACCGAATAGACGGCGTTCTCAAGCATGATAATCCGATCGGCAACGCCGATAGCAAGAGCGCCGCCGCTGCCGCCTTCACCGATGACAACCGAAACAATCGGCGCAGGGTGTTCGGCAAGGGCATAGATGCATTCCGCGATGGCGATAGCCTGGCCACGCTCCTCGGAAGTTGGTCCAGGATCTGCGCCTGGTGTGTCGATGAAGGTAATGATCGGTAATCGAAACTTTGTGGCCTGGCGAATAAGCCGCAAGGCCTTCCGGTACCCTTCGGGTCGAACCATCCCGAAGTTCCGGTCTAAATTTTCCCGGGTGTTGCGGCCTTTTTGATGCCCCAGAATCATGACGCTGCGGCCACGAAACAGCGCCGGTCCGGCGACGAGAGCCAGGTCATCTTTCAGGTGACGGTCGCCATGCAGTTCGACGAAGCTATCCGCGAGCCGGTTGACAAAGTCAAGCATTCGTGGACGGTCCGGATGGCGGGCCAGTGTGACCCGATCCCAGGCTGTTGGCGAGTTATGGTTAATCGTCAATTGCAGCTCCGCTGGGTACCGCCTGGTTTTCTGCCTGCTGGTGCGCGGACTGCGATTTCGTCCGTGTCCGCTTTCGCGCCGGACGATAAATACTCATCAGCGTCGCCAATCGGGTTCTCAGCTGGTCCCGTGGAACCACCATATCGATCATGCCATGCTGAAGCAAGAATTCAGAAGTCTGAAAGCCTTCAGGTAGTTTCTGCCGTGTTACCTGTTCGATGACACGGGGGCCGGCAAAGCCGATTCTCGCCCCTGGTTCGGCAAGGATGATGTCGGCGGTGGTTGCGTAACTCGCGGTGACGCCGCCATAACACGGATCGACCAGCAGTGAGAAATGAGGAAGCCGGTACGATCCCAACTCGATAAATGCCGACGTTGTTTTCGACATCTGCATGAGCGAGAAGAGACCTTCCTGCATGCGTGCCCCGCCGGACGATGAGATGGTCAGAACTGGCATCTGTAACTCAATTGCGCGCTCGACGGCTCGAACCAGTTTCTCGCCGTAGACGGAACCCATGCTCGCGCCCATAAACTTGAAATCAGTGACTACAACCGCGACTGGTTGCTGTTCGATGGTTATCACACCGGAGACAACGGACTCCGGGATGCCCGAATTCTCGCTTGTGGCACGCGCTTTGTCCGCATACGATTCATTGCCAACCCGAAACTGGAGCGGATCGGCAGTCGACAGTTGGGCGTCCCACTCCTCAAAGGAATCGACATCCGCCAACAGGTTGATTCGGTCGGCTGCCGAGATACGAAAGTGGTAGTTGCAGGCCTGGCAAACCTGGTTCGCGTTGCGATGCTCCCGCGTGTAGGCGAGTTCCTCACACTTCGGGCATTTTACCCAGAGATCTCCAGGAACACGGGCACTCTGGTCGTCGTCATCATGAGGACGAAATTTTGGCTGTCTGCGGAACAGATCTCGCATATGACGTCCGGGTCTTACAAGGAAATAAGGCACAGATCCCAGCCTGTGCAGAGCAGTAGGTCAGTATAACACGAAATGTGCTACGAACCGGGCTTTGCATCAGGTGATGGAGGTGGATCAACGCGCGGACCAACCTGCTGAATGGCCGCGCACTTTCTGAGCCAACACCACGCAATATATACTCGCCTCGCCGTGAGCGAGCAGCGCGGCATCTCGGAAGGTAGCACGGGGACGGTTTTCATGGATCTGAACGAGTCGGCGATTCAAGTTGGAGTGGACATCGGTGGCACGTTTACCGATCTCATGGTGTTCAACGCTGCGACAGGCGCGTTTCATGCCGGAAAGACCCTGACAACACCGGATGACCCGAGCCGGGCAGTAACCGAAGGACTTGTTGAGACGTTGCGGAACGCGGGCGTTTCTCCAGCTTCAGTTCAACGGATTGTCCACGGAACCACTCTCGTAACAAACGCCATTATCGAGCGCAAAGGCGCGCCAACCGCTTTGATAACAACCCGCGGGTTTAGGGACGCGGTCGAGATCGGCAAAGAACACCGCTACGACCTGTACGATGTGTTTCTTGAGCTTCCCCCGCCGCTCGTTCCGCGCCGGTTGAGGCTAGAACTCGATGAGCGCATTCTCTCCGATGGCTCGGTGCTCACCAGAGTAGACCAGAATCAGGTACGAGAAATCGCCGATCACCTCATCGACGAAGGCGTCGAAGCAGTTGCCATCGCGTTGATCCACGCCTACAGAAATCCGGAACACGAACGAGAAGTAGAAGAGATCCTCAACGAATTTGCCCCTGATCTCACGGTCTCGACATCTTCCGATGTGGTGCCGGAGATACGCGAGTATGAACGGACGTCGACGACGATCGCGAACGTGTATGTGCGTCCGGTCGTTGCCAGATATCTGGCTCAATTGGAAACATCCCTTGCGTCGCTCGGATTTGATGGGAGTCTGTTTATCATGCTCTCATCAGGTGGTATCTGCACGGTGGAGACAGCCAGCAGGTACCCGATCCGGCTTGTGGAATCCGGACCGGCCGCAGGCGCGCTGGCGGCAGCTGAGTACGGCAGGTTGATCGATCGGCCGAACCTACTGTCGTTTGATATGGGTGGAACGACGGCCAAGGCTTGCATCATTGACGATGGCGACCCGCTGACGACATCCGATTTTGAAGTTAGCCGGGTATACCGATTCAAAAAAGGCTCCGGGCTGCCGGTCAAGGTTCCAGTCATCGAGATGATCGAGATCGGAGCGGGAGGCGGATCGATCGCCCGGGTCGACGCCCTCGGATTACTCAAGGTCGGTCCCGATTCCGCTGGCGCTTCTCCGGGACCAGCCTGCTACGGTCTGGGCGGCAGTGCGCCAACGGTGACCGATGCGGATCTTGTCCTGGGGTACCTTGACCCCAATTACTTTCTCGGTGGCCAGATGTCCCTCGACGTGCAGGCAGCCAAAGCGGCAATCCAACAACATGTCGCCGAACCACTTGGTCTCGATGTGTTGCGCGCTGCCTGGGGAATTCATCAGGTGGTCAACGAGAATATGGCCGGCGCGGCGCGAATTCATGCCATCGAGCGTGGCAAAGATCCACGGGCCTACCCGGTGTTTGGATTTGGCGGGGCAGGTCCGGTTCACGCATACCGTGTAGCGCAGATCCTGGATGCCAGTGAACTGGTTGTGCCGATGGGTGCGGGAGTGACGTCAACGATTGGCTTTCTGTCCGCGCCACTCTCATTTGACTTCGTCCGGACGTTCTACGGCCGGCTCGACCAGCTTGATTGGGCTCATATCAACAGGCTCTTTGACGAGATGGAATCGGATGGAGCACGGATTCTTAAAGCAGCTGGCGTGCCGGAGCATAATGTGACCATAACCAGGGTTGCGGAGATGCGGTATGTTGGACAGGGGCACGAAGTCACTGTCCCGATCCCGAACATGTCACTCTCGACACAGGATATTCCCGATCTGGAACGCCGTTTCGGCGAGGTCTACCGGCAGCTCTACGAGCGAACGGCCGGACACAATCCGATTGAAGCACTCTCCTGGAGAGTTGTCGTCTCGGCTCCACGACCAGACCTCCCGCTTGGACGCCTCGGTACCTCATATAGTCTGTCGCCAGTGGCATTGGATTCAATCAAAGGTGAGCGGCGTGTCTACCTGCCTGAGTATGAGGGATACGCGGCAGTACCAGTATTTGATCGGTATCTGCTTGGTCCAGGCGCAACCTTCTCCGGTCCAGCCATCATCGAAGAACGGGAATCAACGATCGTAATCGGTCCCGCGGCGCGGGTTGCTGTCGATGAGTTTCTGAATGTCGTGATCGATCTGCCAGACGGTGACAGCTAGTCGCAGCATACGTTCAATGCCGCTGTAATCATGTAATCCAGATTGCACTCTCTATTGACACAGGGTCAATCTGTACGTACAATAGAACATATGATCGTATTTTGTCAGTCAGCAACGCTCAGGCGCCAGCCACGCTGACTCACTTCGATCAGGCAACGTGAAGATTTCTGGTTGACACGTCTGTGACCTGACCTATGAGCCTGTCGCAGCGGTAAAAGCCAAAAGATTCTACGAAGAATTTAGAAAGGGAATAACTCTATGAACACGGTGATGCCGATCCTGTCGGTGAAAGACGCTGGAGCGGTTTGTGACTTCTATGCCGATCAGCTCGGATTCGATCTCAGCTTCAAGATGTCCGATCCGGACGGCAACGTACACACGGCGGCGCTGAACTTTGACAATGAACCGGTCGTCATGTTCACCAGCGCTGGTGATCACGAAGACGGACCTCGTGGAGTCGTGCTCTATTTTGTGACGGAGGATGTCGACGCCTATTTCAAAACGGTGTCAGGCAATGAAGGTGTTGCCATTCTCGAAGAACTGACCGATCAATTCTGGGGAGACCGGACCTTTATGGTCCAGGATCCGTTCGGCAACGTTCTCCAGTTTGCAACCCACACCGGCGAGATGAGCGGACCTCCGGAAGGATTTACCGTCGAAATGGCCCAACCAGTCGGGTAGGGTGGAAGCAAAGGAACAGTGCTGGGCCGGGAATGCATTGTTTTCGGCCCGGTCACGTTCAATTCACCGTTTCAATGAGCGAGAAGGCAAAAATGCCGACCATCACCACAATCCTGCCTGCTGTAGATGTCGAAGCGACCGTCGACTTTTATCGCACCATCCTGGGATTCGATACCAACTTCATCGCCCGGGATGAGGATGGCTATGCGCTCAGCATTGCGATGGATGTACCTGCTTCTGAATAGCGAATAATTTGAATCGTTCTCAGGAGAGAATCGGTCGATATTCAAATTGCTAATCTGACGTCATAGTCCTTGACCTACAGGAACCGATGCGATATAGTTTAGAACAAATGTTCTGTTTTACAGAGAACGAACTAGAGGATCGAAGCAATGTACGGTTCCATCAAATCTGACCAACCAACTCCGTGATCTGCTGAGTCTGTCCCCGACCAGTTTGGATCACGTTCGGG
>CAZNYB010000034.1:0-1902 GCA_964577155.1 uncultured Thermomicrobiales bacterium | reverse complement strand
TTCACGGTGATAACGCCGGTGTTTCAATCCGACCGTCTCGTAGGTTTTTTCGGCAACACCTGCCATGTCCTGGATATTGGTGGACGAGGGTTAACAACTGACGCCCGGTCGGTCTTTGAAGAAGGTCTACATGTGCCGATTACAAAGCTCTACGATGCCGGCAAAGAGAATACTGAGTTGCTCAAGATCATTGCCGCCAACAGCCGGACCCCGGAACCGGTCCTTGGCGATATCCATGCCCAGGTAGCAGGAAACGATGTCGGTGGCCGGAGACTTCTTGAGTTCATGTCGGAATTTGAGCTGGATTCAATCAACCCGCTTGCTGATGAGATTATCTTCCGTTCGGAACAGGCGATGCGGGATGCCATCGCTCAGCTGCCGGACGGTGTCTACGAAAACGTCGCCTATTCTGATGGGTATGAAGAACCAGTTCGCATGCAGGTGCGGATCGACAAGCGCGGTGATGAAATGTGGGTGGATTGGGCAGGCTCCAGTCCGGAGAGTAGCTACGGAATCAATGTCGTCCTTAACTACACTCATGCTTACACCACCTACGCGATGAAGTGCGCCCTTGCCCCGGAAGTCCCCAACAACGAAGGATCTTTTCGACCCGTTCATGTGACTGCTCCCGAACGGTCGATCCTTAATGCTTTGCACCCTGCGCCGGTTGGAGCGCGGAGCATCATTGGTCACTTTCTGCCAGGCACGATATTTGGAGCGCTCGCCGAGGTGCTTCCTGACCGGGTGATGGCAGAAGGCGCGGCAAATATCTGGATCAATCAATTTACTGGCGAAGATGATGAAGGAGAGGTCTGGTCCTACGTTTGGTTCTCCGCTGGCGGCACCGGGGCGCGGCCTAATAAAGACGGCATTAGCGCCACGGCTTTTCCCAGCGGGATTTCAGGTGTTCCCGCCGAAGTGATCGAGAACCTCTCGCCGATCGTGATGCACCGGCGGGAGTTTTTAAAGGACTCCGGTGGTGCTGGCCGCTTCCGTGGCGGTCTGGGTCAAGTGATGGAAGTCTCGGTCCGCGGCAATCAGCCGTTCAACCTTTCACCGTTGTTTGACCGGACAATGTATGCCGCCCAGGGGTACGAAGGCGGGGCGGAAGGGAGCTTTGGAAGGATCGTCACCTCCAAAGGTGGGGAACTTGAAACCAAAGGTGAGCGACAATATGGAACGGATACCCGCATTATCCTGGAACTGCCGGGTGGTGGCGGGTTTTTTGACCCCTTCACGCGGGACCCTGAAGCCGTGCGAGAGGATGTCATCGACGATCTTGTGTCGATAGAGCATGCCAGAACTGCCTATGGCGTGGTCATCGATCCGGATTCCATGGAGATTGACCGGCAGGCAACCATCCGGCTCCGGCAAAACGGCTGACTCCATATAGAACCACCTTGCTATTGTCTGGCGTATATTTCGTAGCCGGGTGGGTGATTGTGCCTGTCAGCTTTTCGTTGACAGGTCCCGGACTGAACTTTACAATCCGCCGTTGGAGTGTGAAGTGATCATTGTAGATCAGCTTGTGTGAATACATCATTCCTTGAGAGCAGGCGATGTTCGCGTTTTCGTGATGCGTACTGATTTCGAAGGATGTTGTTGTTCCTGTCTGAAACGCGTTCATTCGTTCATTGTGGAAGGAATCGGATCAAGCAGTCTGAACATCGCCGGTGCGAATACGCAGACCTGAAAAGGTTTCGCACTCAGGCGTTTTAGCGCCTCCATATCTACGCAGATGAGGCCGTTATCAGGGGTTTGATTGGTCAATGCATGGGGCGTTGACATTTGCTCGTGTTTGTAAATGACGAGCAGAAAGAGGGATGTACGTGACGACTGAACCTTCGGGTCTCGAAAAACTACGTGAAGAAGTATTCGCCGGTCGACTGAACCGGCGTGCAG
>CAZNYB010000033.1:0-38992 GCA_964577155.1 uncultured Thermomicrobiales bacterium | reverse complement strand
CAGTTACTTTTCAAGCCAGCACGTTGGTGTTCAGTCGAGTTCGAGATGTTCGTTCGTCCTCAATAACTGAAGGCATCTACCTGCTGGCCGGAGCTGTCGAAGAGATAGGCGGTGTCGCCGCCGTTGTTCCAGGTGGCGGAACACCGGCCCCAGAAGAGCTCAGTGGAGGTGTTCTGGCCATCACAGACGTGCACCCGAACGACGGCATCCAGACCTAGCGTGAACGCCGGGAAGGTGTATTTCGCGCCCGCGGCATCCTCCAGCCGCCAACCGGTCATGTCGACCGGGTTATCGCTGAAGTTCTGGATATCGACATACTCACCGACACTCTCCCCCAGATCGGGTGGATCAGCCAGAATGAAGACAACTCGCACATCGCCGGTCGTCGGCAACGGCATCAGTTCGGGGTTGTTGTCCAGGGCGTCGTAGCGCCACTCGTAGTAGTGCCGGCCGACATTGCCAGATTCGACCTGCCAGCCCGGATCGTTACCCGGGGTATAGGTCAAACAGCGTCGCTCAAAGCACTGCATCAGGACATCCTGAGCAACCCCAGCTACCTGAACCGTCGCCCAGTAGGCTTCGGCAATCGGGAAACCGGTGGCAAAAAACGGATTCTGGAACAGCTGGTCGTTGGTGTATCCACCCGGTCCATAGGTCAGCCCGGTCGAGGTCATGAAATCCCAGAATGGCGACGCCACCTGGTGGTTCGTTTCCGGCACGAAATAGCTGGCGGTGACGCCCCGTACTGCTAGAGAAGGATCGTCCGTAATGTTGCCGGCACGGTCTACCCGCTGGGTGATGGTGGCTGCGTCGGCGACCGGTGGCTGGCCCACCAGCGACTGCGTTGTCGCATAGGTTGGTCCGCTTGGATCTCCGGCGTCCCCGGCAATGTTGATCTCGGCTGGTTCATGCTCTTCGAACAGGTTGTCGCCCAGTTGCAGCCGTCCGGTCACTAGCTCCATCACCAGCAGACCGTTGGTTACGTACCAGATAGAGTTCGAGTCGCTCCCGGGATTGGTGATCTCCATCCTGGATTTATCGAAAAACTGCACCGACCGCTTTCCACCCGGCGACTCTCCATACGTCTCAAGCAGTGGACCGGTAAACGCATCCGGTCCCCACATCCAGGTGCGATTTACCTGCTGCGCGGCAACCGGCAGATCGGTCCGTTGCCAGGTCGTCAGAAAGTTTCGATTGGCTGGAGGGTCGCTAGCGGCAACAGTCGAAAAGCTGAGCAGGGTTAGCCCAATCACAACGAAAATGCTTATCAATCTCAACATGCAATCCTCCGCAGCTTCTACTCCAGCATCACATTTTCACTGAATCCGCCTGCCGTCGTCCGGGCCACGACCAGCACAACGGGTTCACTGTCGCTAGGATTCATTGACATATGGGGAAAGTCCGGGGCAACGTAGATGAAATCACCGGGTCCAGCCGAGAACTCGTGCTCCATATCTGGACCATAGCGGTGAATGATCTCACCGGAGAGAATGTAGAGCCCGGCTTCAAAACCGGCATGGATGTGAGGCGCCGCTTCGGCTCCTGGCGGGATCGTCTGAATGTCCATCGACAGGCTGGTTGCTCCGGTGGTCTCGGCTGAGATGCCAAGGATGTGCGAGTAATCGCCCCAGTTCTCGCCTTGGCCACCGGCGCGAATGTGGCTAAACCCACCGTGCCTGAAGATGTGAGTATCGTGGCCAGACATCCACAGCTCCGATCAGCTTCTCAACGTTATAGCTGCTTGAGCATAGAGAGTCACAATCCTACGGTCAACAGCTATCGCGTTCTGACGCATGGCACAATCTAGCATTGTCGACGACATGCGCGATATATAACGATATATAAAAGGAATAGCCACATGGATTTTTACCCCGAGCAGTTGCCGGTCCCGTCGGCGCTGATGACCGAGCACCTGCATCTGGAGATGCTGGAACCGGCGCACGTCGAGCTTGACTATGCTGCATTTATGTCCAGCTGGCCCCGACTGACCCTTTGGTCAGGCGGTCCATGGCCATATGCGGACTTTACCCTGGAGGAGAACCGCGGCGATCTCCAGCGACACATGGACGAATTCCTGAACCGAGAGGCGTTCGCCTATACCGTCTTGAATCGAGATCGGAATCGCTGTGAGGGCTGCATCTATATCTACCCGCTCGCTGCGATGTACAAGCGGCTTGCGGTTGATGATCTGCCCGAGCCAGCCGCTACCGACGCCTATGTCAGCTACTGGGTCACCGACGATGCGCTGGAGCGAGACCTCGACCGAGAATTGCTAGCAGCTTTGATCGACTGGTTCGACCGGGAGTGGCAGTTCTCGCGGATGCTCTTCCTCGCCAACCGCAACCAGTTACGTGATATTGACGAGTACGAAGGAGCCGGACTCCAGCGTCAACTTACTATCGACGGTCCACGTAGCCCGGGCCGCTTCCACTTCTACGAGGTTGCTGATTAATCCGGATGCCGGCGAAGGATCTAACCGCTACAGTTGCGGCATCACGTCGCTGGCGATGAGTTCCAGCACGTCGATATCATCCATGTCGAGCGTCTGCAGCTGAATGCGCGAGATGCCCTGAGCTTCCCGGCGTTTGATCTGCTCGACGACTTCATCCGGTGTGCCTACGATCAGGCCGCGTTCCCGCATGCCGTCGAGGATCTCATCCGGTGTGCCAGGCCGGCCGGTGATCTCCTGCAACTTCTTTGCCCGTGCCCGAAGCTCATCCTGATCACGTCCGATCAGGTGTGTCAGCATGATCGAGAGCTGAATGTCGGCTGGATCCCGGTTGGCATCTGAACAAGCCTGCTCAAATACCTCGATTTTGCGGTTGTAATCCTCCTGGCTCATCGGTGTGACATTCCACTCGTCGGCGTAGCGGGCAGCCAGCGGGATGGTCCTTTTCTCGCCACTGCCACCGATGACTATCCGAACCTTGTTGTCTTTTACAGGCGTGTATGATGCCTGGCCACCGTTCAAGGTGTAGTGCTCTCCCTCATAATAAACACGTTCGCCGCTCCAAAGCCGGGTAATAACCTCTAACGCTTCCTCGAAACGATCCATTCGCTCTTTCAGCGACAGCAGGGAAAAGCCAAAGCCAGCATGCTCTGATTCGTTCCAGCCTGCTCCGACGCCGAGCCAGAAACGACCGTGCGAGAGGTGGTCGAGCGAGGCGGCATCGAAGGCCAGGTGAACCGGGTTCCGAAACGAGACCGGTGAGACGAGCTGGCCAAACTCCAGCCGGTCGCTGCGTATTCCGACGGCGGTCAACGATGGCCAGAGACTCAGCGTCTTTCGCTCATAGCGACCCATCACTGAGTAGAGGTGATCGGACCGCCAGATCGAGTCGAAGCCGAGACCGTCGGCGGCGTCGATCAACCGGGTCCAGCGTGCCCAGGTGAGTCCTTCCTGCCCCTCAATCATCACGCCAAGTTTCATTGAACTCTCCCTGTCATCCATTTCTTCAATCGAACGCCTGCCCGATTGTTCGAGACGCTGCATTACAATAACTCGTGCTCAACTTTTGCACATGCTTTGGCTGATCACGCTCGTGGTTGCACAAGAAGTGCCTTCTACCTACTGCTCACTGGTCTACGGTGACGCCCTGGTAAAAGTCCTCGGTTCGGAGGAGGTAGTTACTTCGTTTCCACGATCCGGGGATCAAGCGCGTCACGCAGCCCATTGCCCATCAAATTGATCGCGAAAACGGTGATGTAAATGGCGATCCCTGGCAGAAGAACCATAGCCGCCGAGTGAGCCCAGAACTGCTGTGCGCCTGAGAGCATATTGCCCCATGAAGCAATTGGCGGCTGAACGCCAAATCCGAGATAGCTCAGTGATGCTTCGACAAGAATGAGCGCCGGAATCGTCAACGATGCCCAAACGATGATCACCGAGATGACGTTTGGAAGGATGTGGTGAGTGATGATACGCCGATTGCCAGCGCCGACAACTCGCGCGGCTTCGACATACTCCCGATTTTTGATTGACATGACCTCTCCACGCACCAACCGTGACAGGGTTACCCAGGCAACTGCTGCGATGACGAGCGCAAGGGTTTGCGGTCCAAGTTGCCACATGGTTGCGATGAGGAGTAACAGAAAGAGCGTCGGGATAGAGAGCATGACATCGACAAAGCGCATCAGAGTAGTGTCGATCCAGCGACCGTAGAAACCTGACACAAGGCCAATCGTCACGCCAATCGTCACTGCCAACAGCACGGCCAGCGCCGCGACGCCGAGACTGACCCGCGCCCCGTAGACCAGCCTTGTCGCCGTATCCCTTCCAAGATTATCTGTTCCCAGAATATGTCCTTCGCTGAAAACCGGCGCGAATGAATTGAGGAGATTCTGTTCCTGTGGTTCGTGTTTTGTGACATAGGTAGAAATCAAGCCAGCACCAAGGGCAATGAGCACCATAATGACGACGACAACAAGGCCAACCATTGCGAGTTTGTTGTGATAAAAGTTGTGCCAGGCCATTCTAAGGTAGGTGCGTCGACGACCCATTTCTCGCAACGCCAACCGTTGATCAGCAAGGGATTGTATCGATGGCGCGCTAGCCGTTGCGTCTTCGGTGCGGTCAGTCAGGCTCATTAGCGACCCCCTTCATACAGTCGTGGTTGCCGGCTAGTCATAGCGTATGCGTGGATCAAGAATTCCGTAGCTGATATCGGCGATGAGATTGCCAAGAATGACCAGGATGCTAACGAAAACCGTTATCCCGAGAATGAGCGTGTAGTCTTTGTTCAATGCGGCATTGAATGCCAGCAACCCCATCCCTGGCCAGTTGAAGATTGACTCAATGATGAGCGCGCCACCAAACAGATCGGGAATCGCAATCCCTAGTAAGGTGACCATAGGGAGAATTGCGTTACGCAAACCATGCCGGAAAACGACAAGATATTCCTTCAGTCCTTTGGCGGTCGCCGTTCGCATGTAGTCCTGGTTGAGAACTTCAAGCATCTGAGAGCGGATATACCGGGTCCAGGCCGCCGTCTGGACGAAGGCGAGCGCGGCTGCGGGTAAAATGAGATGCCTGATCCGATCCAACACTCCCCCGCCGTCCCGCAAATCGTGTGTGCCACCGGCAGGCAAGGATGGCAACCCCCATTCGTTAAAGCGAACGGCGAATATGAGAATCAGTAGCAACCCAAGCCAGAACGTTGGCACGGAAAATCCAGCGACCGAGGCAGCCGTGCTTGTATTGTCGAAGACCGAGTTGCGTTTCACGGCAGCATAGACTCCGACAGGTATAGAAATCAGAAGCGATAGAATGAGGGCTGTCCCGGTGAGAAGCAGCGTATTTGGCATCTTTTCAAGAATGGTATTGCTGATTGGGCGATAGGTCTTCATTGAAATGCCCATATCGCCCTGGAGCAGGTTACCGACCCAGACGACATACCGAACGTAGACCGGCTTGTCTAAGCCAAGGTTCTTCTCAATACGTTCGATATCTTCTTGACTGGTTCTCGGGTTAAACGCCAGGTCGGTCACCGGGCTGCCTGGAACGAGATTAATAAGGGCGAACGTGAAGATGGTGATTCCAAAGAATAACGGAACAACCTGCACCAACCGCCGAAGGATGTAACGGCCCACATCGCCCTCCTCTTTTGATCCACCGGATCAAATACAGGACGGCTTACTGTTTGGCGTTTCGATCCGTCCGCATAAGATCCGGGGAGGGCATGCCGCTAGTTGCGGCATGCCCACAATCGATCCAATTAGGACTCAATCCACCAGGTTTCGGTATTGAACCGGGCATTGACACTACTCGGATACAGATTCTGAACCCGATTGTTCACGCCAGAGATGCCCTGCGGGAAGTCCATCACCGCGATCGGAATATCCGGCAGCAACACGTTCTGGAAATCGGTGTAGATCTGAACGCGAGTATCCTGATCTGGCTCACTCAGCGCTTCATCGAGCAATGTGTCCACTTCCGGGTTGCAATACTTGACGAAGTTGAAGCCACCACCATAGGAGTCGCACTTCCACATGGTCGATTGATCCGGTGTAGCCGACCAGCTGAAACCGATCAGCACAACTTCAAAATCGTAGGTTTCGGTTATGCGTTCTACTAGAGCTGGAAACGGCTCAAGTTGTGGTGTCATCTCAACACCGATGGCGCTCCAGTACTCCTGCATGATGACCAGGTACTGTTCCCGAACGGTGTTCCCGGAGTTGGTATAGGCATTGAAGGACATCTTCACGCCGTCCTTCTCACGAATACCATCATCGCCAAGTGTCCAGCCAGCTTCATCCATGAGCTGATTGGCCATATCCACATCATATGGATAGGTCATTTCGATCCCGTCCGGGTTGTATGCCCAGGAGAGCACCGGCATGGTGCCAACTGCCGCCAGACCATAGCCAAAGCGGATGGATTCGATCATGGCTTCACGGTCGAGTGCGTACATCAGAGCCTGGCGCACATTCGCATCAACAAAGAGCTCGGTCTTCTCAGGATCCATGTTCGTGCCGTACATCGTGAAATTGACCGTCGGGTAATCAATAACTGCCACATCAGTGCCGTCCAGATCGGCAACAAGCGCTTCTGGCACACCTTCGAAGAAGTCAATTTCCCCGGTCTTGAGCTGTTGCACGCCAGCGGTCTGATCGGCAACGATCTTGTAGACAATCTTGTCGAGGTAGGCAGCGCCGCCCCAGTAGTCATCGTAGCGGAGGACTGAAGCATTGTCCTCCAGGGTCCATTGTTCGAAGACGAAGGGACCGGTGCCGACCACAAGAGATGGATCTTCGCCCGTCGATCCTGGATTAGCCGCGAAATCAGCCGGGGGCACATCTTCCCAGATATGCTTGGGAATAATGGCATAGACACCAAGATCGACCAGGAAGTCAACGACGACAATCTTGAGATTGAAATCAATGGTGTAATCGTCAACGACTTCGATGCTCTCGATTTTGTCATTGAAGTCGGACGTGTAACTTGAGCCCGTCTCCTCATTCATGTGGGACTCATAGGTAAATTTGACATCCTCGGCGGTAAATGGCGTGCCGTCATGCCAGGTAACGTCCTCGCGAAGCTTAAGCGACCAGGTCAGACCATCTTCCGAGTTTCGCCAGGCAGTTGCCAGGGTACCGGTTGGCTCCAGGTTGTCTGGGTTCGGCTCGATCATTGGTTCAAAGACGAAGGACAGGAAGTCATTGGATGCGGAATCCGATGACAGTACCGGGTTAACCGTCGAAATGTCAGAGAATGAACCCTCGATCAGGACGCCGCCCGCGGTTCCCTCCGAAATCTCCTTGCCCATCATGCCATCAGGGCTTTCAACATACCCTGTCTCAGCTGGCGCTTCGGTTGCCGTATTGGTGGGCCGGATTTCTTCGGTCGCCCCCTCTTCAACCTCAGTTGCTTCCTCTTCGGCTTCGGTGGGCTCTACTTCCTCTTCTTCAGCCGTTTCGGTTTCTCCAGCCGCGCTGCCTTCAGTGGCGGTGCCTTCGTCTCCGGAACTCTCAGTCGCTGTTTCGTCGTCATCATCGCTGCCACAGGCAGCCAGGAGCGCTGCAATGGCTGGAACACTCAGACCCAGCATCGTCGCTCGCTTGAGCACATCCCGTCGATTTATCCGGCGGGCAGCAATATCCTCTTGAAGCTGTGTCAGCTTCTCAATCTTGGGGTCCATCGAGATCCTCTCCTCTTGAAACAATTATGCGAATAGCTTGTATCTGATCGAGCTAGAACGCCAGATGCTCTCCGGCGAACCAGACAACCACCTGCTCCGGCTTCCCGCAGCCGAAACAAGCTCTGCCTCAGTGCATAATTCAACATCTTAAATGACAGTTATGCAAACACCAGCATTCTCACGCTTTGTATTCAGATGAAAACTGCTTTGCCTAATGAGATTGTTGAGAGAGCGTACGACCTGCCTGATCGCACGGATCGAATGACCCGTTGCTACAGAAACCCGGTGACCTTCACACTCGTCCGCCAGTGGTGCGAATCAAACGTAGATACCCACAAACGCTTCGATACAATACTCGGATTCGAAGACTTCCGCGGTAAGCAAGGATAAGATGATATGAAACTCATTGATCTCTCACGCGAGATTTCCCACCGGGAACCGAGCAACCCGGGCGCGATCCCGCCACAAGTCTGGACCTGGCGAACACACGAGGAGACAGCGGCGCTGCACGATAGCCCGCACTCGTCAACGAACCGGTTGCTGATCTTGCCGGATCACAGTTCGACCCACGTCGATGCTCCCCGGCACTTCGACAGTGCTCCAGACGCGGCTGATATCGCATCTATGCCGTTGGAGCGCTTCTACGGATCGGCGATCTGTATAAATGTCAGTGAGACCGGACGCGAGGGGTGGATCGATACCTCCGACATTCAACGCGGTCTGGCGAAGGACGATCTCGAGATTCAACCTGATGATATCGTCCTGCTTTACACCGGCCACTACCGCCGGACATACCCGAACCCAGCATTTTTCTCTGACTATCCCGGCATGACCAAAGAATCAGCCTACTGGCTGGCCGAACAAGGCGTGCGCAACTTCGGCGTCGAAGGTCCGAACCCGGGTCACCCGAGCGACCGGGATTTCTGGGTGCATGTTGTCTGCCAGGAGACCGGCATGATTCATATGGAAGGTCTGGCACACCTTGACGAAGTCGTTGGCCAACGATTTATCTTCATCGGATTCCCGCTCAAGATCGTCGATGGGTCAGGCTCGCCAATTCGGGCAGTCGCCGTGCTCGACGGGTAATCTGTCTGTCTCATCTTAACTGTTTAGTGGTTCCGAATCGTTCGAAACAGTATCATGATCTGATACTAAACCGAATGGTGAGGACGCTCCAGATTGGTTCAGACCGACCGACAATCCGTAGACGAACAGACCCTTGAGCCGTCAGCGGCTGTTACGGCTGAGACGGTCAGCAGTTCGCGAATAAAGCAAACATTCAGTTCGCTGGCAATTCGAGATTTTCGGATTCTCTGGCTCGGGATGTTCTTTTCTCTCGGAGCATTTCAGATCGAACTGGTGGCGCGATCCTGGCTAGCCTTCGATTTATCAGGGTCTGCCTTCGTCCTAGGCGTCATCGCTATCAGCCGCAGCGTTCCCCAGATCATTCTTTCACCGTTTGCAGGTGTTGCCGCAGACCGTTTCGACCGTCGCCAGTTGCTGCTGGTTTCCCAATCGATCATGCTGGTACTGGCAGTAATCAACGCGCTGCTGGTTCAGACCGGCACAATCCAGGTCTGGCAACTCTTTGTGCTGGGGTTCGGTCAGGGTATCGCATTCCCATTTACCATGCCGACCCGCTCCGCGATGATGGCGCAAATGGTCGGCAGAGGCCAGATGGCTAACGCACTGGCACTGGAATCTACCAATCGCAACCTGACGATGATCGCCATGCCAGCGATAGCTGGCGTCCTCATTGCGTTGAACCCAACCATCGCATTTTATGCAGTTGTCGTTCTCTACTCGCTGGCCGTCGGCACACTATTCTGGCTGCCAAAAGGCAGCCGCGGCGACGCAAGCAAAGGCAATACGTTTTCACAGATGGCTGTCGGCTTTAAATACATCTGGAGTAGTCGTCTACTAACTATATTCATTGTCATGGCGCTGATTCCGATATTAATAGGAATGCCCTACAATCAGCTCCTTCCTGTTTTCCAGAAGGAAGTGTTTGATGTTGGTCCTACGGCACTTGGATTGATGTTTACTGCCGGGGGCGTAGGAGCGCTGATTGGTTCGCTTGGTACTGCGGTATTCTCGAACTCACCCCGTCTTGGTTATGTCGAATTAATGGCTGGCGTTGCCTTCGGCATCTTTCTAACGCTATTTGCGCTCTCACCAGCCTATCCCGTGTCACTCGTATTCCTGTTCGGCATCGGTGTCTCGAGCCAGATCTATCTGACGATCAACCGGTCATTGCTGATGATCAACACTGACCCGAATCTCTATGGCCGGGTAACCAGCATTTACTCGATGATGTGGTATCTGATGCCGGTTTCACTGGTGCCAATGGGTATCATCGTTGACCGCGTTGGAGCGCCAGCGACGGTCGCGGTAGCCGGGATGCTGGTGGTTGGATTTATGTTGCTGATGGGCATCAGATTTTCATCACTGATTGTCCACAAAAGCACGGCATCTATCGCAAGTTCAGATTGATGCTCGGGTTACAAATTCTCACCTAGAAATTCAAGCACGGCATGCCAACTGTCTGTATTGGCTCTGGCCTGAGGTACCGGCGCGCCGCCCAGGTCAAAAACGTGCTTTCGAATCGGGTGAAAGCTGGTCGTCACTGTCGTTGGTAGATATGGCAGGGTGATGCTGTGGCCAGCCCCATCATAGCGCAGGTGCTGATACGGATAGGGATGATTGAACTCCTCTAGCCGGTCATAGGCGATATCCGCCAACCTTGTCGAAGGCCAGAGTTTGTCATCGGTCCCTGAGAGCATCAACACCGATCCATTGATTCTTTCGACATGGATTATCGCCGCCTGGACGGCGGTCTTGTCACGCAGGTTCAGGTTAAATCGCTCGGTCAGAATCGAAGGCTCCGCGCCAAAGATCTCAGCATCCTGCTCCGGGGTAACGCTATCCTTCAGGAACGGCACGGGTTCACCACGCCAGGTCCAGGCCGGTTTGCCAGCCGAGTCCTCTCCGATGCCACCATGGACAATCCCGCTCGGCACGTAGCCAACCACTGCCTTGAGCTGCGGGAAAGTCGCCCCGAGCAGCAGCGCCAGTTCACCGCCACGAGAGCGACCAACGACGCCAATCCGGTCGCTATCGACATGCTCCTGTTCCGCCAGCCAGTCGAGCGCGGTTTCGAAATACTCGAGCGGGATGTCGATGAGATATGGCGGGCGACCTTCGAAATTGAAGTAGGCAAGAGCAAGCGTTGCGTAGCCATGGGATGCCAGCATCGCCGCCACATCCTCGGCTCCTCCCAGCCCGCCTCCTGATCCGGACACAACCAGCAAGGCTGGATACGGACCAGCTTCTCCCGGCAAAAAGAACCGGCCTGCCAGTCCTCGTTCCTCAACTTCTGTCACCATCACATCAGGCGACACAAATCGTCGTTCTATCTCAGTCTCGGCGACTGTCTCACCATCGACGATTACTGAAAGTGTCGTGAACAGAAGGTCAATTCCCGATCTGGCGAATGGGGTCGGACGTTCACCCGCCTCGACAAGTTGCATCGACCAGAACAGCCCGGTTGGATCGACTCCAAGATAGGTTCCGGATTGAGCCGCCGAGGTCGCAAGATCGACACAACCACCGGCATCTGCTCGAAAGGTTGCCGTGGATTGCCAGAGCCGATCGAACGCATCCCGCTGCCTGGCGCTCACCTCCACCAGTTGATCAGCTTCCAGACCGGAAACGTGGACCTGAACCAGTTCATCGATCAATGCCGCTTTTGGGGTTGCCTGTAGTTGAATTTCTGCCTTCATGACAACGAGCCTCCAGTCGTGAACGTTTGATCCAGGAAGATTGAATGACGCCCGGTCAGTATAGGGTCAGTTCCCCATCAGTCGGAAATCAGTCTAGAATGCGCTGTCTGGTCACAACCGCCTACGACGAGGAGCAGTGAAGTGCAGAACTGGCGCAACCGGCCCGAATCAACAGCCGACTATGCAGTGATCCGTTCGATGGATCTGATGGTACCGATGCGTGACGGCGTCCGCATGGCAACTGACGTCTACTTCCCGGCAGATCCATCACAACCTGATCAGCGAATTGACGAACCACTTCCGGTCATTCTCATTCGAACGCCGTACAACAAGATCGGTTCCTGGGAGACCGGCGAGTATTTCGCCAGACGCGGATATATCGTCGCCATTCAGGACTGCCGGGGGCGCTACCGCTCGGAGGGTGAATTCTACTTCCTGGTTGATGAGGCGGAAGATGGCTACGACGCCGTCGAATGGGCAGGCACACAACCCTGGTCGAACGGCAAGGTCGGTATGATGGGCACATCGTACCTGGGCTGGACCCAGACGGCGGCGGCCGTCCTCAACCCGCCCCATCTATCGACCGTGGTCGTCAATCAGGCCGGAGCGAACGCCTTTACCAGTTCAGTTCGACAGAACGGAGCCATGGAGCTACGTTTTCTGGCCTGGGCATTTATGGGTGCCGCAACCGGCGCCGAAGCCATGGCTAGTGAGGATGTGCGCCGTGCCTTACAGGAAGTCCGGGCTTCTCAGTGGCTGGATCAACTGCCCTGGACAGCCGGGCAAACACCGCTAGCGCTGGCCCCATCATACGAACGCTGGGCTATCGATCTCTACACCCACGGCGATTACTCCGAGTACTGGGAACAACCCGGCTTCAACTTCATGAAGCACTGGGGAAACCACGCCGATATTCCGACGTTACTTACCGGAGCCTGGTATGACTCCTACACTCGAGCCACAATAGAGAACTACATTGGATTGTCAGAGCGGTTGAGCAGCCCGGTCCACCTGATCATGGGTTCCTGGACACACGGCAGCGCTACCGTCGATCAGAGTTTCGCCGGCGACGTTGAACTTGGTCCACAAGCGCCGGTCGCAGGAAACCTGGCGGAGGACTTCGACCACCTTCACCTGCAGTGGTTCGACCGCTGGCTCAAAGGCATCGACAACGGCATTGACCGGCAAGACCCGGTACGCCTCTTCACCATGGGCGGCGAGCCGATTCGCAAGACCATCGAAGGGCGGCTCTATCGTGGCGGCGCATGGCGCTCGGAACCGGAGTTCCCGCTGAGCCGGGCCGTCGAGACACCGTTTTACTTTGGCGATGGCGGTCATCTGGGGCAAGAGCCTGCCGGACAGGAGGAATCCAGCACGACGTTCAGGTTCGACCCGGAGAATCCGGTTCCGACCGTCGGCGGCAATATGTCCTCGTTGAGCGAAGTCCACCCGGTCCACGAGAAGATCGCATCCAAGGTGACCTACGAGCAGCGCTGGGGTCTCATCGTGCGTGTTGGCGGTCAGGATCAGCGCGTGCATCCGGATCTCTACGGCAACCGGCCAGACAACCTGCCTCTCTCCGCGTTCTCAGATGTCATCTGCTTTCAGACCGAACCGCTCGAACAGCCGGTCGAGGTCACCGGTCCGATGACTGCGGTGCTCTACGTCTCTTCAGACGCGCCTGATACCGACTTCACCGTCAAGCTGGTCGACGTGATTTCGCCCTCGCCGGACTTCCCGGAGGGGTATCACCTGAATCTCTCCGATACCATTTTCCGCTGCCGCTATCGCAACGACTTCGCCAACCCGGAGATGATGGAACCGGGCGACATCTACAAACTGGAGATTCCGATGTACGGCACCAGCACGATCTTTGGTGAAGGTCACCGCATCCGGGTCGATATCTCCTCCAGTAATTACCCGCGTTTTGATGTCAATCCGAATACTGGCGAACCGATTGGCCGGCACACGCACACTCGCGTCGCCCACAACACTATTCATCATGACGGCGCTCGAGCATCGCACATCATCTTGCCAGTTGTGCCAGTTGACTAGCAGGGAGCCTTAGATGACGAACTACCGAACGAAGCTTGGACACACGCACCTCAAAGTGCGGGATCTGACAAGGTCGATTGACTTTTACATGACCTATTTTGATCTGAACGAGGTTGAAAAGCTTGGCGATCATTTTGCATTCCTCTCCGGCGGCACCGTTCACCATGAGATCGCCCTGCAGAGTGTTGGACCCGATGCGCCGGCTGCTCCTCCAGGCGCTGTCGGTCTCTTTCACGTCGCCTTTGAAGTTGAGGACAAGGACGCCTTTGCCCGGGCATACCAGGCGTTGACCGATGCCGGTGTTCCAGCTGGCGCGGTCGATCACGGCATTAGCTGGGCTATTTACTTTAACGATCCGGATGGCAACGGTCTCGAGATCTACGTCGATACCCGCGCAGACATTGAGGGACGGGAACGCTGGCACGGGAATGATCGCCGGCTTAGCCGGGCCAGAATTCTTGAGGCCGCCAGCCAGGTCTCTGCCTGAGTCCAGAAATCAACAACGCCTGACGAAGAGTGCGGTGAAGCAGAGGAGGAAACCATGCTGATAGACGGCGTCATGATCGCCTGGCTGGTGATGACAGCGATCTCTGTCGTCTATGTTTTCTACGATGCCTTCATCGTCGGCAATCCGGAACTGACCGTGATGAAGTGGGGCTGGGTGCTGGTTACGATCTATATCGGACCGGTCGGCGCTTGCCTCTACATCCTCGCCTGCAAACCACCTGCTCCAGGCACACATGCAGAGTTCACCGCGCCGCTCTGGAAACAGTCGCTCGGATCAACGATTCACTGCCTGGCTGGTGACGCGACTGGCTTCATCGTTGCCGCGACGATCACTGTCACCCTGGGTTTCCCGGTCTGGCTCGACGTGATCTCGGAGTATCTATTTGCATTTATCTTTGGCCTGCTCATTTTCCAGGCTGTCTTCATGCGCAAGATGCTGGGCGGCTCCTACGGAGAAGCACTTCGCCGTTCATTCATGCCTGAACTCCTGTCGATGAATCTGGTCATGGCCGGGATGATTCCGGTGATGGTCCTCATCACCACCAACTATCCCAGCGCCTCAGAGGTCGGTTCCCTGCGCTTTCTCGGCACGTTGTCGCTGGCAACGCTGGTGGGTCTGGCTGCCGCCTATCCGATGAATATCTGGCTGGTAGCCACCCACCAGAAACACGGTATGGGAACGGTGGCCGCGATCGGAAAAGGCGGACACAGCATCTCCGCCGAGTGGCAGCGTATCCGTCACACCATAGCCCGCTCGAATATCCCTGCGGTAGATGACATCTCAACGGATAAAAGTTCCCAGCCCGATCAATCGACACAGATGGAGATGCTGGCTGGAGACGGACCATCAATGGCCGAAACATCGGAGGATAACCCTGGGAAAATGGCTGATATGGCTGCCTCGGTCAGTGTCACCCGTTTGCAGCTCGGCGCTGTGACCGTGTTAAGTCTGCTCACGCTCGGCGCGGGTGTTTTCATCGCCGCGCTCTTTGGCGATCTGACAGCATAACCGCAGGGGAATCTCGATCTTGTTCAGTGCCAGGCGCAGGAGACTTGCACCCAGCAAGGCCAGAGACCGGCTGAGAGGGCCGTCCGGATCGACGGAATATTGGCCGGGCTAGTCGCATAGTACGGCACAACCCCGGCCTCCAGCGTTGCCTTAGCAATGGTTGCCGTCAGCGCCGCGCCGAGTCCTTTACCTCGAAAGTCAGGAGTCACATCAATACCGATCTGCCACATCGTGTCGGAGTCAGCCACGGCCATCGCAACGCCGATGACCGTTTCCTGGTCGTAGGCAAGAGCTGCTACCTTCTCCGGTCGTTGAGGATCTGGGCGATCGAAGACGGTATGTGGCCAGTCGCTGGCATCAAGCTGTGGCAGTTCTCCGGCGTTGAAGATGTGAATCTGATAGTCCCGGGATGGTTCTCGCGTCCGTAGCGACTCCAACGAACCGACGAAATGCGGGATCGGCCCGTAGAGGTGAACCTTGCCAAGCTGTGAGCTTGCCTGACTCAGCACCGACTGTGAGAAGATCTCGTCGCGGCGCAAGCCGGTAAAGAGTGGTTCGACCCAGGGAAGCCAGTCTGAAGTCACGGCAACGACACCTCCGGTTCCAGTCGTCGTTATCAAAAGATTCGACTCCTGGACTGGAAACCGCCGGTGGTGAGGCGACTGATACCGATCTGGCTGCAGTGCTGAAATCGTTACACGATCAGCGAGCAGGTCAGCCGGATTGCATGATGACTCAGCAGCCAGCATCTGGACGACGACCTCAACGACCTGCGCTTGTTTCATCATGTCGACTGACTTTCGTTTCGCGAGAACAGATGCAATGCCAGAAACACTGTTCAAGCCTCCAGACTCAAGTGGATCCGGTAAACGCTTGTTCCAGTAACCATCTCTCTACTCGTAACGATCGCATCCACCAGACATATCGGTCCAGTACAACGGGAACAACATCAGCTAAGCGAGAAGAGAATAATCACCGCTCCAACGTACACCACGATCATCGTCAGGGCATCCCAGTCGAGATATGGCGGTTTGGTCCTCGGCCTGAGCATCAGCCCGAGAATGGCAATGCCGGTCATTACGACTGCCGTTGTTGCGGTAAAGGCGTGTGTTTCGTCGACCGCTTGATAGATTGAACCATCCAGGAAGAGCATATCGTCTAAAGCGAGTATGGCGAGGTTGAAGAGGTTGCTGCCAAACAAACCGGCTATCGCAAGATTGACCGCGCCGATGCGAATAGCAGTCAACGCCACAACCACTTCCGGGAGCGATGTCGAAAGCGCGATGAACGAACTGCCAACCAGCCCCTGGCCCAGCCCTGTCTGATTGGCAATATCTTCACCGACTCCCGGCAAAATCACCGCCGCCCCGACAATGAACACCGCATTTCCGGCAAACATCAGATAGGCGCGCCTGGTGGATATATCGCTATACCGGGAAAGCCGGTCTGCCTCACCGGCATCCGGCAACTGGTGGCGTTCATAGCTATAGATGATCCGCATCCCGAACAGATAGATGCCCAATAGGGCCAGACTTGTCAGGCTGACCCAGCCAACCACCGGAATCGTCTCAGCCGCCAGGATTCCGGCAGCTGCCGTTCCAAGGAGAATCACGCCAAAGCTGGCAGCGAGGATATGCCCCTGAGATACCCGTGAAAGGATCGGCACGGTTCTGCTGGTGGGGTCCAGCGCCGCGATAATGAGCAGATTGAACATGCAGCTCCCAAGGACAGCGCCAACCGCAATCTCCGGCACATCGAAAACGACGATGCCGCTGATGCCAGCTATTGCTTCTGGAAGCGACGTGACGGTGGCGAGCAAGACGATGCCTATCCAGACTCCTCCGAGGCCTGTCTTGACGGAGATGACATCAGCGTATTTGCTCACCTGGGACCCGGAGACCAGGATCACCAGCGTGCACACGGCGAAAATGACCCAAACCGTCAGCATCTCGTTTCCCTGACTATTTCGCTATCGCCATTGGAATCAACTGGTATCTGAGATTTCGCCCGTCCAAGATGGGCCAGCACATTTCGTCTGACATTTGCGAATATCATCTGTTCAGAGGGAAGTGGGAGTCAACACTGCCCCCATCCTTCACCAGTACTTCCCGGCCCCGGCGAATCCTGTTATACCAGCCACATGCAGGAGCCGACTCCTACTGCGCTAGAGTTGTGAACTGAGCTCAACCACAGGTTTGTTGAGTTGGATCCTGGTCGACATCTATGTTGTGCGGCGCGGAGATGGAAGTGAAGGAGAATCGAGTGGTGAGAGCTCGCAGGTATGGATTTGAAGGTCGGGTTGCCATCGTTACTGGCGGAGCAACTGGCATCGGCCGGGCTATAGCCGAACACTTCCTTAAGGAAGGAGCATCGGTCGTCCTGGCCGACATCAACAGCTCGCTGGCTGACTCAACTGCAGCTGAACTGAGCGCTGCCGGTCCGACAATAGCCGTCCGGACCGACGTTGCTGACGAATCCTCGGCGCAATCACTCGTCGAACAGACGAGAAAAACGTTCGGCGGCATCGACTTTCTCGTCAATTGCGCTGGCATCCACTTCCACAAGCTCGTCGTGGAGACGGATCTAGCTGAATGGAACCGGCAGCTGGATGTTCAGCTCAACGGACCATTTCTCTGTTCGCGCGAGGTCGCTCGCGATATGCTCGCGCACCAGACTGAAGGCGCAATCGTCAACATCGTCTCCGCAGCCGCGCGAATGGGCCGGGTGAAAGGATCCGCACACTGTGCCTCGAAGGCTGGACTCGTCATGCTGACCCAGGTCATGGCGATGGAACTGGGTTCCGCTGGCATTCGAGTGAACGCCGTCGGGCCGGGGCTTATCGACACTGAATCGCAGCGAGATGAAGCGGTGATTTCGACGGCTTACAAACAAGCCTATATCAAGGAGTTGCCGATCAGCCGGCTGGGGGAGCCACAGGAAGTCGCCGAGATGGTGATGTTCTTATGCTCGGACGCCGCAAGCTGGATTACCGGCCAGACGATCTATGTCGACGGCGGATTCCTGGCCGGCAACCTGGCGCTGCAGGGTCTTGAGGACATTTTTGATGAAACGCCCCTGCAACGCTAACCAGTCTCATCGAGAAGGAGATCGGTGAGAAACAACTGATCTCCCTGCTGGTTCCTGCCGCCCGACCAGTTGTCCGCATTGCAAACAACGGAGGTGGCCAGACTCCT
Source organism: uncultured Thermomicrobiales bacterium (assembly GCA_964577155.1). Classification (GTDB taxonomy): domain Bacteria; phylum Chloroflexota; class Chloroflexia; order Thermomicrobiales; family CFX8; genus CAZNYB01. The sequence continues at coordinate 20,808 of CAZNYB010000033.1, read as the reverse complement.
GCCATCACAGCGGCAAGAGAAGGTTTTCTTGCCCGGCAAACGCATAGAGCTCATCGATGTTCTGGACGCCGGAGCTTCGCTCTCCGGCTTCGAGCTCATAAATCATCTCCGCTGTTCGGTGATTCAGCGGAGCCGGTACTCCGAGTTCGTCGGCGGTTTCAAGGAGCGCCCCGGTTATTCCACGCGTTTCCGAAGGGCGGTTGCGATAGTAGATATCCCACCACATCCCACTCCCTTTCTTGACATACTGATGCTCGCCTGACTGCTCCTGTTCCAGTTGGTGCTGGTTCATCGAAATCGCCCACACATTGAGATCGACCATCAACGCCCGGGTATTCTCTGGATTCCGGTTTCGATATCGCTGAGTATGAATGGTTTGTCCATCGGGCAAGGCTATGCCGGCGCGATCAGCAACAGCAATGCTTTCGGCGACGATAGAGACACCCAGATGCTGTGCTTTTTCATTTTGCATCACCAGATAAATTGGCTGATCGACCAGCGCGGTCATCACGACCTGGCTCATATGCACCTGCTTCGCCCATAGCCGCGCAACAATGTCCGTCGTCAGCTCGGTATCCGTCAGGTGCGCTAGCAATCGCTGGACTTGCTGAACCCGCGGGGTTATCGAGCCGTCGAGTTCTCCAACGTAGGCTGGACCCGGGTGAACGAATTCGATATGGCCGGGGTCAACCAATGCCCCGCCATAGTCAGGTATTGCGCCGATGACCCGATCGATGCCAATAAGCTCGCCGATCAGATCTTCGTTCATTCCGTTCTGAAGTGACACCACCACGTCGTCGGGACCGAGATTATCTTGAAATCCCCGGACAGCTGCCAGCGTATCCTGACTTTTACACGCCAGAAAGACGATGCCGAGCGGACCTGACAGCTCTTCCGGCGTCATCGCGACGACCTCAACCCGGTGATCGCCACGCAAACCGTCGATAACGAGGCCATTGCGGCGCATCGCCTCGACGTGTTCCTGCCACTGATCAACAAAGGTGACGGTTTCGCCTGCCATCACCATCCACGCGCCAGCCAGGCCGCCAATTGCCCCTGCGCCTACGATTGTGACGTTCACCATTCCCTCCCCGTCGTTGTGTCAGGCTGAAAACGATATTAGAAGTAGGATCCGATGTTGTGGAGGATCGTCTCACCCCCATCGACGACAACGATCGATCCGACGATAAATGAGGCGTCATCACTGGCGAGAAACACCGCGGTCCCGGCCATCTCGTCCGGTTGCGCCTGCCTGCCAATCGGTTGCATCGCGGCTCGCCGTTCGCGTTCTGCCTGTGCTTGCGCGCGCTGCTCAGGGAGCATTCGCGCTCGACGTCCACCAAGATCGGTATCGACGAACCCGGGACAGATGCAATTGACGCGGATGTTTTCATGTGAGTAGTCAACCGCGAGTTGTTTCGTCAGCATGATGAGCCCGCCTTTTGATGCCGCATAAGCTGGCACATGCGGCGCGGCGATGATCCCGTAGACGGAGGAGACATTGATAATTGATCCGCCGCCATTCCGCCGGAGGTGAGGAATAGCGAACTTGGCTCCGTAGAACGGGGCGGCCAGATTCACATTCAGCACCCGGTGAAAATCCTCCAGTGGCACATCTTCCGCTTTCCTGCCATCTCCGGTGCCAGCGTTGTTGACCAGAATGTCAAACCGCCCGGTTTCTGTCGCTGCCCGGTCGATCACGGATTTGAACTGGTCAGCGTCAGCGACATCACACTGCACGAACGTTGCCTGGCCATCTTCTTTCCGGATTGATGCCACCGTCTCTTCGCCACCGGCCACATTCTTGTCGGCAACGACGTACACTGTTGCCCCTTCACGCCCGTACCGTTCGGCGATCGCTCGCCCGATTCCGGAGGAAGATCCAGTTACGACAGCCGTTTTTCCTTCAAGCACTCTGGCTCCCAAAAGCGTTTCCTGTCTATTGCCAACGTTTTGTGTTGGCTGCGTACCGATCCTGAAAGCAGGCAACCTGGTTGTGTTATCTGGATCCTGGGGCTATGCCGCGAACATTTGATTCAACGCTATACACACTGGTTTGCGCGGTCAGGTAGAGCGTCGAGAACTGCCTGCCACCCCAGTTCAAGTTGGCGGCGTGTTCAGCTGTTTCGAAGATACCGAGCAACGACCCTTCCTGGTCAACCACCCAGACACCACCGACGCCAGTTGTCCATAAGCGGCCGTCTTCATCGACTTTCATGCCATCCGGAGCGCCTCTCCCGACGCTATCCCGCATATCGACGAAAAGTTCCTCGTTCGCCAGCGAACCATCAGCCTGAACGTCGTAACGGTTGATAACACGCTGCCGCGAGTCATTGACATACAGAATCGCTTCGTCTGGTGAAAAGACGAGTCCATTGGGTCCGTCAAAACCGTCGATGAGGAGGGTCAGGGTTCCGTCAGGATCGAGCCGGTAGACGCCGAGATGACCTAACTCCCGTGCAGCGCCGAAATCACCCATGTTCTCATTGGTCAACCCGTAGTCAGGATCAGTGAAGTAGATTGCGCCGCTGCTGTGAACGACGATGTCATTCGGGCTGTGAAACCGTCCATTCTTATACCTGTCAACCAGTGTTTGGGCTGGTTCGTTATAGCGGGCAATCGACACACGCCGTCCGCCATGCTCGCAGGCCAGCAGGTTGCCGGCCAGGTCGAGTGTCAAACCATTTGAATGCCCGCTTGGCTCCCGGTAAACCTCAGCTTCACTTGAACCAGGCCGCCAGCGATGAATGCGATTACCGGGTATATCGCTGAACAGCAGGCACTCGTCATCAGGGATCCAGATCGGTCCTTCAGTGAAGGTGAATCCGGTGCAGAGTCGTGCCTCCTCGTTGCTGGCAAACAACGCAGTGAGACCATTATCCTGTTCGATGATCAATGTTCAACTCCTCTCGCCATGAAATGTCAGTTGCCAGTGTCGCAGCCCAGGCATCCCGGACTGATTCCGCCCACTGGCGAACGAGCAGCTTATGGTGCTCCAGATCTTCCGCCTGCAACACGTCGGCAACAGTCAATGTGCCGGTAAAGTCCGGAGGATCAAGCCAGTGCAGGCTCTTCTGAGCTTCAATAGTCCGCATCGCCGCCCGCCAGGTATCAGCACTTGGACCTCCATACTCCAACGCGAAATGTAGCGAAATCAGGTGTGTCCAAACGGACTGGATTGATCGTCTGGAGGGTTGTCCAGGGTGCTGAACAGCGTACGTATCAACAACGAGCCGGTGCACGTCTTTCAGTTCCTGAAAATTCTCGTAATCCCTGGCGAGAAGTTCGGTGTAAGCAGCCCAGCAACCAGGTGTCGACTCGATGTATTCGTGAGCAGGGCCGTCCAGGCAGGCAAACTCACCTTGACACCACATGCAGCGTTCGGTATCCGGCTCAGCCTGGGGCGGATTCATATTCCAGATTGAGTTTCGGCTACCTTGCTGATGTAGGCTTCCACATCTTCTTCGAGCAGCAACCGATCTGCCTCAAGCTGGCGTGCTGCTTCGCTCACTGCCCGGATGTAGGCCTCCGGGGATGGATACCGTTCTTCAATCGACAGCCGGGGATCCCCACTTGCTAACCGCTCCTCAACTGTTTCGACAAACGGAAAGTAGGATCCGGTAACTCCTGCCAGCGCCTGTCCGGCTGAACCTGCTTGCCGGTAGTTCCAGCCGGTATAGGTCGCCAGCGGAACTTCAACATCAGGTATCCGGAGACCGGCCTGTTCATTGCCGTCCGCATCAACCTGCGGAACCAGGACGACATACTCTCTGGACAGATCAACGGTTGGCGGCTCGATCGACACAATGCCGCTGTCAAAGTCCGGACCAAAATCCTGCGGATGCAATCGGCTGGCTTCCGCAGGGTGCTGCACCTCTGGCAGTGACGGGAATGCCCGCTGGACATCTCTGGCAGCCACCAGTGTTCCGTCGTCACGCCGAGGAACCTGGCTCTCCGGCGGTAGCGCGCCATCAGTTGCCCAGCGATCCAGCGCGTCCAGCAACGCCCGAAGCAACGGCGTCGTGTTGAGCGGGTTGGTCGGATAACGGTAGTCAGGCTCAGATCCGCCAAGCGGGTCGGCATTGTGTTGTGAACTAGAGAAAAGATAGACCCGCACATCCTCCGGCTGCTTCAGGTCGTTGCCATCGACATCGGTGTGCACCAGCGAACCTCGCCGTTCCCAGTACTCAGAGGAGGTCTGCGTGTGCATGACCAGCGGATCAGTCGCTGGTCGCCGAAGAATTGCGTCCGTGTTGCCAGTCAACGGATCGGTCGACGTCGCATAGGAGAAGGGAAACTGATCTGACGGGTAAAGGTGGTCGGCATGCTGCCTGGGGAACCGGCCTGGCTGGGCGAATCGGATGTTCAGAGCTACCCTGCCACCACCGGAGACATGTGGCCAGACGGCGTCAAAGACCCGGCGGCCATCGCCATCTTCATTGAAACCACGGTAGACAAACTCCCTCAGGAAACGCCCGCTCTGTGATCGTCCCCAGGCGTAGGCTTTCTCAATACGCGTGCCGTTCGATGCCAGCGGATTCGCAGCGCCGTCACTATCCGTATCACTGTATTTAAGGAAAGAAACAAGATCTCGAACCCCGGTAAATCCGAGTCCGAGAACCAGCGGATTTCTGGCAAGGTAGACCAGTTCATAGATCCAGCCAGGACGGAACCCGGCTGGCAAGTAGCAGTGGAATGCAGACGGCAGGGGAGTTCCATCGCTATCCAGCCGGGCAAATTGCCACTCACCGGTTGCGATTGGCCGACGAGGATCCTGTTCGTACTTGCGGCAGGTAAGTGTTGCTGTCGACGTGTCAAGTGAGACTGCCTCGTAGCTGGCGGTGTAGTCGTTGGCGCTGAGTGGTATACAGATCTGTCCCGGACTGTCAGCGACGTATTCCATACGAACCGGTCCGGTAATCTGCTGTTCCGTCGTTCCAGCTACCGGCAACTGCATCGCTGCCCGGCCGTCTCCGGCGAGCAAATCCCCCTGCCAGCCGGACCAAACGAGCGTATAGCCACGCCGCAGAAGAAATCCGTTGCCAGCATGCTCCTCATTGGTTGGACGGTTGCTATGGACGGCATCGTTGAAGAATTGCAGCGCGCGAACATTGCCCCGGTTGTTCACATCGTAGAGCAAACGCCGGTTGCCTCGCTCGAGGTCAACTGGCTTCAGGATATGAACGTCAGCTGCATACTCCGCCAGTCCATTCGCATTGCGTGGCGCATGTTCAATGTCGACGATACCGGCAAACGAAGCATCTGTCGGGTCAACCGCGAAGTGAGCCTGTCCGGAGAGCAGTTCGTACTGCCCGGCATGACCAAAGGCCATACCGTTGGCAAACAACTGCTGCTGGTTCATGCGCAAACGAATCTGGCTATCCATTGTCCTCTACTATACCGTTCTCATCTAACGAGACGATGTTGTGCTCAATCGCCCACCGGGTAGCTTCGGCACGATTGTTGACACTGATTTTATTGTAGATATTGCTTACGTGCTGGCTAGCAGTACGTGGACTGATAAAGAGAGCTTCTCCAACCTCTGCATTGGTCATGCCGTCGGCAACCAGTTGTAGCACTTCGACCTCACGCGGCGACAGCCCGGCTGGCCGGCCTTCTTCCGGATCACCTATCTGTTTCAGCAACTCGCTGGATAGTCGCTCAAGCCTCACCATCCCTACATCCTGAGCGATATCTAGCGCTTGCCCAATATGATCCAGTGCCTGGTTCTCGTCCCCGGATCTGTTGCGTTTGAGCAGCATCTCAGCGAAATAGTAGTGGGAGTAGGCCAGGTACGGGCGAAATCCCCATTTCCGGTTTCGCTGTATCGCCTCCTGAAAATGCCCTTCCGCGTCATCCCAGCGTGAGAGGGTTGTCGCCAGCAAGCCAAGGTAATAGGCAACTGCCCCCCGGCTGCGACCGGCAAATATGAAGTAGTTATTCAGTGCATGGTATGGCTTGAGAACATCAAACAGGATCGCCGCCCGGTCGGTGTCTTCAAACTCAAAAGCCAGTTCTGACAACAGTGTTGCCACCTGCAGCCCGTAGCCAAGCTCTGCATGCATGTATCTCCCGAGATTTCGAATCGCTTCATCGGCCAGCTGATTGAAGGACTTGTGGGCTTCCTCAACCCGACCAAGCCGCAGGAACTCCCATACCTGCCAGAATTTCGCGGGAAAGATCGACATCGAAATGGTTAGCATCCCCTGATGCCGGTCCAACACCTCCTCGACCCGGTCCTGTTCAATTCGCACGACGAACAGAAGAATCGTCGACACCGAAGCGCGTGGCCAGGCCTGATCGGCGAGGCTGACAAAACGCTCCGCCTCAGCATACTGGCCGGCGCTCAATGCCGCGCCTGCCTGGTAGACCGCGGCGCAGTATTCCCAGTACGGCATCTGCAACCTGCCCGCGAGCCCGATAAGTTCCTGTCGAACCCTGGCTGCAGCCTGGAGATTTCCCTGCCTGAGCAACACGCTGTATTTCAATGTCTGTCCGTGCGCTTCCGTGCTCAGATCACCGGTTGCTCTCGCCAGGGTAATGAGTTCGTCGCATCGGGACACTCTGGCGTCCAGATCATCGCCATCGTTCGCCCCGTGAGCACGCATACGGAGAGAAAATGCCAGAGATTCGGGATCGTCCAGCCTGCGCGCCATGACAACTGCCTCATCGAACCTCGCGTTAATGTGCCGGAGTGATGCTTCCGAGACTGGCACATCCAGGTAGAACTCTCGCTTCCACTCTTCGTAGGCAAGCCGCGCCAGCACCTGTGCTCGAAGCGGACTATCCGCCAGCGGTAGCCCGTTGAGGGCTTCTTCAAGCAATTCAACCTCGGGAGGCGGAAGCCATGAGGTGCTCCCAACCCGACCAATGGCAGCCCGGGCTAACTGCTCCCACAACCCGAATCGACGTGCCAGTTCAATAGCCCGTAAATACGTTTCCCTGGAATCAGGAGCATCGGTCAAGCCCCGGTAGGTGTCTCCGCGACCCGAGCCAGCTTGTTCCTGCGCGTGTCCCAGCTCCAGTAGTACGTTGCACAATGCCTCGGCATCGAGATCGCTCGACCGCTCCAGTAATGCCGCAGCCCGCTCATACCGGACAACAGCTGCTTCCCAGGCAAATCGGCTCGCTGCTCGATTGCCGGCAGTGATCAGCCACTGAATCTGTCTCGGGTCGTCAAGCTGTTGCAGATGGGTCACGACATCGTCTGGATCCGGGTCGGGCATCTCCAGCAACAGGTTTACCGTACGCAGGTGCCAGTGTCGGCGCTTCAGCGGGCCCATTGTCTGATAGAGCGCTTCTCGAACCAGCGCATGATGAAATTGCAGGCGAATTCCACCTGGCGTCTCATCAAGCAACCTGCCGGATAGCGCCAGCTCTACCGCGAGGCTGAACTCCTCCTGACCCGCTTCGGTCACGCTTGCCCACAACTCAATCGACACATTCTGACCAATAACACTCGCAGCTTCGAGCAGATCCCGTGTACGGGGATCGAGCGCTCGCAATCTTCCTTCGATTACCTGGAGAATCAGGGCTGGAACGAGATGCTGGTTCAGGTCGCCAAGACACCAGCTATCACCGGTACGCTTGAGAGTCTGATTCGATTGCAACGCCACCAGCAACTCTTCGATAAAAAATGGATTGCCTTCACTCCGATCTCCCAGGTAGGTTGACAGCCGGTCTCTTTCTTCCGGGGGAAGCGAGTATCGCCGCTCAACCAGTGCCTGAATGGCGACCCGGCCAAGTGGCCGCAGGGCAATACGGGTTACATCAGACTCACGCACCAGTAGTGGCAGGAGCTGAAAGAACGGATTCCCGGCAGTCAGTTCATCTTCTCGATAGGTAGCCACAAAGAGAACTGGCTGATTACTCATCTGGCGTGCCAGGTACCGAAGCAGTTCGAGGCTGGCGACATCACTCCAGTGGAGATCTTCCAGAATGACGAGCAGTGGGCGGTTCGCCGCCATTGCCGAGAAATAGTCTCGCACCGATCTGAACAGCGCTGTCGTGGAGTGGACATCCTCCAGCGATACATCCCTGGGCAGATCCTCCGGGAATTCGGCAGCCGCGGAAGTCATCTCGATCCAGGGGCCAAACGGTGGAGCCGTCGAGCGATCGTAGGCAAATCCTTCCAGAATGCGTAGCTTGCGGTTCCTGGCTTGCCTGCGGAGATCGCCAACCAGGGTCGTTTTACCAATTCCAGCTTCACCGGAAATCAATAGGAGGCTGCCCTGACCGTGAGCGGCACGCTCAAGCAACACAAGGAGTTGTCGTCGCTCTTCGTCGCGACCAACGATAATGGTGGATGTCAGCGATGGCGACACTCCAGAATCCCCCAGGCACAATCAGGTTCAGGGAAGGACAATCTGAATATAGCATGTTGCCCGGTCGTGCCACAGTTGCAAACCAGGATTAACCTGTGCTCAGTCGTCAAATATGGCGACGGCACGGGTCCAGGCGCCACTGCCGCGAGCGATCTTGATCGGCAAGGCGCTTACGACAAATCCGTATGGCTGCGGGAGCTGGTCGAGGTTCGCCAGCTTCTCGATCTGGCAGTAAGCACGCTCTTTTCCGGCCCGGTGGGCCTCCCAGAGAACACTGGCGTTGCCGGTCTGCTCGAACTCCTGACGCATAGCCCAGAAAGGGCGATCCCAGCCCCAGGCATCAGTGCCCATCACCCTGATACCTTGCTCGATCAGCCAGAGTGTCGTCTCCCGGCCAGGTCCACAGCCAGCGACAAAATACTCGATCCCGGCTTCGGGAAATGGCGGCGGGTAGGTCTTGCCTTCGACGGCCGGTTTGCCCCAGAGCTTGTCCGCGCCGGTCTGGAGCATCACGATGTCACCCGGCTGTAACGAGTAGGAGATCTTGTCCAGCGCCTGCTGTAGATCATCCGGCGTTACCAGCGACCCGGGTTCTTTGTGGCGCAGGTCTAGCACGACACCGGGCGCGATGAACCACTCCAACGGCAGTTCATCAATGCGGGGAGATCGCTCGCCATTATTCGTCGTCGGGTAGTAGTGGTACGGAGAATCAACATGCGTGCCGGTATGTGGGGTGATGCTCAATCGCTCGTTGGCCGAACCGTAGCCGTCCATATCTTCTGGAGTCGCGCCAAACCGCTCCGCCATCGTCCGGGCAGTGTCCTCATGGCGGAACCGGTCGATCGTCATCCCGAACGGCTCGGAATCCTCCTGTAACGGCACACTCAGGTCAAAAATGCGCATCGTTGGTCTTCTTTCTACGCTCTACGCTAGCACTCGCTCATTTTTTCTGTCCGATCTGACCGAACGATCATCCTCCTGGCGTATGGTGCAGATGCCGGGCCACCCGGGCTTTGGCTTCTCGCTCGGCATCACTCAGGGTGCTAAGCTTGAACGATCCTCCGACGAAGAACAGCACAACAAGAAATCCGATCAGCCCGAGGACTGTGTTGAGAAGCATCCCGGACTGAAAACCAGTAATAAAAGCAGCTTCAGCGATTGATCTGAGCCGGTCGAGAATCTCCGCTGGCAGCAACGACAGAATCGCGGTTGACGAATCGGAACCGACCAGTAGCCCGTCGAGCTTGTTAATCTGGTCCTGGCCCAGGCTGACACCAAGACCGTTCAGCTTGTCCTCAATCTCGTTTCTGGTGACCGTCGTGAAGAGCGCGGTAGTCAGCGCGATGCCAATGGAACCGCCAGCCACCCGGGCCATGAAAATCACCCCGCCACCGAGGCTGGATTCGGACGGATCCAGCGCGGTGACGCCAGCCGTCGTAGCAGCCGAGAAGAAGAGGCCGACACCGACACCCATAATGAGCATGCCCGGCACCAGCCAGAGATACGTCGGTTCATCGGGAATAAAGGCGAACCAGGCTGCGCCAATCGTCGTGAGCGCCGCACCACATGACATCACCAGCTTCGGACCGGTGTGGTCGTAAATCCTTCCGGAAATAAACGAGACAACCGAGAAGGTCACCGCCATCGGCAGGAGCGCCACCCCGGCCTCAAGCGCCGAGTAGCTCAGGAATCGCTGGGTGAACTGCGGCAGGTAAAGCAGCGTAACGAAGAAGGTCATGGCCAGAAACGCGACCGCGACACAGTTCAGAACAAATTCACGGTTCTTCATCACCTGCTCAGGCAAGAGCGCCCGGCTGCCGATCCGCCGCTCGAACAAGATAAAGACGATGAGCAAGACAATCGAGACGACCAGCATGATAATCGTCAACGGATCGCTCCAACCCCAGGTGCTTGACTGGGTTAGGCCGAGCAACAGTAGTAGCAACCCGCCAGACAATATCGCGCTGCCGATGTAGTCGATCTCGCCTTCACCTACCGGCCGCTCAGGTTTTACTGCTCTGAGGGTGATCAGCATGGCAATCAGGATGACCGGGAGATTGATGAAGAGCACCCAACGCCAGCTGGCATAGGTCGTCAGCGAGCCGCCAATCAGCGGCCCCAACACCTGCCCGAGTCCGACACAGCCGGCTACCATTCCGCCAGCCAGGCCGGAGAGTTCTTCCGGGAAAGTCTGATAGATAATTCCGACGACAGCCGGGAACAGCAGCGCCGAGCCAATGCCCATGATGAAACGGGCTGTTATCAGGGTGTAAACGTCCGGCGAAAAGGTGCCGAGAAACGAGAAGACGCCGAATATCAGCCCACCAATGATGTAGCTGCGTCTCCGGCCATACATATCGGCAAACCGCCCGCCGGTAATGACCAGAACCGCGAAGGCGATACCGAACGCGTTGATCACCCACTGGACGGTTGTCAGATTCGAGTCATACGATTTCTCGATAGCTGGCAGGGCAACGTTCATCGACGAGAAGTCGTTGGCGATGATCGTGATGCTCAGTCCCATCGCAAACAGAATCAGCGCTTTATCAGCGTTCAGCCACTTTTGTTCCGCCACACTACCCTCGCCAACATTCGATTCGTCCGTCATCTACCGAACATTCTAGTCATGTTTTCGCTGACTGTCGCCAGGAAGTCACGATCCGGTGGAGATCATCCCTATCGCAGCTTGATGTTAGCCATGCGTTCACTCAAGGACTCGTAGAAGTCGTCCGTCATCGAAATTGGCAGGAGATTGATTCATCACGCTCAATACTCTTGCATCTTTTTGCTGATATCGGATTGGCTCCGTTCAGGTCTTCGTGGGAACAATTAGATCGGCTACTATATTGGTCATATAGTTGAGTGATCGCTAGCGGCAATGTTTGGACCGGAATATGAGTGAACTTCTGAAGGCGGACATTGTTATCCAGAACGCTTCCGAGCTACTCACCTGCCAGGAAGACGCAGCCGACCTGATCGGATTGCAGCCGGATGGCTGGGTTGCCATCGGCGGCGAGCGAATTCTTGCTACCGGGACAGCCTCGGAGGTGAACAGCCAGGTCGATCTCAGCCGGGCAACGGTCATCGACGCCAACGGCCGGGTCGTGATGCCAGGCTTCGTCGACTGCCACACGCATGTCGTCTTCGGCGGATCACGGGTCGATGAGTACGCCACCCGGCTGACTGGCGGCGATGTCGAGGAGGTAAGCCGTCGCGGAAAGCCAGTCGGCATCAGCGGCACAGTCACCGAGACTCGCGATCTGAGCGTCGATGCACTGGTCGAGCAAACAGTTCCACGGCTCAGGGAGATGCTGGCAGCGGGCACGACAACGGTTGAGAGTAAAAGCGGCTACGGCCTGACACTCGACTCCGAACTGGCGATGCTGCGGGCGAACATTCAGCTCGATCAACAGCTGCCGATCGATATCGTCAGCACATTCCTCGGCGCTCACGCCATGCCGCAAGACATCCCGAGAGATCGTTATGTCGCGTCAATCATCGAGGAGATGATTCCGCAGGTTGCCAATGAGCATCTGGCCGAGTTCTGCGATGTCTACTGCGAATCTGGCTATATCTGGAATGATGAATCTGAAGCTATCCTCCGTGCCGGACTCGAACACGGCCTGAAACCAAAGATTCACATCGATGGCTACGAGTACACCGGCGCGGCCATGTTTACTGCCAAACTACGCTGTGTGTCCGCCGACCACCTCAACTACACACCATTTGATGAGATGCGGGAACTGGCTGCTGCCGGAGTCGTTGGCGTGGCGATGCCCGGCCTCGATTTCTCGGTCGGTCACACTCACCCGGTCGATTGCCGGGCGATCATCAACAGCGGAATGACCCTGGCGCTGGCGACGGATATCTGCCCCGGCGCCTGGCTACCCAGCATGCAATTCGTCATCAACCTCGCCTGCCGCCTCTATGCCCTCACACCAGCCGAGGCAATTCGCGCTTCGACAATCGGAGCAGCGGCGGCGATTGACCGGCAGGAGACCATCGGGTCGCTTGAAGCCGGAAAGCTTGCCGATATCCTGATCCTCGACGTCAGTCGCCACGAAGACCTCGCCTACCGCATGGGCCGAAATGCCGTAACGACAGTCATCAAACGCGGCCAGATCGTCGTAGAACGGGAGATAAGTTGATGTCTGAAAACAGGCAGCAGTACCGGGTGGAACACCTCCACCAGCCGGATGGCTGGTTGTCACCTGGCTACCTGGAAATTGACCAGCTTGGCAATGTTGCCGCCGTCAGCCAGACCCTGCCGGACGGCTGGGACGAGAACTCGCTTGAGCGAATCGACGGATTCATGCTGCCGGGCATGCCAAACGTCCACTCCCACGCTCATCAGCGCGGCCTGAGCGGCAGGGCAGAAGTTGGCACTGACGCTTCTGCCGAGGAGAGTTTCTGGACCTGGCGGGAGCGCATGTACGCTTTCGCGAACCGGCTCTCACCCGACGATCTGGAGGCGCTTGCAGGGCAGGCCTATATCGAAATGGTCAAAGCCGGCTTCACCACCGTCGGTGAATTTCACTACCTGCACAACGATCCGGCTGGACACCAGTACGACAATCCGGCGGAGATGTCTGAGCGGATTCTGGCTGCAGCTGACACCGCCGGGATCGGACTGACGCTGCTGCCAGTGCTCTACACCCGGGGCGGAATCGGCCAGCCGCCGTCCCGAGAGCAACGTCGATTCATCCTTGACCGAGATGATTACAGCCAACTCCTCGACACACTCTCCCCCTGGGAGCGTCCGCAAGGGTTATTGAATGCTGGCATCGCCCCGCACAGCATACAGGCGGTCGACAAAGACGATCTCGTATTCGTCACCGAGCTTGGTCATCGCTTTCCCGACATGCCGATCCACATTCACGTTGCCGAGCAGGTACGGGAAGTTCGCGAGAGCCTGGACAGGTTGGGCGGGCGTCCCGGCGTGTTGATCCTCCAGCTACCGGAGGTGAACGATCGCTGGACGTTCATCCACGCCACACACTGCGACATCGCCGAGCGATTGAAGATGACCAGGCTATCCGTCGTCGCCGGTCTCTGCCCTACAACCGAAGCCGGGCTTGGAGATGGGATCTTCACACTTGGCGATTTCAGCCGGCATGGCGGCGCATGGTCGATCGGGACCGACAGCAACAGCCGGATCAGCGTTGCCGAAGAGCTGCGCACTCTGGCTTTCGGACAGCGGCTTTCCAGCAGCAGTCTTTTCATTCTGGAACCGCAAGGCGCTGGCGGCATCCAACCCGGCCGCCAACTCTATGACCAGGCGCTGGCGGGCGGGGCACAGTCATTGCGGCAACCGATTGGCGCGATCACACCCGGCAACCGCGCCGACCTGATCGTGCTGGATCCAAACGACCCGGCGCTGATCGGCCACAGCGCGGAAACGGTGCTCGACGGCTGGATATTCAGCGGAACGACGTCCGCCGTCCGCGACGTCTACATCGCCGGCCAGAGAATCGTCCACAACCGGCGCCACGATCGCGAAGCCGAAGTGTTTGAGCGGTTTCGCCGTGCGATCTCGCAAATTACGACATAACCAGGAACCAGATGATGCCAACCCGGTTGAGTTTCACCGGGGCGACTGCTACGATGCATGTGAATCAGGGAATTGAATGCTGGCTGTCTAGGCAGATGCCAGCTTATCAGGTTGTGGATTGACCACGACCGGAAGGGAATCCAATGCTTTACATCGTGCGTGTCAATATCGACCCCGTTAACGGAGCAGCGCTCGAACAACAACCGGAGGTGCTTCAGGATCTGGTTGGAACCTGGCAGTCGCTCAATCCGGTGGGGATGTATTTCGCGCTCACCGAGCGAGAAGTGACCGTTGTCGCCGAAGCAGCGAACGAAGACGAACTCTTCGAGGCGCTGCACAAAACCTGGGTCGTCACCAACACCTATCCGACCGTCACCCCAGTTGTCACCGCGGAAGATTTCCCGCAGATAATCGAACGAATTCTCGGCTAGTCGCCTGGCATCGCAGCTATAATATGCGCACTTAACCCAGAGGTCGACTTCTGAACGAGATTCAACATTGGTCGGGGTACCATGCGACTTTCAACCATGGTAGTGGTGGATATGCCGGGCTATCCGGGACCGGAGAGAGCGTTCAGCCAGACTGAGAGACTGGATGCGAAGCGGTCCCCCGACGAAGAACAGTACGATGAGCAGTCCGATTGCCATTACCGCTGAATTGAAGAGCATGCCAGCCCGAAATCCGGTCATGTAAGCCGCTTCGCCGTGTTCCATAATCGCGTTGGCAACATCCGGCGGCAGAGTTGGCAGCATTGTATCGACGTTAATCTGGCCGGCCATACTCCGCACAATTTCCTTGATCTGGCTGACAGGAAGTGAGACGCCTTCCTCTTCCGCTCTCCGGCTGAGATCACGCTCGCCGACAAAGCTGAGCACTGCGGTTGTCAGCACGATGCCAAGTGATCCGCCGATCACCCGAAACATGTAGATAATTCCGCCACCGAGACTGGTTTGGTCCGACCGGAGCGCGGTTACGCCGACGGTGGTGGCTGCCGAGAAGAACGAGCCGATTCCTGCGCCAAATACAAGCATCCCAGGGACGAGCCAGAGATAATCCGGGTCGGTTGGAACCGCAGCGAAGAGCAGGCAGCCGATCACCAGCAGCAGCGCTCCCATGACAATAGCGAACTTCGCCCCCAGCCGGTCGTAGGCTCTACCAGAGATGTAGGAAACGCAGACGAAACTCACGTACATCGGCACCAGAGCAATCCCGGTCTCCATCGGCGAGTACAGGAATATCTTTTCCATGATCTGCGAGAGAAACAGGGCGACGGCAAACGTCGGGAAGGCTAGCAAGAGCACCGCCAGGCTCGTCAGCATGAAGGCGTGGTTGCTGATGACATCTCGCGGAATCAGCGCGTGCTGACCACTTCGCAACTCAACGATGACGAAGGCAATGATCACAAGTACCGCAGCTACCATTGTGGAGAGCGTTCGTTGATCACCCCAACCCCAGTCATTGGCAACGCTGAGAACGAAGAGGAGAGCAAGCAGCCCGACAGCCAGGAGAATACTGCCGGCATAGTCGATTCGACGGCTTTGCGCGCTCTCGGTGTCATGAGGGATTGTTCGCCAGACGAGAACCATCGCCAGGAGAGCAACTGGCAGGTTCATCATGAGGATAAACCGCCAGCTGGTAAATCCCGCCAGCACTCCGCCAAGCAATGGGCCGATCACCTGTCCAAAACCGACACTGCCGTTGATAACCGCCCCGGCGAGCCCGGACCGTGACTCCGGCAGCGTCTCATAGGCTATGCCAATCGCAGCCGGGAACATGATTGCCCCGCCGACACCCATCAGTGCCCTTGCGCCTATGAGCCAGTAGACATTCGGGGCAAACCCGCCGACAAACGAAGCGACGGCAAAGATCGACATTCCCACAACGTAGGTACGTCGCCGGCCAAAGAGATCGGCGAGCCGCCCGCCGGTCACGATGATTACGGCGAAAGCAAAGGTGAGCGCGTTGATGACCCACTGGGCAGCGACAATGTCAATGTCGAATGAGAGCTGAATTTCCGGCAGAGCGACGTTCATTGCCGTGAAATCAACACCGATGATCATGACGCTCAACCCGGTCGCGAAGAGCGCCACCTGCATCTGCCGCGTCAATTGCTCTTCGGCCATCGGCTGTTCCCTTACGCAGGCAGAGATCCGGAGCACTGCAACCCGGCCATCCTAGCAGAGGGTTTAGTTTTAATTAGGCAGACATTTTCGGACTGATTGAGTTAGGATGCCAGGCGGCGAAAAGATGAACTTGACACATGACAACGATAGGCACTGCAACGACTATGGAATCCAATCTACGAAAGATCGACGTTCACAACCACTTCTACCCGGAGGCATACATCGAAGAGATCGGCCGCCGGTCGGCAGCGGCGGGGATCACAACGAATGAGGCCGGCGAGACGCTGATCGAGTACGCCGGGGACTACAGTGTCATCGTCCCGGTTCACCGCGATCCGGCGCTGCGGCTGGACGACCTTGACCGGGCTGAGATCGACATGCAGATTCTCTCGCTGACGGTTCCGGGCGTGCACTTCGAGCCGGTCAACCGTGGGGTTGAACTGGCGCGGGTGACGAATGACGCATTCGGTGAGATCATCCGGGAATATCCCGATCGGTACAGCGCGTTTGCGACGCTGCCTGTTCAGGCGCCAGAGGCAGCCGCCCGGGAGCTGAATCGTGCGGTCAACGAGCTTGGACTGGCTGGCGCGATGATCTTCTCGAACCATGCCGGAGTTCCGCTGGATAACCCGTCAATCTGGCCAGTATACGAGGCAGCCGAAGCGCTTGACGTTCCGCTGCTGATTCACCCGATCGGCCCGGCGTCGCTGGAGAACATGACCGACTACCGGCTGGTCGCCTTGCTGGGATTCCCGTTCGATATGACCCTGGCGGCAACCCGGCTGGTTCTGAGCGGGACGATGGACCGCTTTCCAAAGTTACAACTTATCCTGAGCCAGCTGGGTGGCGCGCTGCCAATGCTGGCCGAGCGGGTGGAACGCGGGTTCGAGATCTATCCGGAACTGGCTGGCAGTCTGGAACGCTCACCGAGCGAGTATTTTCAGAACATGTACTACGACACCGTTCCGTACGGCGAACTCGGCATTCCTTTAACCTATCAGTTCGCAGGAGCAGATCGCATCGTCCTGGCAAGCGACCATCCACACCAGATCGGCAACCTGGATGAGTGCACCCAGATCATAGAGACGATGGCTATCCCCGAGGTGGACAAAGCAAAGATGCTTGGCGGTAACATTGCCAGGCTGTTGAAGTTATCTGAGTCCTAAAAGGGTCATATGCCAGAAATCCAGCCAATCATTATCGAGCCGGTCTACCTCGAAAAAGTCTGGGGCGGGCAGCGGCTGAAGCACGGCGATGCCCCAATCGGCGAAGCCTGGCTTCTCTACGAAGACAACCGGGTGCTCAGCGCTCCATGGGAAGGCCGAACGCTCGGTGAGTTGAGCGCGAAACTCGGCGAGTGGCTGCTGGGAAAGGCCGCCATCGAACAGACCGGCAACCGGTTTCCGCTCTTGATCAAGCTGCTAGACACCCGGCAATGGCTGTCGGTGCAGGTGCATCCGAACGACGAACAGGCGCGACAGATGGAAGGTGCTGGTGAGTTCGGAAAAACGGAAGCCTGGCACATCCTGGAGACAGATCCGGGGGCAGAACTCATCTTTGGCCTCATTCCGGGAACAACTCGCCAGGCATTTACCGACGCGATCCGCGACAACCGGGTCATGGAAACACTGCAGACCGTCGAAACCACTGCCGGCGAGACCTATTTCATTCCGGCTGGGACGATCCATGCGCTGGGACCGGGTTTGCTCCTCTATGAGGTACAACAGACTAGTGATACCACCTACCGGGTTTATGACTGGGATCGTCCTGCCCGCGACGGCCGGAATCTCCATATCGAGCAAGCCATTGCCGTGACCAACCCGAACGCGGCTGCCATACAGAAACCGGCTGACAACCGCGAGCGGGTACGGGCGCAGTGTCCGTATTTCGTGCTCGAACAACTCAGGCTGGATACCCGTCCGACCGAGCTTGATACAGGCACAATCTCATTTCACGCGCTCACCTGCACCAGCGGTTCCGCCATGGTGAAACTCTCTGGTGGATCCCGGACCTTCGAGCAGTATCAGTCCATTCTGATACCGGCCGCCGCCGGGCAATACGAACTCCGGGCGGACACTTCGGCGACAGTGCTGCTGGCTCGTGTGCCGTAGATACCTGAGTGCGGACTCACCGCTATTCGCTATATCATTGCGGCTGTTGACACACAGGGTGAGAACGGTTAGCGTTCTGGAAATGGACCCAGTAAAGTTCTGCGCCTGACCTGCAGCGGGACGTGAAACAAGAGCGACGTTGAGATCAGTCCAGCAACGGCGGTCAGACAGGACGGCGAACTCGTACAGATCAGGGAGGTTTACGAATGGATCTGAATTATTCACCGGAAGACGAACAATTCCGGCTAGAGGTGCGTGCCTGGCTCGAGGAGAATCTGCCGAAGAAGCGTATCGAGACACTCGAGGAACGCCGGGCCTGGCATCGCAAGATGTACGATGCCGGCTTCATCGGCATGGGCTGGCCAAAGGAATTTGGCGGACGTGAGGCCCGGCCGATGGAACAGGCCATCGTCGGTGAAGAGATGGCGCGGGTCAATGCGCCAGCCGGTGTCAATGGTCTCGGGATCGCCATTGTCGGTCCGACGATCATTCACCACGGCACCAAGGATCAGAAGGAGCGGTTCCTGCAGAAGATGCTGACCGGTGAAGAGATCTGGTGTCAGCTCTACTCCGAACCGAATTCCGGCTCCGACCTGGCCAGTCTCCAGTGCCGGGCTGATATCGACGGTGACACCTTCATTATTAATGGACAGAAGATCTGGACCAGCGGCGCGCACAACTCCGACTGGGGTCTGATGCTCGCCAGGACAGATCGCAATGCCAGCAAACATGCTGGCATCTCCTGCATCCTGATCGATATGGAGTCTGACGGCGTTGAAGTCCGACCGCTGAAGCAGATCAGTGGCAGCGAGGAGTTCAGCGAGGTCTTCTTCTCCGACACCGTCGTGCCAGCCGACAACCTGGTCGGTGAACTGAACACCGGCTGGCGGATCGCCCAGACCACCCTCGGCTACGAACGCGGCGGCAACACGTTGAGCCGGGTGAGCAGGATGCAAGAATCGTTCGACCGGCTGCTGGCGGTTGCCAACGAACTGCAGATCGACGGCACCCGCGCCATCGACGACCCGATCACCCGCCAGAAACTTGGCCAGATCTATGCCGAGAGCGAAGTCCTGCGGTATGCATCGCTACGAATTTTGAGCAGGCTGGAGCGGGGGGAACGGCCTGGACCGGAGTCCTCAATCGCCAAGTTGCACTACTCAGAGCTGGACAAGCGCATTCAAGAGATGATTCTCGATATTCTCGGTCCTTATGGTCAGCAGATCAGCGGCGCGCCGGCAGAGTATGCCTACGGTGAAAACAATCTCAGCTACGGTGATTCCGACACCTGGGCTTACACCTACGTCTGGTCGCGAGCTGGAACGATTTATGCCGGATCAAGTGAGATCCAGAAGAATATTCTCGGAGAACGAGTACTCGGACTGCCGAAGGAGATCCGGGCTGACCGGATTGAGCTGGAGCAACAGCGCGAGGCAGCCGCGACAGCGGGGGATGGAGATTAGCAGTGGATTTTTCCTTTACTGAAGACCAGAACATGCTCCGTGATCTGGCCCACGAGTTCCTGACCGAGCAGATTGCGATTGATCACATTCGGGCGATGATGGACGACGAAACCGGCTACGACCGGGACAAATATCGCCAGCTTATTGAACTCGGCCTGCTGCCGTTCCCGGAGGAGTATGGCGGCTCAGGGTTCGGGATGGTCGAACTCTGCATTATCCTTGAAGAGATGGGGCGTATCCCCTACCCCGGCCCGTATTTCTCGACAATTGCCCTGGCTGGCGCGGCGATCATGGAATCTGGCGACGACAGCGCGAAGTCCCGTTACCTGCCGGATGTCTGTAACGGTGGCCTCCTGATGACACTTGCGTTTCTTGAAGCGTCGCCGAGCTGGACAGCCAGCACAGTCAACATGCAGGCCAGGCGGGAAGGCGATCACTTCATTCTCAACGGCACGAAACGCTTTGTTCCCTGGGCACATGTCTCAGATGTGCTCCTGACCGCCGTTCAGACTGAGCACGGCATTTCATTGATCGCGGTGTCAAACGATGCCGACGGTCTCACCATCGAGCCGAATATCATGCTTGATCTTAATGAAAAGACCTCGACGGTTAGTTACGACAATGTCCGTGTACCGGCTGAGAATCTGGTTGGTGAAGAAGGCAATGCCTGGCCGTCACTCGATCGGACAATACAGCGCGCTGCCGTCGCTGCAAGCGCCGAGATGCTCGGGGCCGCTCGCAGATCGCTGGAGATGTCGGTCGATTACGCCAAAGTGCGTAAACAGTTCGGGCAGGTCATTGGGCAGTTCCAGGCGATCAAGCACAAATTGGCCGAGATGCTCGAGCTGGTTGAGAATGCCCACGCCGCCGTTTACTACGCCGCCTGGGCGATCGATGCGGATGCGCCTGATGCCGCGCTGGCTGCCTCAGTCGCCAAATCGACGGTCAACGAAGCTGCCCGGCGAGTCTGCGGTGAAGCCATTCAGGTCCATGGCGGCATCGGCTTTACCTGGGAATACGATCTTCACTTCTACTTCAAACGGGCCAAGCATCTTGAAGTCCTGTATGGAGATACCGATCAGCACCGTGAGCGAGTGCTACAGGAGGTGCTGTCCGGCAGAACGGCCGGAGCAACCGTCGCCGTTTAGCAATCACGAAGCCCAAAAGTTAAATGACAGAGCACCTCGCCTCTCTACCAGAGGCGAGGTGTGAACAGCTAAGGAGAGGGAGATGAGT
>CAZNYB010000032.1:0-39537 GCA_964577155.1 uncultured Thermomicrobiales bacterium | reverse complement strand
AATCAGTAGGCGAGTGAGGACCTTTTGTCAATTGCAACTAGCACAACGGCCGACTCCTCAACACTAACCACGTCAAACTCAAATCTTCGAGCGCTTGCGTAATAGCAGCCAGTGTATCTGCGTCGTCAGGTATGCCAAGAAAAGAGCACAACTCCGTTCACTTCAGCCTAGCGCATAGCAACAATGCAATTCGAGAACTAATTATCTCTACATATCTGTTACGCCAGCATCATCAGCAATATTACCCTCTTACGAAATTCAGCTGATCAATAATTCTAGTCAAAATCATCGGATGGATTTTTATCTTAAGAAACCAGAATCTATACGCGAACGTAGAATAGTTAAGTGGTAGTTATCTATATGTTAGACTACGGTTAAGCTCCAAAGAAGTAGCCGTTGTTATTAGCAACATCGGATCATGTGAGATTTTGTTGGTCGCCAGTCCGTCGCTGGCAATTTGGAACATATGGGGCTCAGATGAGAGAAGGGAAATGTGGTTGTGAAGAATCAAAAGAACAGTGTTGATCATGGAAAAAGTCTTCTCGGTTCTCTCGATCAGCTTCCATTGGTCAATGTTTCGCGACGCGTATTTGTACAGCGAGGCATTGCACTAGGGGTCAGTGGCGTCATGATCGGTTCACTCCTGGCCGCATGTGGCGGAGACGACGATGATGACGATAGTCCGACTGCCACCGCAGAAGGAGGCGCGGCAACCTCGGAAACCAGCGATGCCACCGCCACGACTGCCTCGGACACCAATGAGCCGACACAGGAAGCTGCCGCTGGAATGACGCCAGTTGGTACTCTTGCAGATTCGCAGGTTTTACGGTTACCAAGCATTGAACCAAACGATTTGGACCCTGCAGTATCGTCAGGATATGGCCTCGCTCAATTCCGGAATCTCTTTGACGGACTCGTTGGAATAGATCCTCAATCGAATGAGCTCGTACCTCTGCTGGCCGAAAGCTTTGAATCCAACGACGACGGAACAGAATACACGTTCGTGTTGCGCCCGGACCTCACTTGGTCCGACGGGACACCGCTTGCCGCAGAAGATTTCGTTTGGAGTTGGAAACGAGTACTCGAACCAGACACCAGATCACAATACATACCTGCACTGTATCCAATTCAGGGAGCTGAAGAGGCTGCTAACGATCCGAGCTTGATCGATGATTTAGCAGTCGAAGCAACTGATGAGCGAACAATTGTCGTGTCACTTGTTGGTTCGACACCATATTTCCCGCTGTTAATGACAACCTGGACCTTCTACCCAGTGCCGAAACATGTAGTCGATGAGCAGGGTGATCAATGGTATGAGGCCGGCAATATGGTTTCAACCGGCCCGTATATTCTTTCGGAGTGGAATCACAATCAAAACATCATTCTGGAGATCAATCCCGAATACTGGGGGGAACAACCACAGTTAACCCGAATCGAATACTCATTGTTTGACGACCAACTGGCTCAGAGTATCATCGCCTACGAAAACGACGAGTTAGACGAAGCAGAAGTGCCTGGCTCTGACCTCCAGAGAGTGCTGGACAGTGATTCGTTAAGCGCTGAGGTAATAGCCGTCGAACGATCGTCAACGCGTTTTGTCGTCTGTGACACGACAAATGCACCAACCGATAATTTCATGGTGCGGCAAGCTCTTTCGATGTCAATTGACCGAGAGACATTGGCCCAGCAAATTCGGCTCGGTGACTCTGAAGCTGCTTTCACCGTTCTTCCGCCTGACATCCCTGGATACAATCCTGATGCTTCAATAGGTGAGGACGTGGAACAGGCGCAAGCGTTGCTCGCAGAGGCCGGCTACGATGATCCAAGTGAGATCGAGATATCGCTTGTATACATCAGCACCGCTGACTACAAGCTGGATGCTGAATACCTCCAGAATGCCTGGTCACAAAATCTGGGTATCAATGTTACTCTAGAACCAATTGAGCAGAATACCTATTCTGATTGGCGAGCATCACGGGAAACAGAACCATTTAACGTCTATCTTGGCAACTGGGGGTCTGATTTTGGAGATCCGTTCAACTGGCACAACCAAAATTTCACTCATGCCGCTGATCATTATCGGAACCACTGGGACTTTCCGGAATTTGATGATCTTGTAGATACAGCTGCAACCAACACAGATGTTAATGAGCGAATATCACAATATGAGGACGCAGAAGTACTTTTGGTTGAGCAGGCTCCGATCATCCCGCTCCGACATCAGCTTTCATTCTTTCTTGTCAAACCATATGTGAAGAATGTCTTCCTTCAGCCAATTCTGCCGGTAGTCTACGGGAAATACGTCTCAATCGAAGAGCATTAAATCCAAAAATAAGTGAGATGCTGAGCAACCCTCAGTGTCTCACTTTTTGAAATAAACAGTTTGCTAAATTCGAAAGAATTTGAGTATGTCTCGACGCACATACATAATCCAACGAATCTTACTTATCATCCCGACCTTGCTGGCAATTTACACGATTACGTTCCTGTTGATGCATGCCACACCAGGTAGTCCCTGGTCAAATGAAGGCGATAAGCCGATCCCGCCTATTGTTCTGGAGCGTCTTAATGCAGCCTATGGGCTGGATGACCCGCTCTGGGAGCAATACGCTCGATATCTCGGGAATGTTCTTCAGGGTGATTTCGGTCCGTCTTATTCTCAACGTTCGCAATCAGTTACCGAAATCATAAAAGATTCATTTTTAGTTTCAGCAAAATTAGGGCTCATAGCCATGCTCGTTGCTGTTACCATTGGATTGACGTTGGGGATAATCGGCGCACTTAAGCACAACACCTGGATCGACTATATGTCAAGCTTTACCGCCATCGTTGGTATCTCAACGCCATCATATGTTGTCGTCTCACTCCTTGTGCTTATTTTTGCAAGTCGTCTACATGTTTTGCCAACCGGAGGTTGGGATGGTGTGTGGAGTACCAAGATCATCATTCCAGCAATTGCGTTGGCTCTGTTTCCCGCCGCCGTGCTGGCTCGGTACACACGAGCCAGCATGCTGGAAACGTTGTCAATGGACTACGTCCGCACCGCTCGTGCAAAAGGGCTTCAAGAGCGAACAGTCATCATCAGACACTGCATACAAAATTCGTTGCTGCCGGTAATAACCGTCGCTGGAGTAATCCTTGCAAATGTCATCACTGGGTCATTCTTTGTTGAGTCAATCTATTCAATTCCAGGGATAGGTAGACATTTTGTTCAGAGTATTTCCAGCCGGGATTATCCGGTTCTGCTCGGTACGGTACTACTCTTTGGAACACTGATTTCGGTCATGAATCTCATTGTCGACATTTTGTATCAGTTCCTTGATCCACGAATTTCCAATTGATGCGGTGTAAATAGCCTGTAGGAGACTCAATAGATGAGCACAGTATCCGAGCGGGTAATTTCTCCATCTCGAGAGACTGAATTTGAAAAACCTACCAGTGCCAAAAGCCTTTGGAGCGACGCATTCATGCGTCTCAAAAGGAACAGGCTTGCAATATCTTCCTTAGGCTTTATTATCATCCTGGCGATGCTAGCTATTTTTGCGCCGTTGATCAGTCCTTATGATTACGCAACACAAGACTATGATGCAATTCGCCAATCACCAAATTGGAACCATCCACTGGGTACAGACCAACTCGGGCGAGATATTTTGAGTCGCCTCCTGTTTGGGGCGCGAATATCGCTTGCGGTTGGAATTACCGTTCAGTTTGTGATCGTTATCATCGGCGTTCCGGCAGGTATCATTGCAGGGTTCTATGGCGGGAAAACCGATACTATCATCATGCGTATAGTCGATATCCTCTACGCAATGCCAAGTCTCCTCTTTGTCATTATTATCATGACATTCCTTCAAGGTGTTCTTGACAATGCAGAAGGTGGGGTGATGTATTCGCTGGCTTCGGCAAACAACCTTCTGGGGGGTCTGGTTGGTGTCTTTATCGGGCTTGGGCTTATTAGCTGGTTAACAGTAGCACGCATCGTACGATCCCAGTCTATGTCACTGAAGAACAAAGAATATGTTGAAGCTGCCCGAAGCATCGGGGCTACGAACCGGCAAATTATGACCCGCCATATTCTTTCGAATACGATGGCTCCGATAGTTGTGGCCGTAACGCTTGGAATTCCACTTGCGATTATCTATGAAGCTGGCATCAGTTTCCTTGGCTTGGGAGTTAGACCACCGATGCCGAGTTGGGGGCTAATGATAAGTGAAGCGATCCCAAATTTACGTTCTTACCCCTATATGCTGCTTGCGCCAGCCGCAGCTCTCTCGCTGACCGTCCTTGCGTTTAATTTCCTTGGTGACGGAATTCGAGACGCTTTCGATCCCTGGATGAAGCGCTAATCTATGCAACAAGGTGATCAAACTCAGTAAATTCAAACCTCACCATACCTGGTTTGGATTTAAATTAATTCCCAGCATCCAGGTAGTACCGAGACACTTGCGCTAGCAGCTCAGGCCGTTTGATACTGGCCAATCACACGCTCCATGCGGTCGGTGGCCTCAAGAATGCGATCTTTCGGCACCAGGACCGACATGCGGATGTATTCACAATCTTTGACACCAAAGATGTTTCCGGGAGAGATCATGATACCGGTGTCTCTGAGCAGTTGTTTGACAAACTCTTCGACCGGCATCCCGGTTGAAGAGATGTTTGTATACACATAGAATGCGCCAGCCGGGTAGACAAAACTGAGACCCATGTCAGTCAATGCGGCCAGCAGTCCGTGACGCCGATCATCATAGATAGCGCGTGCTTCGGCAATGCAATCCTGTGGTCCTTCCAACGCTGCCAGAGCCGCTGCCTGGGATATCGCTGGCGCACAGATCGACAGGGCGTGTTTCACCTCGATGATCGAGCGGATGTAGTCCGCAGGACCAGCCATAAAGCCGACCCGCCAACCGGTCATCGCGTAACACTTAGAGAACCCATCAATGAGGATGGTGCGTTCTTTCATATCTGGCTCAGAGAGAATGCTGTAGTGGGTGCCGCCGTCATAGACGAAGTGGTGGTAGATCTCGTCAGTGACGACCAGGAGGTCCCTCTCCTTTGCCAGATCGGCAACGGCTTTGATCTCCGCTTGTGCCGCCACGCCGCCGGTCGGGTTGTCCGGCGAAACGACGACGATGATCTTGCTCCGGTCGGTGAGATGCCGCTTGATCTCTTCGACGTCGAGTCTGAATTCGTCGTGTTCGTGAACAGTGGCATAGGGCACTACCTTGCCGCCAGCCAGTTCCGCGCCCCAGTCATAGGTCGTAAAGCGGTGGTGAGGCACCAGCACTTCGTCACCGTCGTCGACCAGCGTCGCCATGGTCATGTAGATCGCTTCTTCAGCGCCGGTCGTTACCATGACCTCGCTGGACGGGTCATAGGAGACTTCGCGAAATTCGCTAATGTTCCTGGCGATGGCCGCACGCAGTCTCGGATCACCCGGCGGAGGTGTGTAGTGCGTCGCGCCAGCATCAAGCGCGGCTTTCGCCGCCTCAATGATATGCGCTGGAGTCGGCAGGTCAGGGTCGCCGGGTCCCATCGAGATCACGTTGTCCATGGTAGCCGCGATCTCAAGCATTTCCTGGCGCACGCTTGCGTCCGGCTCGCTAATCTTACTGGTGAGTCCGCGACGGACAGGCGACATTCCAAATTGCTGGCTACTGATCACTGTCTACCACCCGTACCAATCGTTCATCTCGCCATTCGCCACCAGCTGCTCGCCGTTCACGAATACGTGGATGATGTTGCCGAGCGCGGTGATATCCGCCACTGGATCGCCGTCGATCACAACGATGTCCGCCTGTTTGCCTGCTTCAAGGGTTCCGAGCCGATCCTCATGACCGCGCAATTCAGCGCTATTGATCGTCAACATCTGAATGACATCCAACGGTGTCTTCACGATGTCCAGATCGATCAGCGTTTGCATCTCAGGCAAGATCACGTCATGTTCGACACAGGGACTCCCGGCATCGGTGCCAAAGGCGAATTTGATACCGGCCAGGCGCATCTCTACCAGAGGTTCTGATCGCGGCGCTGCCTCCCAGCGCCGGATACGCTCGGCAACTACCTCCGGGGGCATGCCGCGTTCCGGACCGCGCTCAGTCTGGAGTATGAATGGAGACATCGTCGGCACGACCATGATGCCCTTTTCCGCGATCAATTCCATTGTCTCCGGTGTCGCCGGACCGCCATGCTCGATCGAGTCAAACCCGGCATCGACGACGTTGCGGATCGCGTCCGGCAAGGTTGCATGGGTCGTGATCTTCATGCCGAGCAGGTGCGCTTCATCGGCGGCAGCCTTGAGTTCATCGAGAGTGAATTGTGGTGTATATTCGCTGGCCATGATCTTGATGATGTCAGCTCCGCGTTTGTGTTGCTCCCTGACAGCCTGCCGCATGCCATCGACACCATCCGCCTCACGGCCACACCACCAGGTATGTCCTCCGGTACACATGATCGCCTGGCCAGCGATCTCCAACCGGGGACCTTTGACGAACCCCCGCTCCAGCGCTTCTCTGGCGTCAAACCCGCTATCGTTCATCCCGAGATCACGCAGGTGGGTGAGGCCAACACTGACTGATTTCCGGAGGTTCGCGTAGGCCTTGACAGCATTGATGCCGTCTGAATCATAGAGCGCTTGCGCCTTGAGGATGCCTTCCGGACCGCCATCCCAACCCATACCGCTCCAGCCCAGATGCACGTGATTGTTGGACAACCCAGGCAGTACGGTGGTGCCGCTCAGGTCAATCGTGTCAACGTCCGGCTCCGCGCCGAAATCCGCTGGCGCGCCAACGGCTGAAATAATCCCATCCTCGATCAGAATGTCGGCTGGCTGCTGCGCGCCGGTGCGAACATCAACAACGGTACCGCCGGTCAGGAGTGTTTTGGCCAATGGATTACCTTCTGCACTAACCCCTCTCCCGGAAACAGGAGAGGGGATGCGAAAAACTGCTCACGGCAAAGGATAGATCTACTCGCCTTCAACACGTACAAATTTCTGAACCCGCTGTCCTTCAAGTACCTCGCCGACATAGATCGAGCCTGCCGAGTCAAACCAGACAGTATGCGGCGCGATGAATGAACCTGGTTCGCGCTTGGGTTCGCCGCCAATACGGGTGATTTCATTGTCATGAGCATCGAGGATGGCAACCCTCGATTGGAGTTCGGCGACATATCGAACGCCATCATCGTCGACGATGATATTGCCTGGCTGTTTGAAGCCGACCAGTTTGCCGAGATATTCGCCATCCAGGGTGTAGAGTTTGATACGGTGGTTCTCCCGGTCACAGACATAGAGCGTTGGCTCTTCGTCGCGATCAATGATTCGAACTGCGTGCGGCAGATTGAAATCTTCCGGGCCGATTCCGGGTGTGCCCCAGGAGCGGATTTGTTCGCCAGACGATGTGAACTGGTGGACACGGGCATTGCCATAGCCGTCTGACACGTAGATGTCCCCGTTTGGCGCAACGCAAGCATCAGTCGGCCGGTTGAATGGCTCCTGATCTCCAGGAGTATCTTTCGTGCCAATGCTCCAGACGACCTCGCCGTCCAGTGTTGTGCGACTAACCAGATGCCGGTCGCGGTCGGTGACGATGAAGTACTCGCCGGCATCATCCTCGCCGATACAGACTCCGTGAATGTCCAGCCAGTGATTGTTCGGTTCCCAGGTACCGAGATATGCCCCATCTGTGTCGAAGATCAGCGGTGAGGGCGTCCCCCGATGAAAAACAAACACTCGATCCTGACCGTCAACAACGATTTCGACAACCTGGCCCAGTTGCGCTTCATCTGGCATCTGCGGCCAGTCCTCATCGACTTCATACTGGCGAATGCCTGCTCCAACTACCATGACGTTACCGTACCTTCCAGATTTAATACTCGTCAGGATGGCACAGTCTAGCACCAGTGGCTGATGTTGGGTACAACATACGAGAGCCTGGATCTTTTTGCGCAGCTTTGATTGGCGGCACAACGTTGGCAGAAGCGAAGTTCGAACACGTGACCAAACGATTCGGAGATGTCACCGCGCTCTCTGACCTAACACTTACCATCGACGATGGCGAATTTCTGGTTCTGGTTGGCCCTAGTGGATGTGGCAAATCAACCGCACTGCGTTGTCTGGCAGGGCTTGAAGAGCCGGATGAGGGACGGGTTTTCCTCGACGATGTCGATATCACCTACTACGAGCCAAAAGAACGTGATATCGCCATGGTCTTCCAGAATTACGCGATCTACCCCCATATGAA
Source organism: uncultured Thermomicrobiales bacterium (assembly GCA_964577155.1). Lineage (GTDB taxonomy): Bacteria > Chloroflexota > Chloroflexia > Thermomicrobiales > CFX8 > CAZNYB01. The sequence continues at coordinate 31,297 of CAZNYB010000032.1, read as the reverse complement.
AGTTCGCGACAACATCGGCTTTCCGCTAAAAATGCGCAAGGTTAAGAAGCGGGAGATCCAGGAGCGTGTGCTCGCGATCGCTCAACTGCTGGATATAGACGAACTGCTCAACCGGAAACCACGGGAACTCTCTGGCGGGCAGCGGCAGCGTGTCGCCCTGGCCAGGGCAATCGTTCGCTCTCCTCGCATCTTTCTGATGGATGAACCACTGTCCAATCTCGACGCTCAACTCCGGGTGCAGACCCGAACGGAGCTCACCAGGCTCCATCGTCAGTTGGGAACGACAACGATCTACGTCACTCACGATCAGGTAGAAGCGATGACTATGGGGACCCGGATCGCGGTCATGAATGATAGTGAACTTCAGCAAGTGGCTACCCCGGCCGAGGTTTACAGCCAGCCAGCCAACATGTTCGTCGCCTCTTTCATCGGCAGCCCGCCAATGAATCTCGCCATCGCAACGATCGATCACCAGACCGGCACACTCCAGCACCCGTCCGGGAATCTCCAGCTTTCAAACGAGTTACGGCGTGCCGTAACCGGACGGAACACTGTCGTCACCGGGATTCGACCGGAACACCTGCTGCTTGAACAGCAACCAGACCAGGAATGTGCCGGGAGCTTGCACTTGCAGGTCGAAGTGGTTGAATCGGTCGGGAGCGACATCTACGTTCACAATGACGATGAATCACTCATTGCCCGGCTGGCGGGTGAGACGCAGGTAGAGGTCGGAGATCAACTTACGCTGAAGGTGCTGACCCGCCACCTCCATCTGTTCGATAGCGACACTGGCGATCGGATTGGAGCTTCAGATCCCGAAACAAGCTCCGAATTGCCTGTGGACCTGGCGACCGGCTAGTCGAAACCCTATTCTCGTGATACTGCGGCACACCTCGCCTGAACGATTCATCCCTGATCGCTTTCGGAAAGGGAAATGTCAACCCTGGCTGCTTCTTCTGATTGTTGCAGTCGCGTATGCAGTGGCAACGGTCTGGATGACCTGGCCACTCACCGTCGAGGCGGGCACGGCGGTGCAGGATCTGGGAGATCCGGTGTTCGAGATCTGGGTGATGCGGGCTGTCCAGCACCAGCTGGCAACCGATCCGCTGCATCTCTACGACGGAAATGCATTCTTCCCGTTCGAACAGTCACTGGCTTACTCTGAAGAAGCAATTTCAACGGCATTGCTTGCCTGGCCGGTCTACCTCGTCAGCGGCAACGATGTCCTGGCCTACAATGTCATCTTCCTGACTTCCTGGTGGCTCGTGGCAATTGGCGTCTATCTGCTGGTGAAAGAACTCGGCGCTTCACCCGGCGCAGCCTTTATCGCTGGATTGATCGCCGCCTTCGCGCCAGCTCGATATGGGCACCTGAGTCACCTCCATCTGCTAGTCTTTGGCTGGCTTCCGCTGGCTCTCTGGGCAATGATCAGGTTCCACCGCACCGGTAGAGCGAGATATGCGCTCCTGACCGGTCTGTTCCTGACCATCCAGCTGCTCGGTTCGCTCCACCTGGCGGTCTTTGGCACAATCGCGCTTGCTCTGTTTGTCCCATTGCTCCTGCTCTTCGACCGGCAACGATCGGTATCCAGGGCTGATTCCGGTCTTCTGGCAGCCAGTATCATCATTCCGTACCTGATCTTCATCCCGACGCTCATTCCTCATTTTCAGGTCGGCGAGCTGTACGGTTTCGAGCGACGGCGGGAGGAAATCGAATCGCTTGCCGCGACGATCAAGTCCTACCGCTCAGTCTTCGTCACCAACACCTTTCTCAATCGCTGGCTGCCCGGTATCCCCGAACCATTCTTTCCAGGGATCGTCGCGCTGGTTGGCCTTGCCGCGCTCGCGTTCATCAGGAGATGGCAGTGGCCGATTACCTTCGCGGCGCTAGTGACGGCAAGCGCGGTGCTCCTCTCGTTCGGATTCGCCGTTGAAGTAGCCGGGTTCCGCGTACCGATGCCGTATGCCACCGTCTACGATCTGCTACCACCGGTTCGAAATATCAGGGGAATCGGGCGGATCGGGCTGTTGACGGCGATCAGCATCCCGATTCTGGCCGGGCTTGGCTTCACCGCCGCCTGGAGTCGAATCGGTGAACGTTTCGGTTCATATCGACTACTGGCAGGGGTCGGACTGACTCTGCTGCTATCGCTCGTGGTGCTCGTTGAGCTGCGTTCCAGTGTTAACACTGAACCGGTTCCGAACGAAGCCAGCTCGATGGCGGTCTACGAATGGCTGGCGGACCAGCCCGAGGGACCGGTCGCTGAATTCCCGTCGGCGGGTCTCATCCATGGGAACTTCGAACCGATCAGTTACATGTACGGGTCGACCAGGCACTGGAATCCGATCCTGGCCGGGTATAGTGGCTATATCCCCCAGGCCCACTATGACATTCAGTATTTTCTGGATCATCAGGAAGAACAACAATCTTATCTGACAGCTGAAAACACGGGAGTCCTTCAGGATCTCGGGGTGCGGTGGGTCATCTTTCACCAGTTGCCTGGTTACGATTGGGAGTTTGCCACCGAGCAGGCTGCTCTTGTTGATGATCTGACGTTTGTCACTGAGATCAACGGCAGTCGAGTCTACGAGCTTGCTCCCGGAGAACGAGGCGCGCCATATCTTGCCATCGAAGAAACTACCCGGCAGAGTAGCGCCAGCGGTCCGGTTACGCTGCCGTTGCACATTGTGAACCCGAACGGCAGTCCGGCAATCAGCCGGCTAAACGCTGGCGACACCGTTGAACTCATCTGGGAAGACGAAAGCGGCGCAACAGTGAAACGGGAAACGCTGCCGATCAACATTCCGACGATTCTTCCGGCCGGTGATAACGAAGTGCAGATCCACGCTATCGCCCCGGAAGTACCGGGAAACTATACGATGCGCATTGTGCCCGCAACGCAAAAGATGGATGAGGCGGCGTTGCAGTTTACGGTTCACCCCAGACCGGACTGGCTTGAACCGCCGGTTGCCATCGAATCGGTCATCTGGAACGAGGATTCCGCCAGGCCGGGATCGACGGTCACGATTGAGGTAACCTGGCTAATTCGCGAACCACTATTTGCAGACTATTCGGCAACGGCTCAGTTGTATGACGATAGTGGAAACAGGGTCAGCCAGCTCGACCTGGAACCCTACGGCGGGATGCCGCCATCATCTAGCTGGCAAGCAGGCGATACGGTCACAACGACATTTGAAATGCCGATACCTGGCGAGACTGCGCCAGGGAACAACTACAGGCTGATGATCGCACTCTATGCCAGAACGCCTGATTTCCCACGTGTGCCGATTCAACAGGCCGAAGGAACCTCGGCCACCGAATTCTGGGTCGAAAGGTTCGAGATCAACCCGTGATCGTTGTTTCTGACAGGTTAAACTACAGCCCGCTCCAGCACAGCAGACGCCTGGGTCAACGCCACCTCGATCCGGTTTCTCTGCCGCACCAGCTTCGTCAGCAGGAACTGGTAATCATCTGACCCTGGATCCAGGACAGCCAGCTCACGCATCAGGGCGAGTCCGGGCAGCACCGGCAGTTGCAGCGCAGGGTCCATTTCGAATGGACCATCAATGGTGAAGAGCACCGGGTTGACGATCCTTGTCACCGATAGCACTGCGTCATTGAATCGTTGTGGGTTCTCTTGCAACCCGGCGTCAGCAAGGTGTTCCGCGCTGGCCCGGTAAGCTGTAGCCCGCTCAATCGTGGTGGATAAATCGAGGTGCTCACCGGCAACGGACTGCAGCTCGTTGAGATGCGTCAGAAAATCATCGGCGGAAGGTCTGAAATCATACGGATGCATCTCTGGCATACACATGCGGGCGGTGATCGTAACGTAGATACAGGTGTCGTCAGCCAGGATATTCGCGTCTGCTTTGTCCAGCGTATCCTCCGGAGAGTGCCACCAGTATCCGCCGCCACAGCCGCCGACCGCTTTGCGGTCAGGGTGATCGACCGGCAACATTCTGAACGCGCCCAGGCTCGGCAACCCGACGCCAAGGAACGACTGATCACCAGCCTTCAGGGGGCGGCGAATGTTTGGATCCTGCCCGGAGAGTTCCCTGACGACCTCGCCAGTGATGTGCTCTATTTCGCCCATGTTGTACCGGCAGTCCCAGATCTCCGTCTCCCGCACGCCGGGTGAATCGATATTGAGGTAGCCGAGACAGTTTGCGCGCAGGTCCATGAAGTGGTTGTCAACATACCAAGTAGATCCCGAGTACCTGCCGGTCGAATGGCCCGGCCACCAGCCAAACCTGACTCCATGCCGCAAGGTTTCCTGATGCGACTGCAAGACGCGCGCCATCTCGATGAGCGCCGCATCGCCGGTGGCGTTGTCGGTCACCCCTTCATACCAGGAGTCGATGTGGGAGCCAACGAGCAGATACCGATCGCCGCTTCCCTCAGCGGCAGGTCTCACATTGGCGATCACTAACGGCAACCGTCGCCAGGCGGTGTCCACGTTCGAGACAAGCCGTACAGTCACCTTGCTTGATGAACAACGTTCGCTCAACCGCTCACCATCAGCGTTGCCAATCCCGAGCACCGGGATCGTTGGTATCCGTTGCGCCGATTCCGGCGTTGGTGTTCCCCAGACGCTGGTCGCGATCATCTCGTGGACCACGCCTTCATCCGATGGCCAGATGTGGATATGACCGGCTGCGCCATGCTCTTCTGCCCGGCGGACGCCATCCGGTCCGCCATCCATCGTCAGGACGATCTTACCGGTGACATCGACCTGGCTGTAATCGCCTTCGACAGCACGGTGGCTAAAGATCATCGAACCAGCTTCTGGCTGCTCAAAGGGCACAACAACCAGCTCGGCGGAGATCCCGCCAGGGGGAGTTTGCGCACCGAATGACCTGGTGCGAACAGCCAACTCCTCAACAGTGTTACCGCTTGCGTCGACAATCGCCAGTTCGCCTTCTTTCGGCCAGGAGATCAGCGAGTCGAATTCCAGTATCTCTACCTCAACGCCGTACTCGACCATACAATCACGGATGTAACGCGCCGCCGACCACTCGTCGTCAGTCCCTGAGTCACGAAAGAGGGTCGAGAAACGCTCCAGATGTGCCTGAAGTCGCTCCGCTGAAACGGCGTCACGCAAGCCGTTTTCTGCCTGTTCACTGACAACTTGAGGTTTTGACATCGCCTTGCTCTCTCCTGGCAGCTACTCAAATGCGGTCAGTATCGCACATGGACCGGGTGATTCAGTCAAACCTCGTCGTAGCGAAAGCAACCGACTTCGTGATCGTTGACCAGGCCAGCTGCCTGCAGGTGCGAGTAACAGATCGTCGGGCCAACAAATTTGAAACCACGCTTCTTGAGGTCAGTGGAAAGAGCCTCAGCTTCCGGCGTATAGACCGGCAATTCATCCATCGACTGCCAGGTGTTTTTGATCGGTTGACCACCGACAAAACCCCAGATATAGGCGTCGAAACTACCGAATTCCTCCTGAACCGCCAGAAACGCCTGCGCGTTCGTTACCGAGGCGTTGACCTTGGCTTTGTTCCGGATGATGCCTTCGTTTTGGAGTAGTTCAGCAATCTTCCTGTCATCGTATCGCGCTATTTTCTCCGGATCGAAATTGTCGTAGGCTGTCCGGTAGTTTTCCCGGCGTTTGAGAATCGTGAACCAGCTCAGCCCGGCTTGCGCGCCTTCAAGGGTAATCATCTCGAAGTGTTTGTGGTCGTCATGAACCGGGACTCCCCACTCGTGATCATGGTACTTTTGATAAAGGTCATCATCAGATACCCAGGCACAGCGCACGACTTCATTCATCAATTTCGCCCCTCATATTCAGTATCAGCTGTTAGCTCCGTCGCATCCGGGCTGCCATATGCTCGGCGATGGTCATGCACGTCAGATTCGTATTGGCCCGCGGCACCTCAGGCATGATCGAGCCGTCGATCACCCGCAAGTTTTCCAGCCCGATAACCCGACAGTCGGAGTCGACGACAGAATGCGGGTCGTCTTCAGCGCCCATCCGGCAGGTGCCAACAATGTGCCAGGTATCACTTACTGCTTCATGCAACCACTGGTCAAGGGCAGCCTCGCTGGAGACACCGTCCATCGTCAGGTCGCCGCCAGTTGTCATCGTCTGCGAAAGGGTTATCCGCTCGCTGATTGCTTGAACAGCGCCATGGCGACCAACGTCAAAGAGCCTCCGGACGCCGTCACGTAACCGGATCAGATCACGTTCATCGGACAGCATCCGCTCGTCGATATCCGGCATGGCGAACGTATCAGGATCGGTTACCTGCAATACACCACGGGAGAATGTTCGCCAGAGGATGACCGAAATCGCTCCTGTCTTCAGTCCATCACCATCGTATCCGCCAAAGTTATGACAACTGATAATCATGTCGTTGTCCCCGGCATCGAACATGTTCGAGTTGTAGCGGATGGCACAACAACTGAAGTAGGTGCCGTCTTCGGCCTGAGCCCGGCACTCGGGTTTCAGGTGCAATCTCAATCCAACCGCCGAGTGGTCAACCAGGTTCTCGCCGACCGGTAAGTCCTTGAGCATGGGAATCCCTAAGTCCTGCACCTGCGGTCCGGGACCAACACCGGACCTGATCAAGATAGGTGGAGTAAATGTCGATCCGGCTGAGAGGATGATTTCCTGACCTCGGAATTCGACCCAGCCGTCCAGCGTATGAGCGCGAACCCCAACAGCGCGTGTTCCATCAAAAAGTACTTTGTCAACGTATGCATGACCGATGATCGTCAGGTTTTCCCGCTCTCTTGCCGGTTCGAGATAACCAGCGTTGGTTGAGACGCGATTGTCTATCGAACGGTTGACAGCTCGAGCAACGATCCCGGTAGAGTTGGGTGCGTTGACATCATCATGCCAGGGATAGCCAAGGTCGAGTCCAGCCTGAAGCAAGGCGAGATCAACTTGCCCCCAGGTTGGGATAGGAGGCCGGTAGATGGTGATCGGACCGCTGTTACCGTGATAAGGATCGCCGCCGAAATCGAGATCATTCTCCAGCCTGATCATGGCCGGTAGCAACTCTTCACCAGACCAGCCCCGGCAACCCTGTTCCGCCCAGAGATCGTAATCCTCGAGCATCCCCCGGTAAGCGATCTGGGCGTTGATAGCAGAACTTCCGCCTAGTCCTTTGCCGCGGTCGTACCGCCGAAACGCCTGGCTGGCGGTCCGGCGCGCTCCAAGATCTGGCCACTGGTAGTCCGGGAACTTCTCCGGGTTGGCGATGCCGAACCAGTTCGGACTGCGCATCTCCTTCGGAATGTCAGCAACCCGATCATCCGGCCCGGCTTCGAGCAACAACACCGTCGTGTCAGGGTCTTCGGTAAGCCGTGCGGCCATCACCGCCCCGGACGATCCCGCTCCGACAACGATGTAGTCATAGAATCGTTCAGTGGACATGTTCACTGCTCCAGACTTGAGATCAGGCGACTGGCACTTCAGCAGGCTCAGATATGAGCTCGGTGGTGATTCGTGCCAGCAAAGAGTGAGCCAGTATTACTGGTTTGCCGGTAACTTCCGCAACAACATCTCGCATTGCGGCGTCCATCCCGACGCAGGTCATCCAGATGAGATCGCAGTTGGCATCGTCTAGTTCTTCCGCCGCTGCTCGCGCAAGCCGTAATCTCTCCGGACCTGCGTAGGGTGAAGCTGCGGTCACGACCGCCTCGATGCCGATTGACTGGTACCGCGCGCGTTCATTTTCGATCTGTCCGGCACTCGGCTTGATGATCCCGAGTTTCCTGCCGGTTGCCAGCGAAGAAATCACAGCTGGAAAAAGCGTTCCAGGATTGACAATGAGTCGGTCCGAAGTCAAAGCACTCCAGTCCGCTCCACAGAGGATAACGATGAGTTCAGCACGATCTTCGTGAATGAGTCGATCGACCTTCGCTTGCATGACCGGCAAAATCAACTTATGAGAGAGCAGAACTGATGAACCATTTTGCAGGGTTGTAACAATGCCGACCTCGCCATCGCGCGCCGTGTACTGTTCGATCTCCAAGCTACTCAGACCGTCGAGAGCGCCGCCCTGGACGATGTTGATTCCCTCAGGCAGGTAAACCCGCATCGCTGGCACGACATCATCTCGCGGCGCTTGCCCGATCGTTACCATGCCGATAGTCTGTGTTGCCTGCTTCATACGGGACGCCTTCCGGTAGGTAACAAGTGTCTGTTCTACAAATATCATACCCGTCTTTCGCCAGCGTCAAACAACGTGCCACTGACGATCGAAGTCAAGTTTGAGGGTGGATTCCAGTACGCTTGCTCTGGATAATGCCATCGAGATTGCCATGTTTCAGCAAAAAGCAATGTTTGAGCTATTCACTTTTATTCACGTTTCTACATTCCGGAATCAATTTCATGAAATCCAGGGCATTAACAACATGATTGATTGCAAACAATAACTGGGAAAGCACGTATTGCATCTTACGCATCAAAAGAGCACAATTTATAGGCTGTGCTCCGCAATAAGGCTGGCAGACATACAAGCCAGTTGTTGTGAAGTAAGGTAAGGTGAAAGGAAGATGTCTATGCCAAAGCGATCATTGCTGGTAATCGTCACGCTCATTGCCGCACTCTCGCTCGTGCTGGCGGCTTGTGGCGGAGATGATGACGACGACGCAACCAACACACCTGCGGAATCCGCCGCGACCTCAGCAGCGACCTCAGCCGCAACCGAGGCTGCAACTGAAGCCGATATGGCCGAAGGTGACGCGGCGGCCGGCGAAGAGGTCTACCAGGCAAATTGCGCTTCCTGTCATACGATTGATGGATCAGCGCTTGTTGGACCTAGCTGGCAGGGACTCTGGATGAGTGAAGTTGAACTTGACGACGGAACCGTCGTCGTTGCGGATGAAGCGTTCATCACCGAGTCAATTCGAGATCCTGATGCCAAGGTAGCTGCTGGGTTCACCGCTGGTATCATGCAACCATTCGATGCAAGCGCAGTATCTGACGAAGATATTACGAATATCATCGCCTTCATGCAGACCCTGCAATAACGATATAGTTGATTCTCCAGTAACAGATGAGCCGGGAGGGGTATCTTTTCTCTCCCGGTTCTTCGTTTTTCGCTTCGATTCCCTGGCTGATCGGCGGTATTTTCCCGTAACGATGTATAGTCAGCTTCGATTGAGCATGTGAGTGGTCTACCATTCAGTGGTGCAGGTGTTTGGAAACAGGAACGTTCATGAGCGAGGAACAAACCCAGACCGGCAGCCCGGAAAACGATGCGGAGGCGCCGGAAAGACGCCCGTTTCTTGATCCGGTCAGGATCGGGCTACTCGGCATTATCGTCATTATCGCCTTCTTGCTGCTCGGATTTGGACTTCCCTTGCTGAACCGATCTTCAGACGCCCCCGAATCGATTGAACGCGCTCAGGTGATCGATCCACCACAGGAGTTGCAGAATTTCACCTTAACAGGCACAGATGGGGAGCAGGTGAGCCTGAGCGATTTTCAGGGAACTCCGGTGCTGCTCTTCTTCGGGTACACCCACTGTCCGGATGTCTGCCCGGCGACGCTGGCTGATTTTCGCCAGATAAAACGCGAACTCGGCGACGAAGGTGACGAAGTCAGCTATGTTTTCATCAGCGTGGACGGCACGAGGGATACACCTGAGATCGTCGACGAGTTCGTTAGCAGATTTGATAGTTCGTTTGTCGGGCTGACAGGCACAGAAGAGGACGTCCGCATAGTCGGGCAGGATTACTTCCTCTATTTCCAGCAGACTGACGCTGATACAGCATCGGCCAGCGGCTATCTGGTCGATCACACCGCGTCATCCTATTTGATCGACCAGCAAGGCAGGTTGCGCTATATCTACCCTTTCGACGTCGAGCGTGAGACGGTCGTCGAAGACCTCCAGGAGATGCTCAATTAGCCGGTCAGACCTGTATGGCATGGTTAGTTCTGGCGTCGCCTCCTCACAACCATCCCTGTCGAGCCGGCAACTCCAATTCCGAGAACGATTAATCCCGCATAGAAACCGGAGGACGTATCGGTAGACGGGGTTAGCTGAATCTGGGTTGTCGTGCAACTGGTCGATTCCGTTTCACCAACGGTAAACAAGGCACAGTTTTGCACGAACTCTGCTGTCAGCGGCAATTCAGACAAGAGTGTCACTGAGAACGAGATCGTCAGATCGGTATCAGATGGAATCGTGCCTTCCCAGTTTACGGTCTTGAGCTCTTCATCATATCCACATGCGCCAGCCGAGCATTCCAGGCTTGACGGGTTGTAGTTGTAGCGATCGAGTTGGACCAGTTCGTCAACCATGGAACCGGTAACCGGGTTCTCTGTGTCACCCGCTGCCGGTATCGTCAGCTCGTAGGTGATTGTTTCACCTGGCGCAACCGAATCCGGGGAACTCTCCTTCTTCGGTGTCAACGCTGGAATCGTCGGCGGAGGAGTCGGTTCGGTCTCTACGCCACAGTGTATTGTCACCCAGTCATCATGGACGTTGAAGTGCAGCCAGTGGCGGCCATTATTGTGAATCGTCATCTCATTTGCCTGACGAACCTGGTCATGGTGTTCATCCCAGACCATCAACCGGACCGGGAAATCACCTGGCACAACGCACGGGAACTGCACTGTCTTTCCGATTGCATCCGCGTCATCATCGATGTCGTCGACCTCATCACGATCGCAGTCTTCGCTCATATCAACGGCGTCGTCGCAGGTCACGTATTGAACACCCGGCTGGTAGACAGGTATCGGGTTTGGATTGTCGGCGCTCGTGTCGAAGTCCCAGTAGTAGTGTAATGGTCCTCCAACATGAGCCGGCACATCATTGAGTGGTCCTTCCAGCCCATCACTGTCGGATGATCCTTCACCGCTGAGCGTGACGACCTGGCCGACAAGCAAGAAGGCTTCGTCAACACAGTTGTCTCCAACTCTGGCACAGGCATCGGCGACCGGCTTGTAGTAGCGATACAGGAACTCATCCCAGAGTGTGCCAGCCGGGAAGAGAAACGCGGGGTCATGGATCATTGCGTGGGGAGCGCCAGCCAGGGATGGGATCCTGATGCTGGCGTCCAGCCGGTAGAGGTGTGTCCCGGCAGTCGGGATCGCCACCGTCGGGTCATAGAGTGGGTCATCATAGGATTTGCTTGATCCACAAAGTGAGGTGTCTTTACCGCAGAGGTCCGACGGGGGACTGCCAGCGTTGTTGGGCAGAAGCAGCGTCCGCGGGAAGTAAATGGAAAGACCGTGTGAGTTCTCATGAGCTGCGGTCGGTCCATGTGATTCCCACCGGACAGCGTCAGCGACACCATTAATCACCGGCGGCGCATCGTCGGCTGCTTTGAGGAGCGTCATCGAGATGAGTTCAGCAAAGCGGTACAGGTCGATATAGTTCGTATCGTGGTACTCCTTGACCTTCTCCCGGCCTTCATGTTTGATGATGAGTTGACTGTTGTCATCCAGAAAATCGAAGATATTGATGTCGTCGACGTCATCAATCAACGTTCCGGCAAATGTGCTGACCGCCGGTGTAAGGTTCGTGGTGACTTTGCCGGTGTCAATTGACGACCAGGTGTAGTTCCCCCAGAACGCGCGTCGCTTCTCGGAATACGGGTAGTTGTCACCCATCAGGAAGATATCCTCTTCGATCTTCGTCACATGTAGCTGGGTGAGCCGGTCAGCAACCTGACCCCCATTCATTCCCGGCGTGCCCTGCAACTCATTGATGAACTCTGCCCAGGGGAATCCACCCCAGGAGATCTGCTCGCTGGCCACCATGAAATTCGCCTGAGGTGAGATCTGCCGGGCAACTTCGACATTGGCCATCAGACAAGCGTCGAACTTGACGACGTCAAAAGGTTGCCCGAGCGATGAGAGACCCGCGCTCAACTCGGACATCGTCAGAAAATCTCCGGCCGGTCCGACCGGGAACAAACCCTTCCAACCGCCGCCATGTCCGCCGAAAACGATCGCGTACCGGCTGGCCGGGAAATTCGCTTGCGCCCAGGCAATGAAGTTCGAGAGTTTGTTCGGGTTACCTGGATTTGGAGCGAAGTCAGCCCCGAGCCAGGCTACCCCGGTTGATTCCACATACCCGCGTCGAGAGAAGTTCAGCGAGGATGTCATCTCAATAACGATGTTGACGTTGGTGTCTGAGCCAACACCAATCATTTCATTGATCTCACCCAGGAGATCTCTTTCCAGATTACGATCACGGCCATCGTTGTACACCATGATGGTCCACGGTTTTGCCGGTTGTGGGATCGTGACACCGGCCAAGGCTGGCGAGCTTTCTTCCTCTGCAACGGAGAAGAACTCATCAACAAGTGCTGAGAAATTCATCGCACCAGGGGTAGCATCAAGGGCGTCAGGACCGCCCAGATACCCCCAGTCGCTGGCAAGGTTTGTATCCGTTCCAGCCCGGTCACGTCCCAGGGATTCTCCGGCTACCATTGAGTGAACGCGTTGCTGTGAAGTTACCGAAGCAAAGTCAATGCCTCCATAGGTGTCGTAGAAGTCCCCGGCGTTCCAGATTCCCGCCTCAACTGCATGTTCATAAGCTGCTCCAGGCGGGTGTTCACCTTGATACCCCCAGGCAAAGAAATCTTCAATCGTGTCGCTGTTTGGCGGCCCTTTGTAGAGCGCGACGTCGCTGCGGGTAAAGAATGACGCGGAGGACTCGCCTGCATAGTAGGAGCCGCTGCCATCGCTAAAGTCGGTATCGTTGACACCATCTCCAAAGTAGACGACGAGGTAAGCGCCTCCAGGAAGCGTCCAACCTGCCAGATTGATGATCTTCGACCCGTCTCCATTGGTCATCACCCAGGGGCCAAAGTCAATTGGTTGATCTCCCGGGTTGTAGAGCTCGACCCAGGCCGGGAAATTGGCAAATTCAGGCTCATACATAATTTCATTGATGACTGCATCCCCCGGCTTGCCGGGCGGCGGCATCGGTCCGCTTGTACGCCATGCCCGGTAATGCAAGCCCACGTTGCCGGTCTCGACCTGCCAGTTCGGTTCATTTCCAGGGGTAAACGTCAGACAGCGGCGCTCGAAACACTGCATCAGCACCAGCTGAACGGTTCCCCCGACTTTGACATCAGCCCAGTACGCTTCAGTTATTGGCCTGCCAGTGGCAAAGACCGGATTTTCGAAGAGCGTATCGGTGATGAACTGACCGTCTTCGTATACCGTCCCGGAAGAGTTCATGAAATCCCAGAACGGCGCTGCGACCGTATGGTTCGTGACATCGTCGTGAAATCCAGTCATCACACCCATAACCTCAAGTGCCGCATTGGTTGTCACATTGCCTGCCCGATCAACGATCTGGGTGACAGGAATGCCGACGTCCAGCGGTTCGGCATCAGTTAACGGGCCAAACGTCTTGTAGGTCGGTCCATCGGCATCGTCAGGGTCTCCAGCAACTGGAACCTCTGCCGGTTCGCGAGGTTCAAAGGAGTTGTCCCCGACCTGGAGCTGTCCGTCAATCATCTCAACAACCAGCAACCCGTTCGTAACGTACCAGATCGAATCTGGATCGCCGTCCGGGTGGGTCAATTCCATTCTTGATTTATCGAAGTACTGGACATCGCGCATGCCGCCAGGAGATTCCAGATACGGCTCCTGTAACACGTCGGTATTGGCATCCGGACTCCAGGTCCAGGTGCGGCTCACCTGACCGTCGGCAATCGGTTTGTCCATTCTCGCCCAGGTGCGTTCGAAATGCTCGTTGCCGGGCGCAACCGATAGATCCAACGCGGCATCAGCAGTCTGTCTTGAAATGAAAGAAGCGCCTACCAGCTGAAGCACCAGAAGAAAAGCGATGATGAACAGCAACGGTGCGCGGAATCTGAAGTGGGACACAACTTCCTCCAATGTTCTGGTAGGCGTCAGTCAGGATGGTCCAGGTCGATACATCCATCCTACACGATTCGTCGTTGCAATCAACGCTAGAGCAGCGACATGTTAGACTCGCAAGAGTTTAGTTTCAGCGCGTTTCCGCTGGTCTCTCGTGTGAAAAGGATGAAAAAATGATTGCCGTCCTGGTCACTTTTGAAAATGCTCGCAACCTTAGCCTGGAAGAAACGATCGCCCGGGCAGAAACAACGTCCCCAACCTACCGGAATCTCGAACATCTCATCGCCAAGTCGTACCTTTATCGTGAAGATGGCAAGCTTCTCGGCGGTTTCTACCATTGGGAATCAAAGGCCGCCGCTGAAGCCTGGTATACCGACGAATGGCGCGCCAGAGTTGTCGAAGCGAATGGCGTCGAACCGACCGTCCAGTACTTCGAAGTGACTGCCCAGATCAACAACCGAGAGCTATCAGCTTCACCAGCGCGCTAGCATCAAGCATCAACACACGACCCGCTCACCAGGCAGGTTCTCTCTATACAACGAATTAGAACAAGGTTCGGTTTCTGAAGTTAGTGAGAAGGATTGATCGCCAGTGATAGCAGCAGTTGTTACGTTTGAAAATGTCGGCTCGCTCAGCCTCGAAGAAGCGACCGCAAAGTTCCAATCAACCGCGCCAAACTACCGGGGTCGTGAAGGGCTAATCTCCAAGTCCTATATATTCAGTGATGACGGTACAATCCTGGGCGGTATTTACATCTGGGAATCGCGTGAGGCTGCTGAAGAAATGTATGGTGGGAGTTGGGAGAGCACCGTGACCGGCGTCTACGGTGTCCCGCCAACGCTTCAGTACTTTGAAGTTCCCGTTTACATCAACAACTTGTAATTGGCTAGCTTGAAGATAGCCCACCCTATCCGATATGAACGTCTCCAAAGTTGCCTGCTCGTCGAAAATTGTCTCCATAAAGACGCATAAAGAACGGCGGAATAGAGGGTTTTGGCCGAGGGGATTGGATTTCATCAAGTAACGGTGACGAGACGCCGACCGGCCGGGGAGATCCTCACCATTCTTGATCAGGTCACTTTCACAGTGCCAGCACTCAAACGCATTGCGGTGATCGGTCCGTCTGGCGTTGGCAAAACAACACTCCTTCGACTGATCAATCGGCTGGATGAGCCGGACAGTGGGACAATCACCGTCGCTGGCACTGACATTCGCTCAATCTCACCGCCAATGCTACGGAGGCAGGTGGGGATGGTGTTTCAGCAACCGCGCCTCTTTGACACAACAGTGTGGGAGAATCTCAATCGTCCGCTAACACTGGCGAAACGACCAGCACTAAGCCGTGAAGGCGCGCTCAGTGCACTTGACAGGGTAGATCTAAGCAGCAGCCTGCTCGAAAGCCATAGCCGCGAGATCTCCATCGGACAACAGCAGCGCGTCGCATTAGCCCGTGCGCTGGTTCTTGAGCCAGAAGTTCTGCTTCTCGACGAACCAACCTCGGCGCTCGATCAGCGCACTGCCGAGACCGTGCTGGAATTACTCGTTCGTTTAGCCCGGGAGTCTGATATCTCAATGATTATGGTTAGCCATGTTGCCGAGCACACGGTTGCATTCGGCCAACTGTTTCTTGCAATGCACATTGGGCAAGTTCAGATCTTCGAAAAGCCTGCGGCGGCGATGGACTGGTCATTTTCTAGTAGGCAGGAGTAGGATCACCATGATCCCCGAACTCAGCTATGCTGATCTGATAGTCGTTTCAATGTTGGTTCTGTTGGCAATCATTCTCGGCTTCATTGAACATCTGGGACTCACAAGAGACATTGTCGTCAGCTGCATTCGCGCCTTTATTCAGTTGACTATTGTAGGGATTGTGCTCGGCACGCTCTTCCGAAATGCTAATCCATTCTGGGTGGCATTAGCAGTTGCGACTATGATCATTGCGGCAGTCCAGGCCAGCAGAGGACGAATTGAGGGCGGAATAGAAGGACTGACCTTTGATCTGGCGATAGCCATCAGCCTGACATCATTGATTACCCTTGCGTTCGTAATCGGTGCCGTTGTGCGCCCGGAGATCTGGTATGACCCTCGTATCGTCATTCCACTTGCAGGAATGACGATTGGCAACACCATGACTGCCTCAGCCCTGGCCGCGAATAGATTCATCGCCGAACTTCGAACTCGCCAGGATGATGTCGAGGCTCTGCTCGCACTTGGCGCTACCAGAGAACAGGCCGGATCTCCAGTAGCGCGGGACGCAGTCAGAGCCGCGCTCATCCCAAGTATCGCTGGCATGATGGTTGTGGGTCTCGTTTCACTGCCAGGCATGATGACCGGACAGATTCTTGCCGGCCAAGATCCCAGCCAGGCCGTTCGCTACCAGCTGGTTGTCCAATATATGCTGCTCTTTGCAGCCATCGTGACCTCATCGCTGATCGTCCGGCTTACCCACCGCCGGTACTTCACTGATGCCGACCAGCTTCGTACCGAGTTGTTAAGATCTCGCTCTGTCCGGGGTACGTCAGAGTCACATCTACCACGCCCGCGCTTACTCGCCCGCTGGTTATAAGACTGACTGTGGCTGTGATGTTCGAATTAGGATCTGGCCGCCTTCGCCTGCCGGACAATCTCACGGATATGGTCCTGGTGTGCGTCATCGTGTGACAAACCTCGCAGAAATGCGCCTTTCGCATTAATCGGCGGAGCCTGTGGCGCAGGTTTATAGGTGACCTCAAGATGAGGATCGTCCGGCCAGACTTCCAGCAACGCTAATCGCATCCGCCGGCTCTCTTCAAGCCGGTGGCGGCACTGCTCGATGGTGTCCATTGTCTCCCACGGCACTTCGTAGCGTGGACGGCCCATAAACTCAACACCCCGGGCAAGCTGGGTGCCAGTGAAGCCGTATTCCTCGCCCGATGCCGTCGCATGTACGATAACGTGACCGAGCGTCCAGGCTAGATCGACATCCGCTTCGTCAGCAGCAGCCGGGTCATTCGCCTCCGGGTCATCAGGCACGAAAGTCACATCTGCATCGATGCACCCTTCGATGGATGTCAGCATCGTATCTATGGATTCGTTCGTCAGATCACGAAGGTCCTGCACCGAGAGCGGATCAGCAAGCTCCTGAATTGTCACTTTTCGCTCTTGCAGCGGGGTAAAATCAATCATCGTGTACTCCTCTATTCTGAAACTGGTCTATAGCAATCCTGCCAGAGACAGGAACCGGGAGGGGTTGCCTCCCGGTCTGCGCTATTGTGTCTATTCACCGGCTCCATCGCCGGCAACCCGTTGTTCTTTAGAAACGGTGGTTGTTGAAATCATCGCAACTCCGCTCCGGTCCAGGAGATCTGAGAACCCTGCAACATCTTCATCGATCAACTCCTGCACCCGATACCGAATCGTGGTCAGATCTTCCACCAGGTTGCCATATACTTCCTGTGCCTGGGCGGTCGGTGCGTGGTCCGACTCGTCAATGGCCATGGACAGCACCGCCAGTTTATCCCGCAAGCCATTTTCACCGCCTTTGATCGCAACGCTCTCCGGCGTTCGGAGCTGATCTTCCAATTTGCTGATTTTCTCATCCAGCTCTTCGGCGGCCGCGGTCACCGCATCGTCATTAGCGCGGGCAGCCCAGCTATTGGCCTGGTCCCGAACCTGTTCGAGAGTGTTCAGGGTTTCATGGATACCAGAGATTGAATCCCGAATTTCAGCCTTGAGATCGTACTGTGCCTGAAGATCGTCAGCTGTCACCGAAAGCCGTTGGTCTGGAAGGATCGAGAACGTCTGGCTCCGGGTAGCGTCTCCGGCAATCAGTTCGACACTGTAATTCCCAGAGACAACCTTCGGCGCAACCCCTTGCATCATGAATCGAGCTCGTGGCGGAAGTTTTTTATCCGCCTCACGCGGGGTTGGGCCTTCTTCTCGCATGTTCCAGACGAAGCGATTTGCCCCGGCTTTGACCTGCAACTTACTCTCTTCTTCACCATCGGTCGAGAAGGATTTGATCACGTTACCTTTGTTGTCCTTAATGTTCAGGGCAACAACCTCATCAGGCATCTCGTCGAGGTAGAAATGGATAATGACGCCATCCGGCGGGTTTTCCCCGGCATTGAGCAACTGGCTCTGGACTACGCCATCAGCATTGCGTACTTGACGTGAATCGACGGTGACCGGCCCGGCAGCCCGGTAGCCAACGTAGTCAGTCGACGGATCCTGGCCAAAGCCTGAATTGATCCGGTACCGAACGGTATCTCGTGGCTGATAGAGGTGAATCCCTTCTTCGATGCCGTCCTGTAGCTGATGCAGCGGGGTCAGATCATCCAGGATCCAGAACGACCGCCCATGAGAGGCAAGGACGAGATCATTGTTCGTCACGACCAGGTCATGGACCGGCACGACCGGCAGGTTCGTCTGCAGCCGCGTCCAGCTCTCGCCATCATCCAGGGAGACATAGATCCCGGTCTCGGTGCCAGCGTACAGCACCCCGGCTTTGTTTGGATCCTCTCGGATCGTCCGGGTGAAATCATGGTCCGGGATACCGTCGGTGATCAGCGACCAGCTCGCGCCGTAATCATCACTCTTGAGCAGGTACGGCGTGGTGTCGTCGTGCTGATACCGGTTGGCGGCAACGTAGACTCTGGCTGGATCGTGCGGTGAGATATCGAGGATGCTAATCCGGGCAGGATTCTCAGCCGGGTTTGGCAGGAGATCTCCCGGTGGGGTGATGTTTGACCAGTTCGCGCCGCCGTCTTTCGAGATATGGATCAACCCATCATCCGAACCGGCGTAGAGAACACCCTCTTCGTGCGGGGATTCCTTCAATGCAAAGATCGTGCAGTACGCCTCCGCGCCAACATTTTCTGAGGTGATCGGTCCGCCAGAGTGCTGCTGTTTTGACTTGTCGTTCCGCGTCAGGTCCGGGCTAATGACTTCCCAGCTCGCGCCCTCATCGTAGGAGACGTGGACATAGTTCGAACAGGCATAGAGTTTATCCGGATTGTGCGGCGAGATCTCGACCGGGAAGGTCCATTGGAAACGATACTTGTGAATCTTCGTTGGTGACGCGAAGCCGTAAAACTCCGGCCAGACGGTGATGTTGCGCGTCTGATCGGTTTCAGGGTTCCAGGCGCGGAAACGTCCATGCCCCAGGCCGCTGCCGACAGACCCGCCAAAGACTGTATGCGGAGCGGTCGGTTTGACCGCGATATGCCCACTCTCGCCGCCGCCCGGCACTTTGTACTCATTCCAGGTTATCGCGCCGTAGAAGCCGATGCTCGGTACTCTCATCGCCGAGTTGTCCTGCTGGGAGCCATAGACATTGTAGGGTACCTGGTTATCGACCGTGACATGGTAGAACTGCGCCGTCGGCTGGTTCATAATCGTCGACCAGGAAACACCACCGTTGAAACTGATACATGCCCCGCCGTCATTGCCTTCGATGATCCGATTCGTGTTGTGCGGGTCAATCCAGAGGCCGTGATTGTCACCATGTGGAGTCGGAATCTGAAAAAACGTCTTCCCGCCATCAATCGACTTCGAGAACTGTTGCGCCAGCACCCAGACGGTGTCGGCATCTCCTGGATCAGCCTGGACATGGGTGTAGTACCAGGGCCGGTTTCGTATCGCCGGGTCGTCGCTGACGTATTCCCAGTTTTCGCCACCGTCGTCCGATCGGTAGAGGCCGCCTTTGTCAGCTTCGATCAGCGCCCAAACACGATCGGTACGGGCAGGTGAGGTCGTGATGCCGATCTTGCCAAGCACCTCTTCATCCGGCATTCCTGGTTTGTTCGTGAGGTCCGTCCAGATATCTCCGCCATCGGTCGATCGCCAGATTCCGCTATCCGGTCCACCACTTTCCATCGACCAGGGATAGCGCTGTGCTTGCCAGATTGCGGCATAGAGAATTCGGGGGTTTTTCGGATCCATTGAAAGGTCAATCGCACCAGCACCGTCGTTTTTGTACAGCACCCGCTCCCAGGTCTCACCGCCGTCGGTCGACCGGAACACACCGCGCTCGCTGTTCCGACCCCAGGCATGCCCCAGTGCCGCCACGTAGACATGATCCGGGTTGTCCGGGTGAATCTCAATTTTCGAAATATGGCGAGTATCCTGCAAGCCAACGTTTCGCCAGCTTTTGCCGCTATCGGTCGACTTGTAGACACCATCTCCGTGAGAAACGTTGCTCCGGATCGATGCTTCGCCGGTCCCGGCATAGATCACATTTGGATCCGATGCCGACACGGAGAGCGCGCCAATAGCGGCTGTGTTGAAGTAGCCATCCGACACGTTGTACCAGTGGGATCCTGCATCGTCAGTCTTCCAGACACCGCCGGCACAAGCGCCTGCGTAGAATGTTGCCTGATCCTGCGGATCCCCGGCGACAGCCACCACCCGGCCACCGCGATGCGGTCCTATATTGCGCCATTTCAATGAGTCTAGTTTGTTGGAGTCCATCTCAACTCTCTCTTACTAAAAATCTTATCGTCACCATTCAGATCGCAGACCCGGTCATCGTAGAATGCCAACTGAGGCGAGGTCAAATGCTCTCTTGATGTTTCTCGAACACACGGAACAGGCCGAGAGATAATCCCTCGACCTGTCCATCAACTTAACCGGATCAACTGCCTAATCGCCAGCCGGCACCGCATCTTTCTCATCGAGAACGGTCGTAGAGATCATCGGCACACCAGCTTCCTGGAGCTTCCGGGTAAACGCTGCGACATCATCCTCAGCAATGCCACGCACCTCATACTGGGTCGTCGTCAGGTCTTCCGACAGATTGGCGTAGACCTCCCGCGACTGAACCGTCGGACGATGGTCAGACTCGTCGATCATAAACGCCAGCGCGCCGAGTTTCTCACGAAGCCCGTTCGGTCCGCCCATCGGGTTCGTTTCCCGGTCCGGCGACATCAGCTTCTCTTCAGCCGACTTAATCTTGTCGGTCAACTCTTTGGCAGCCTCTGTGATCTCCTCGTTGTCGGCTCGCTCGGACCAGCCTTCAACCTGCTCACGAATCAACGCCAGCTGGTTGAGTGCGCCATGAGCCTCGGAGAGTGAGTCTCGAATTGAAAGTTTGAGATCGAACTGATCCTCAAGCTCTTCCTGGGTTACGTCAAGTCTCGGATCCGGCAGGATAGCAAAGGTCTGAGTCTGCTCAACCTCATCACCGATTGCTAATGTCACCTGGTAGTCGCCAGGCACAACTTTGGGCGACGTAGCCGACATCATGAAGCGCATCATGAAGTTCGTCATATCATCACCTTTGCGGGGAGTCGGTCCCTCAGTTTTCATGTCCCAGACGAACCGGTTGGCGCCGGCTCTGACGGGCAGTTTGTCCGAGTCTTTTCCTTTGCTGGAGAAGGTCCGCAGGACATTGCCGTCGCTGTCCTTGAAGATCAGCTTAATCTCATCATCCTCGCCGGGTTCCTCGGCCAGGTAGAAGTGAATAATCGCGCCTTCCGGCGGATTCTCGCCAGCGTTGAGGTACTTCAACTCCGTCTGACCATACTCATTCTCAACCGGGTAAACCGATACCGTTACTGGCCCGGTCATCTTGTAGCCGACATAGTTCGGCTTCTGAGACATCACGAAGCTGAAGTTTTGCCGGAGCCGGACACTATCACGCGGCTGATAGAGATACACATCGCCGTCGATGCCGTCCGCCATCTGGTGCAACGGAGTGATGTCATCGAGAATCCAGAACGAACGACCGTGGGTCGCCACGACGAGGTCATTGTCCTTCACCACCAGGTCATGAATCGGGCATACAGGCAAATTCGTATCGAGCCAGGTCCAGTTCTCACCGTCGTCAAATGAGACGTAGATCCCGGTTTCAGTTCCTGCATACAGCAAGCCTGCTTTAGTGGGATCCTCGCGGATGGTCCGGGTGAAATCGCCTTCGCGAATTCCATCGTTGATCGGTTGCCAGGTCTGACCATAGTCGTCGCTTTTAAAGAGGTAGGGAGCGTTGTCGTCAAGCTGATAGCGATTCGCCGCCACATAGACCTTTGCCGGGTCATGAGGCGAAATCTCAATGATCGATATTCGCGCCCAGTCTCCAAGCAGGTCTGTTGACGGAGTGATATTTTCCCAGTTCTTTCCGCCATCTTTGGAGATGTGGATCAAACCGTCGTCCGAGCCAGCATAGAGCACGCCTTCTTCGTGTGGCGACTCTTTGAAGGCGAAGATCGTGCAGTAGATTTCAGCGCCGCTATTATCCGGGGTGATCGGTCCGCCAGATGACTGCTGTTTGTCTGGGTCGTTCCGGGTCAGATCCGGGCTGATCGTCTCCCAACTCTCCCCCTCATCAGTCGAAACATGAACATGATTCGAGCAGACGTAGAGTTTGTCCGGGTCGAACGGCGATATCTCGATCGGAAACGTCCACTGAAACCGGTATTTATGAGCGATCGGTCCCTCCCCGAACCCAAACACCTCCGGCCAGACGGTTACGTTCCGTGACTGGCGGGTTTCTGGGTTCCAGGCTCGCAAGCGGCCGTGACCGATGCCGGTGCCGATTCCACCGCCAAAAACGGTATACGGCGCGGTCGGCTTTACCGCGATATGCCCGCTCTCACCGCCGCCCGGTTCAACGTAGTCTTTCCAGGAGATCGCGCCTTCATAGCTCACGCTCGGCAAACGCATTGCCCAGTTGTCCTGCTGGGATCCGTAGACGTTGTATGGCACCTGGTTATCGACCGTGACATGGTAGAACTGTGCCGTTGGCTGGTTGAGAATCGTCGACCAGCTTTTGCCGGCGTTGTAGCTCACACATGCTCCGCCATCGTTGCCTTCTATCACCCGCTCGGAATCGTTTGGATCGATCCAGAGCCCGTGGTTGTCCCCGTGTGGCGTCGGCACATCTTCAAACGTTTTCCCGCCGTCAGTCGATTTCCAGCATTGCAGATTCAGCACCCAGACAGTCTCCGCGTCAGATGGATCGGCATAGACGTGCATGTAGTACCAGGGTCGCGCTCGCAGGCCAGCCTCTTCGCTCAAGCGAATCCAGCTATTGCCACCGTCATCAGAGCGGTACATCGCTCCTTTTTCAGCTTCGATCAGCGCCCAGACCCGACCTGGCTGAGCTGGTGAAGCGGCAACCCCGATCTTCCCGAGTACGTCATCGTCTGGCAGACCTTTGTTGTGGGTGATCTCTTCCCAACTATCGCCGCCATCGGTCGAACGCCAGATGCCACTCTCGTCGCCGCCGCTATCTAGCGCCCACGGGTAACGCTGTGTCTGCCAGGCGACCGCGTATACATGCCGCGGGTTGCTCCAGTCGATCGAGACATCGACGATGCCGGTCCGGTCACTCTTGTAGAGCACCTTCTCCCAGGTTTCCCCGCCATCAGTCGTGCGGTAGAGGCCACGTTCTTCATTCGGACCCCAGGCGTGGCCAAGGGCGGCCACGAAGACCGTGTCCGGGTCATGGGGGTGAATAGCGATCTTGCCGATGTGCCGGGTATCTTCCAGACCCATGTGCGACCAGGTTTTCCCGGCATCGGTGCTCTTGTACACCCCATCGCCATGGGAGACATTGCTTCGGATTGACGCCTCGCCGGTTCCGGCATAGATGACGTTCGGATCTGAAACTGACACTTCAAGCGCGCCTATAGCCGCTGTATTGAAGTAGCCATCGGAGATGTTGTACCAGTGCGAACCGGCATCCTCAGTCTTCCAGACGCCTCCGGCACATGCGCCAAAATAAAAAGTTGCCCGATCGTTTGGATCTCCGGCAACTGCGACTACTCTTCCCGCGCGATGTGGCCCGATGTTGCGCCACTTCAGCGACTCGAATCGATTGTGATCCACCTTGGCTATGCCTCCCTGTTTGGTGTAGATCAATTGCGATGCATTCACGCGTTCCGGCCTGGTTCGAAAGGCAGCCAGCACACCCGGATACGCGCCGCCGTGAATTGTTTACTATCACTTTATTGTTGTCAAATTCACAATTCAGACTACCGCTTTAGCAACTGTATCCGCAGAAATGGTCGATTTCAGTCCTGAATCCTGGGTAAACCTGAGAGACGAGCAGGTTGAGGATGCATCGGAGCAAGGGAGAGCCAGGAAACCGGTTAGATCTTCAACGACCAGAACTCGACCAGATGACCGGCTGGATCCCAGAAGTAATAAGCTCTAGCGTTCATCCAGGCCAGATCAGCCGGTCCATACACGTCGACCCCCTGATTGCGGACATGTTCCGCGGCTTCCTCCAGCCGGGAGTCCGGAACCTCGAAGGCAAAGTGTGGAACCCGCCAGCGTTCTGGCTCTGGCATCGGCGCAGACTCTTCCATCTCAAGCATCGGAACGATACTGCTGCGCTGCGGTCGATTGATCATGAATCTTCCGGAAGAACCGGGTTCACCGGTCCAGAACCAGCCATCGTCATTCTCCGGCGTCAACCCGACGACATCACGGTAGAACGCCCGCATTGGTTCAACGTGCTCAGGATCTACTTTAATAATCAGTTCACTCATACCAGTCGTGAATGTACCCACATGCCACCACCTTTCAGTTCATGTCTGGATCCTGGCGAATTCATTGAACTGCAACGCGGTTCAACTGTCATCCGATATACATCGTATCCAGTCATAATAAAAACCTCCTGCCGTAGCAGGAGGTCGATGCAACCACCACTCGTCAGCGAGTGATCCATTGATTCCAGGGAAGTTAGACGTCTACTCCCCGACCGAATATCAGCGATGGCCAGTCGCCTGGATCTCTATTTTCGATAGCGTCGACCGCCTCGATCATCCAGGCTTCATCGGTGGACACACCGCCAGCGGCAATTCGGCGGTTCTGGATATCTCCTATCAACTGGACCAGATCCTGTGCTTCTCGGTCGTCCAGGTTGACGAGTTCATCCACGATATCATCGAAGGTCGCCCTTCCGGATGCCATCACTTCCAACTGTGGCACGTCGCGAGGCTCTCCGACGGTTCGGTTGCCGAGCAGTCTGCCGAAATCGCGGAACGCCACTTCGCTAATGACCGGAGGAACAAGTGCTGGCTCGTCAAATCCCACGGATCCCCGACCTTCCAGTGCCGCCTGGTAGGTTTCCATCAGGCTGGCGAATTTGTCCGGATCTTCGAAGTTAGCCCGGAAGTTGCTGGGTAGTAGGGCCACTTTCCGGCTTGTTTCCCGATCCTTGTCGGCAAGATCCCTGTATATCTGGAGACCGATGTCGATCAGGAATAGAAAGATACGCCGGATGCAGTAATCACCATAGTCTTCCCTGATAATCGGCGTGTCGTCGAGGAATCGAAAACTCAGCAGCGCTCCGTCACAGGTGATTCTCTCCGCACGCTTGTAGGTACAACTCGTGAATTCTTGAAAGACGCCGGCCTGAGAGCAATCTTTACTCTCTTGCTTGATGAAAGAATCGTACTCTGTCTTTAGAACTTTCCGCTGAATGGTGGCCTTCCGAAAGAACGCGTTGTCGTCCAGCACTTGTTTTATCTTGGCATTTGGCGTCGGAAACGCCCCAGGTGGATCGGCTGTGAATCCTTTAGGGACCGCGTCCGCGTTGGGATCCGCAGGCACGTCATACTGCAGGGTAATCGTGCCAATCTGCTCCGGTTTCGATGCCGCAAATTCGCCGGGACACGTGAAAGCCATGATTGCCTCCTTGGCATTGCACTGCCGCCTCCACCCACCAGGGGGCAGCAGATTATTGTTTGCGATGAATCCGCTTGATTCACGCTGTTCTCGTTGCCGGTGGGTAGCCTGATGCCAGAGTAGGAGTTGCCAGGGTTCACCCACCAGTCCAAAAACTGCTCAATATCTGTTCATTGGGAAATTATCGAGGCTCTGTTACAGAATGGATGTGGGAATTGAGGAGTAAAGTGCCGGTCACATCAACGATTCAGCCGGAAATTTTCTAGGATCCCGACTGGAGGTACACGTCGCCGATCTCATGCTGCCAGAGCAGATTGGTAAGAGAATCAATCCCGTCCCGCAGATGCCGGCGGTAGGTGCTGAACGGCAAGTCTAAGAGCTCGGCCGCTTTTTCCTGTGTCGGCGCGGGTACAAAGTACGTGTGGTAGAGCGGCCGGTAGCCACGAGCCATCCTTGGTGTTGTGGTCAGCTGTTGAGCAATCTCCTGGAAGGCGGATTCCAGCCCGGCAACTCGAGTGCCAAAATCGGCGTCCGGCCCGCTGCGATCAACAACAAGCCGAGAACGCAGCAACGGGTTCTCTTGCAACCGGTCGGGCCGTTTTAGATTTCGCAATGCGTCCCGCACCGCATCGGCAAAGTCCGGCCTGCTGAGCACGATGACCGTCGGGCTCGTGGCGGTCGGAGCGGTGATGTCGGCGTTCATCTCGCGATCCGCCAGCAAAGCCAACCAGGCGAGCGGTGGTCTCACTCGCCAGTCGTGACCATAAACGCCAAAATCTCGGCCTGCGATCGTGAACGCCGCAGGCTCGACGCGATCGAGATCGCCATACTCAAAAAATGGCGCCCAGAAATCTGGATCGGCACAGGGGAAGAGCGAGTAAGCCAAACCAGGTGTTAAAAGATAGTGCCGGGCTACGTGGAGAAAGACAAGGCTCTGTATCGGCGAAACATCCTGATAGGTTTCACGCCCCATCCAGAACCGGAAGAATGTGACGACCTCGCCCGGTCGCAGTGAGATATGGTTTTCCAGATACCGGACAGCGGTGTCCACGGCGGGATCGACCTCCAGGTGCGCCGGATCAAGTTGTTCCAGAGCAAGTGAGATGATGAAACCCTCGGGCCGGCGATCTTCGCCTCGAAAGACCACGACATTCTCCGGCTGGCGCTCGATCCAGTGGGCGGCAAGCGAAGCCGAACACCGACCTTCATGTCTCTGGACCATCTCGAGTAAATCCGGTAGGTCTTCGGGACGAAGCAAATCCGGCGTTGACGAACCGGTCGTCTGCCAGTCAAAGAAGGGTTGCACGACCGGGTTATCCCGATGCAGATAAATCAGGTCGAGGAGCACACGCTGCTGCGCGATTCCCGAACTGTCGTAAAACTGACGGTAGTACGCCTCCCTTGCTCGCTCGTGCAGGACTGCATATCGATCAGGATTGCGCCAACGAAGATCGGTGATCAGTGCTTCCCGGACAAGGTCATGAGGACGAATCCCGTCCGGATCAAACTCCATGCAAGAGAGCCCGCAAAGCCAGTCAAAGAGCTTTCCGGCCTCGTTGTCTTGCATCAAGTCGGACAAAAGAGCTTCTGTCAGCGAGCGAACGATTGCCGCTGCCTCAAGCGCTGCCCGGTGTGATGGGTCAGGAATATCCTGGATGAGTTGTTCCAGCAGAACTTTGACCGCATCCATCGCGTACTCAGGCAAAAAAGTTGAATCCGTTCGTTGAGCACAAACATCGCCAACCAGAGCCAGCGCAAGTGGGTGTCCATGAGTGAACTTAAGAACCGGCTCGACCTGTTGCTCAGGCACCTGACGACGCGAGAGGAATACTCTGCTCTCCGAACGACTCAGATTTCGCAGCGGCATCAGCTGGACAAGCAGGTGAAATCCTGGCTTCGTCCTCCACTCTAACATTGGCGGATCGCGACCTGCCGTTACAACGATCACCTGATCGGAGAGTTGAGGGATGAATTCTTCGCGTACCCAGTAGTCGAGAGGACGCAACGTTTCCCAGGTATCAAAGAACAGGACAATTTGCTCTTCTACCATCGCCAGGTACTCGAATATCTCCACATCGTCGGCAGGCAGTTGAGTAGCCAGCGCACTA
Source organism: uncultured Thermomicrobiales bacterium (assembly GCA_964577155.1). Lineage (GTDB taxonomy): Bacteria > Chloroflexota > Chloroflexia > Thermomicrobiales > CFX8 > CAZNYB01. The sequence goes on along the minus strand of CAZNYB010000032.1, from coordinate 3,769 downwards.
CTGAAGAGGCTGGGAGACGGCTCCACATGACGGCAATCGATATAGATCGATTTGATGCCGAGTTCCTGGCAGATAGCCTGGAATTCACTGAGCAACATCGTCTTGCCAATTCCGCCAGGGCCATACACTTTGAGAATTCGCACGGGTGAATCAGAGTCGAGCAATGCGCGAAACGCGGAGACTTCAGGTTCACGCCCGACGAACAGCTGACGTTCCCAATCTCGCATGCGGTCCTGTAACTGAATAGCCATAGACGATCACCTGACGTGAAGACGTGTCGCGCTGAATAGCATCACAATCAGAGTATGTGGTAAGTCGATGAAGCTGCCAGTCTGACGATTGACAATCGCACCATTCAATTACAATAGTCTAGCATCAATGATTAGTAGGATAGCGGGAGGCCGTAGTCTTGCCGAAACCAGACTGGCCATCGTTCTCTTGATAATGTGAGAAACCTCAAATTGAGAGCTGCGACCTCCCTATTACTTGAACGGCTATGGCATGTTCGCGCCTTGCATTGAGGCTGCTGAAACTGTGCTGACACGGGGAACAGCAGTCTGCTCAAGTAAATTGTTGAAAGCATCGATGTCAGTTGAAAGGACATCGTTGAGCCGGTACAACGCGGTGACGGTGTCCTCGCTCAGGTTAGCGTAGAGTTCCTCAGACTGTTGCGTCGGCGCGTGATCGGATTCATCGATCATCCGGGCCAGCGTGCCGATCTTTTCCCGGAGGCCGTTTTTGCCAAGCTGAAGACCGCCATCGTCCTGCGCCATCAGTTCTAGCTCTATCTCGTCAAGCTTTTCAGTAACTGCCTCACCAGCTGCAGTAACATCGGCATTGTCCGCTCGTGCCACCCACTCTTCGACCTGGTTGCGGACGGTGTGTAGCGAGTTGAGTCCCTGCTGGATATCAGAGAGTTTATCGATCAGCGCCACCTTCAGGTCATACTGCGCTTCGAGATCTTCCTGACTGACGTTCAGCCGCGGATCAGGCGTCACCTTGAATTGTTGCGTCTGCGTGACATCGCCGACGCTCAACGTGACCTGGTAGGTGCCTGGAACGACTTTGGCGGTGATCGAACCGGATGTCATCCGGCCCAGACCGGAGGACTCGTCGTCGACATAGAGCAGTTCCGTCGCCGGTTCACCGCAGAGATCCCAAACGTAGCGGTTCGCGCCAGCGATAACATTGAGCTTGGCTCGCTTCTCGCCGGTCGTTGCAACTGTCCGGATCACATTGCCATCGCTATCGGCAAAGGTGAGCTTCACCTCGTCCTCAGGCTTCTCCGGCAGGAAGAAGTGGATGATCGCCCCATCTGGCGGGTTCTTGCCAGCGTTCAGCGGCTGGTAGTCCGTATCACCGTTCGGTTTCTTGATCGCCAGGTAGTCGATCGTCACCGGTCCGGTCATCTCATAGTTGACCTTGTTCAGATCGGCGTCGCCGGTACTGCGCCAGGGTTTCTGCCGGACACGCGCCGTATCCCGTGGCTGATAGAGGAATATCTCATTCTCAAGTCCAGCGTGCATCTGATGGAGCGGCGTCACATCATCGAGGATCCAGAAACCTCGTCCATTTGTGCTCACAACCAGATCGGTGCCTTCGACCACCAGATCATAGACCGGAGTAACCGGCAGGTTGGTCTGCATCGGTTCCCAGTGGTCGCCGTCGTCATGAGAGACGTAGAGTCCGACCTCAGTGCCGCAGTAGAGCAGACCGGCCTTGTTCGGATCTTCCCGAATCGTCCGGGTAATGTCATCTTCGGCGATGCCAGTGTTGATCTCGGTCCAGTTCTGGCCGTAATCCTCTGTTTTGAGGAGATATGGCCGGTTGTCGTCGAGCTGGTAGCGATTGGCAGCGACATACGCTTTGCCGGCCTGATGCGGGGAAAGTTCGATAACGGCGATCCGCGACCACTCCGGCAGCATATCTTGAGGTGGATTGATATTTTGCCAGTTTTGCCCGCCATCACGGGAGATATGCAACAACCCATCGTCGGAGCCAGCCCAAAACTCGCCTTGCTGGTGCGGTGATTCCTGGAAGGCGAAGATCGTGCAGTAGATCTCCGCGCCGCTGTTGTCGCTGGTGATCGGTCCGCCGGATGGCTGAATTTTATCCGGGTCATTGCGGGTCAGATCCGGGCTGATCGTCTCCCAGCTCGCGCCTTCATCGTGTGAGACGTGGACATAGTTAGAACAGACGTAGAGCGTATCGGGATCGAACGGTGAAATCTCGATCGGGAAGGTCCACTGAAAACGATACTTCATATCGATCGCGCCGCCGCCGAACCCGTGCACCTCCGGCCAGACGGTCACGTTCCGTGACTGGCGCGTCTCGGGATTCCAGGCTCGAAGTCGCCCGTGGCCATCGCCGGTGCCGATCCCGCCGCCATAGACCGTGTAAGGAGGCGTCGGTTTGATCGCGATATAGCCGGATTCACCACCGCCAGGCTCCATGTAGTCCTTCCAGCTGATCGCGCCTTCGTAGCTGATGCTCGGCAGGCGCATCGCCCAGTTATCCTGCTGGGAACCGTAGACATGATAGGGCTGCTGGTGGTCGGTCGTGACATGATAAAACTGGCCGGTTGGCTGATTCAGGATCGTTGACCAGGACTTGCCGCCATCATAGCTTACGGAAGCCCCGCCATCGTTTCCTTCCAGAATGCGGTCGCTATCATACGGGTCGATCCAGAGACCGTGGTTGTCACCGTGCGGGGTTGGCACTTTCTCAAAGGTCCGTCCGCCGTCGATTGATTTCCAGCATCTGAGATTGAGCACCCAGACGGTGTCAGCGTTGGAAGGGTCGGCAAATACATGCTGGTAGTACCAGGCGCGGCGGACCAGATCCCGTTCACCGCAGGTATGCTCCCAGCTCTCGCCACGGTCATCTGAGCGGTAGAGACCATGTTTCATCTGGTCAGCTTCAACGATAAGGTAGACCCTGCCAGATTGCGCTGGCGAAACGCTGACGCCCATCTTACCGATGAGCGCATCGTCCGGCAGGCCCAGGTTCTCAGTGATCTCCTGCCAGGAATCGCCGCCATCGGTCGTGCGCCACAGACCGCAATCTGGCCCACCGCTGGTAGCCGCATGGGGGAAACGCTGCCCCTGCCAGATAGTCGCAAAGAGCACCCGCGGGTTGTCTGGGTCAATTGAGATATCCACTGCGCCAGCCCGGTCACTGACGAACAGCGCCAGTTCCCAGGTTTCACCACCGTCGGTACTTTTGTAAACACCGCGCTCAGGATTTTGCCCCCAGGCATGACCTAATGCAGCAACGTAGACGGTGTCCGGGTCGTACGGGTGGAGGACGATTTGCCCGATATGGCGAGTCGCTTCAAGCCCGAGATGATGCCAGGTTTGGCCGGCGTCAGTACTTTTGTACACCCCGTCACCGTGTGAGACATTGCTCCGGATCGACGATTCACCGGTCCCGACATAGATGACGTTCGAGTCAGCCTCCGAAACAACTATCGCGCCGATTGCCGAGGTATTGAAATAGCCGTCCGTTATGTTCAGCCAGTGCGCTCCGGCATCGGTCGTTTTCCAGACGCCACCGCCGCAGGATCCGAAGTAGAACGTCTGCCGGTCATAGGGATCGCCAGCGCAACAGGTCACTCGACCGGCGCGGTGCGGGCCGATATTTCGCCATTCCAGAGATTCGTACAGTTTCTGGTCCATCGTGCAATTCCCTTCGCTAAGATTCAGGACCTTCGGGAAGCCGGTGTAGCCAGACTGGACACCGGCTCAATGTGCGGGGATTGTCGAACGGT
>CAZNYB010000031.1:0-39583 GCA_964577155.1 uncultured Thermomicrobiales bacterium | reverse complement strand
TAGCCAGTGCGCACGAGCACCGCGAAGTCGAAGGCTATGCATTCACGGTTGGTTTTTTGGTGGAGCCTGCTGTTGCGAACGAGGTCAACGGGCTGAGTCTGCGTATTGAAGTAGCCGGGGACGAGGATCACGATGAAGGAGAAGAAGAGGATCAGGAGGAAAGCGCGGGTGTCGAGGGGCTAGATGCAACCCTCCAGGCTGAGGCAATCTATGGTGATGAAACCAGGGCACTTGAACTGCGACCAGCTTTCGGTGATCCAGGGCACTACCAGGCGGAGTTTATTCCTACTGAATCAGGAACCTACTCCTTCCGCATTTTCGGCACGATAGATGGCGTCGAAGTCGATGAGACGTTCACCGGAGGTCCAGATACCTTTTCCGAGGTGGAAGCGAGAGATGGATTACTCTTCCCGGCCGCTGCTGCCAGCAATGCTTCATCGGCGGTCACTGATGCCCAGGATACCGCCGACACTGCTCAAACGCTTGGCATCATCGGGTTGGTTATCGGTGTGCTGGCAATGATCGTTGCGGTCGTCGCTGTTGTGATGAGCCGGCGACCGTCAACGACGTCAGCGACTACGTCCACCACCTCTGATTAGCGACGTGCATCTCTGGTTGTCGATTCGAGATGGGCAGCGCTGGCGGATCGTCGCCAGCCTGCTCGTCATCTTCGTCATCCTGGCGACTCCAGGCAGCGTCGACAGTCACGCCTTCCTGGAGCGGAGTGATCCTGCGGCAAACCAACTCCTGGCAGCTCCGCCAGACGAAGCTCGCCTCTGGTTCACCGAACCTCTCGAAGTCGAATACAGCCAGGCAGGACTCTATGACGCGCTCGGCAATCAGATCGAGACCGGTCCAAGCCGGATAGGTCCGGAACCAAATCTGCTGGTGCTGCCTTTGCCCGAGACGCTTGCGATCGGTACCTACACCATCGCCTGGCACAACATATCAACGGCGGATGGCCATCCAGCAGAAGGATTCGTGCCATTCACGATTGGAACGCAGGTGGACATCCGTGTGCCAGTCCCGCCTGACATCACCGATTTCAATCGCCCGTCAACACTCGTCTCCGCACTGGGCCGGTGGATTAGCCTGCTGGGTATGATCGGTTTGGCGGGCTGTCTTGCTGTCTGGTGGTGGGTGATCCGGCCTGGCCTGCTTCCTTTGAACGAACCATTGCGCCGAACAATCGAACACCGTGTTACCTGGCTGGCGCTGGCCGGAGTATTGACCGCACTGGCTGGAAGCCTGTTGATGCTTGCCGTCCAGGTTGCGACCGTCAATACTGGTTTCTCGGCTACCAGCATCCTCGACCTGCTTACGGATAGCCGCTTCGGACAGCTTTGGATCTGGAGAGTGGCGTTACTCCTGGTTCCCGGCATCCTGATGATCGCCGGGTTGCGGCGAAGACGGCTATCAAATGCATTGCTCGGTGTTGCACTGGGAGCAGCGCTGTTTGCCATGATCCCGTATGCGCTGAATAGCCATGCGGCGGCCGTTGGTGTTGGCCGGCAGGCTGCTGTTGCCGCTCAGATAATTCATCTTGTGGCGGTAGGCATCTGGGTCGGCGGGTTAATCGCTCTTGCAGTCGCCCTGCTCCTCGTCTATCGCAGCGGATCGTCCGCGAGTCAGCGAGAAGCCACGGCTATCATCATTCCTCGATTTTCAACCCTGGCGATCGGGAGTGTCGTGGTTATTTCACTAACCGGTTTCTATGCGGCCTGGCTCCAGCTTGGCGGTGTCGATGCCTTGCGGGAGACCGGCTACGGGCAGGTGCTCCTGGTTAAAATCCTGCTCGTTTGTGTCATGCTGCTACTCGGCGCAGTCAATTTCTTTTACCTCGAACCACGGTTGCGGGCCGGAGCGCAAACTGGCCGGCACTTCTCGAGGACCGTCGCTGGTGAAGCTGCTCTCGGCATTGCGGTCCTCTTCGTCGCCGGTGTTCTGGCGAGCTTGCCAGCTGTGTCTTCGACTGCTGAGGAGGATGCCGATCGCGCCGTCTACCATCTCTTTCAGGATGATATTCACGCCACGCTTTATCTGTCGCCTGGCGTCGTGGGGACCAACCGGTACACTGTCGACTTCGATCTTGATCCCAACGAGTTGCCCGCAGGGACAAACGTGATCCTGCGTACCAGCACCGATGACGCGATCCGCGGCGTACGTGAGATCACTCTTCTTCCCGATGGTCCGTCACGGTTTGAAGCCACTGGCAGCGAATTGAGTGTTGCCGGTCAGTGGGATCTCGAGTTGATCCTCCGGCGTCCCGCGCAGCAGGATTGGCGGGTGACGACTCCGGTGCTGGTCCAGGCTAGCGCACCGGCTATGGATACCCCGGAGGATCCCGCGCCTCGCTTCGGCGGGATCAGCGGGGCAGCCTTGGTCGTCGTCGTTGCGATCGCTATCCTGCTGCTGACCGTTACCCTCCGTCATCACCGCACTGCCCTGGCAGTTGGCATCGTCGTGGTGGTGCTTGTCGGCAGTTTCGTCGGGCTGGTGACAACAGTCGAACCAGCATCGACGACCGAAGAGCACGTCAATCCAATCGCTGTCGACGAGAACTCGATTGCTGCAGGATCGCGGCTCTTTGAGACGAACTGCGCGACCTGTCATGGAGAAGACGGACGCGGTGTCGCGTTACTCCTCAGTGAGTATCCTGGGGTGAACCTCGGTCCGGAGTATGTGGTCAGTCATGACGATTTTGAGGTCTTTGTGCACATTCGAGACGGTATTGTTGATTCGCCGATGCCAGCGTTTGACAGTCAGCTAACCGAAGAAGAGATCTGGCGAATTGTCATCTTTATTCAGGATCAAGCAATGGCAAATTGACTGGTTGACATCGTGGGGGTAGGTCGTTTTTTCTTCGGTCCTGTCCATCGCCGGTGTACCTCCGGATATTCCAGATCTGACTCGACCGTGTCCTTGCTATACTCCAGGCATGAATAACCAGAAGACGTTGTCGCCAGAACAACACGAAGAACTCATTCGCACACTTGCAACCCGGTTCGAAAACAACATGAACCGCCACAACGATCTGGAGTGGGTCGACATCAAGAGCAGGCTTGAAGCCAATCCCGAGAAATCATGGTCGCTCCATGAAATGGAACGCACCGGCGGCGAGCCGGATGTCGTTGGCCGGGACAGCGAGACAGGCGAATTCATGTTCTATGATTGTGCAGCGGAAACTCCTGAAAGGCGACGAAGTGTCTGCTACGACCGTGAGGCGCTCGAGTCACGGAGAACAAACAAGCCGGAAAATAGCGCCATCGATCTGGCGACAGCCATGGGTATCGAGCTTCTCACCGAAGAGCAGTACCGAGCGTTGCAGCAGCTCGGGGATTTCGATACGAAAACATCGAGCTGGTTGAAAACGCCTGCTGAGATTCGGGAATTGGGAGGCGCGATATTTGGCGATTTTCGCTACGGCCGGGTCTTTATCTACCACAACGGCGCGCAATCCTATTACGCCGGCCGGGCATTCCGCGGCTCGCTTCGGGTCTGAGGGGTAACCGTTCCCGATCTGAGTTAGCGTCGATGTCGTGGCCATCGCCTGGTTCGTGCGACTCCCGTCCAAAGGGATACAGTTGATCCTTTTCACCTCTTGCCCTTCATGACAATGTCACACCCGTAGAGCCGCCCCGCCGGGGCGGCTCTACCCGGCGTTCGGGTGTCTGATATCGGTGAGGAGACGCTCGCCGATGACTGAGGTCGACGGTGACACCGTCACCTCGAACCTGCTTGGGATTCCAGTTGTAAATCAGCATTCGGCCTGAGCCGAGATTCTGATGCAGTTCACAGAAACTTCCCAGTAAAAACCGAGACAGAGCCGTCAATATGACACTCAGAAGTCATTCATCCATCGAACGGAGGAGACATGTTGACGCACCTGAATACACTGGTTGACTACTTCCCATGGTTGCCGTCGCTGGTCGTCGTTATGGTCGCTGTTTCACTGTGGCTCAGCGCGACCCAAATTGTCTGAGTGGTTCTCTGCTTGAGCCGGAGGTCTGGCAACGATGTGAGGAACTGCCGGTTCGATCTTTTGAGCAGTCGGTTTGCTGACCGGTGATGCCATTCACCGGTCGTGTTATTGAAGACGATTGCTGCCTCCCCGACCTTGCATTGACAACGTTGTTTATAATACTGTGCCAGACAGTCACCGTTGCGTATGCGAACGTACGCGGGTATTACGAGTAGCATGCGCGACCGTAGGGATACTATGGCATACGTGACTCACAGGAAACTCCCAGCTTTTCCCCACCGAACTCATAGTGAGCCTCGGTTGAATTCGAAACCGGTGGCTGCCGGGGACAGTGTCTGGCGGTGCAAACACCGTGAGTGAGGGTATGCCGGAACGATTGCTTCGATATGGCTCATGTTCTAACAGACGGGAAGTTAGCGGTGAAATATCGACGAATGTCTCTGATAGCCAGCGCCGTGCTGATGACTGTGGTGCTCTCGACGGCCTGGGGATTGCCAGTCTCTGCCGTGCTGGATTTCACCAGCGGCGACGACGCTCAGATCTCCTGGACGGATGGCTCGGGTGTGAATGTAAGGACCGAGCCTGGATACGAGACCGGCATTCTCACGACGCTGCCAGAGGCATTCGCGGTAACCATCCAGGATGGCCCGGTCACGCTTGACGACGGTTCATCCTGGTTTTTGATCGGAACGAACACCAACGAAGGTTGGATCGAGGGCTGGGTCATCGCCGACTATCTCGCCAGCACGTTCAGCGCCAACGGATCGTACTCCGGGGCGGCGCTATCCGGAACCTCCTCAGGCAGCCTGATGGCCGTCGACGCCGGACTTGAGGGTCTCAATCTGCGCACCTGGGCTTCGCTAGGCGCGGAAGTCATCACCGCGATTCCTGACGGCTCGGTTGTCGAATTGCTGACCGCTGATGCCATGCAGCAGGATGGCGTCTGGTGGTCGGAGATCTATTATGACGAGTACATCGGGTACGTTGCCTCGTCCTATCTTTCCAGTCAGGTTGCCAGCTATGCGGAGGCCGGAGTCTCAGCCACGTCCTTCTCCTCTGGATCGACTGTCGTGGTGACCGGGACCTCCGGCGCCGGCGCCAATGTCCGCAGTTCGCCGGACATCAACACCGCGATCCTGACCTCGATCTGGGAAGGTTCCGCCCTCGAGGTTGTAGACGGACCGGCTTTTGATGCAAATAGCGATGCCTGGTACATGGTTGCCACCGGCGACGTCTACGGTTGGGTCCATGCCGCCTATTTATCGGAGGCCACAGCTTCAACATCAGCCGGAGTCGCCTTTGTGTCGACAGCCTATGAATATCTGTGGACTCCCTACCTCTGGGGAGGGCAGACACCGGAAGGGTTCGATTGCTCCGGGTTTACCTACTATATTCTGAACCAGCGCTTTGGCTATGACTATCCCCGTCCGATTGAACACCAGATCGAGACCGGCATGTACGTTGCCAGGGAAGACCTCCTGCCAGGTGACATCGTTTTCTTTGAGAACACCTACCAGCCTGGTCTCTCTCACGTTGGCTTCTACATCGGTGATGGCCAGTTCATCAGCGCGACCGGGGAGCACAACGCTGTCGGCGTCAGCGATCTGAACAGTGAGTACTGGGGTTCGCGCTACCTGACGGCCCGTCGAGTCGCCTGATTCGACCGGACGCGTAGTTCGATAAGTTCATCCGTGCTATGTACCGGGAAAGCACAACATTTTCCCGGTCCGCATTTCGTTTCGCCGTCTGGAACATCAGACATTCCAGGCAACGCTGGATATCAATCGTGTGTTGAGCATGTTGCTTTCTGATAATGCATTGGAGAAAACAAATGTGTCATGACGATCATCCCGTTGGACGGGTGCTGACCAGAAGAGAAGTGCTGGCGTTTCTAGGCGCTAGCGGTGCAGCCATGCTGGCGAGCTGCTCATTCGGGGATTCAGACTCTGCCACCGGCACTGCATCCGATACTTCCTCTGGCACGGCAAGCTCAACGGCAACGGCTGTCGACTCAGCCGCTAGCGCGCCGAGCGAACAGTCTGACCCGACCAGCACCATCGCCGAAACACCAGCAGCCAGCCAGACTGACAGTGCCTCTGACGCTACGGTGGAGCAAACGGAATCCACCGTCGTGGTGACGGCGACAGATGAACTCGCAACGGTGATCCCCACCTGCATTGTGAGTCCCGAACTGACCGAGGGACCGTACTTCGTCGACGAGGGGTTGAACCGGTCCGATATCCGCCCGGACCCATCGACCGGGGCAGTCGCCGAAGGGGTTCTACTCGACCTGGTGTTGCGTGTGTATCAGGTCAGCGCCGACGGCTGCGTTGCGCTGGAAGGCGCGGTTGTCGATGTCTGGCATTGTGATGCTTTTGGCGTCTATTCAGATGTGTCTGATCCCGGGTTCAACACCTCAGGCCAGCAGTTCTTACGCGGGTATCAGGTTACGGATGATGCCGGGTCGGTTCGATTCACCACAGTCTACCCGGGCTGGTATCAGGGGCACGCCGTCCATATCCACTTCAAGATTCGCGGCGACGCTGGCTCTGCTCAGAGCTTCGAATTCACCTCTCAGTTCTTCTGCAATGAAGAGGTCACCGATGAGGTGCATGCTCTCGAGCCGTACGCCAGCAAAGGGTACCGGACGCTACTCAACGAAGGCGACATGATCTTCCAGCAGGGCGGCAGTCAGCTGATCATCAATCCGGAACAGACCGATGATGGCTACACTGGAACCTTCGACGTCGGGTTGATGCTGTAAGCCTGAGCCAGCTCACGGTAGCCCGAAGGTGAAGATTCCGCTATCCGGGCTACCGGAGTAGCCGGATCCCCAGTAGACGGTTCCATCGACGACGGCCGGTCCAGCGTTGACGTGTTTGCCGCTGGCAAAATACCACAGCGTCTCGCCGGTAGCCGCATTCAGAGCGTACATCGAGCCATGCTCGTCAACCGATCCAGCGAAGAGCACGCCATTGGCGATGGTGAGGGCAGCCTGATTCGAGCCGCTGGTCGGGTCGCCGGTCGCCTGCCAGATGATCTCGCCAGTGACCGGATCCAGAGCGCTCCAGAAGCCGGTCGTCACCGTCTGCCCGGTCTGGTCGCCATTCCCCAGTAGTTGCCAGGGGACGTGGTCGCTATTGGCGAGGGCGACGTAGATGCGTTCGCCGTCGGTTGCCGAACCCCACTGCATTCCGCCAAGCGATCCGCCGGGACCAGCCTTGGTCTCCCAGACGATCTCGCCTGTGTCGGGGTTCAGCGCCCAGAAGATGCCGCTCTTCTGCCCCGCGCCGAGGAGGTCGCGGGTTCCTCCCTGGCCATCCGGCACAGTGAAGAGCATCGGGCCCTGCCCAAAATCATGGTCGGGACCAGGCGGACTCGGACAGTTCTCCGGATCAGGCCCGATGCAGCCCAGGTGCCAGGCATCGAAGGGGATGACCTGCCGTGCCCAGCGGACGCCGCCGGTCTCCATGTCCAGGGCGACAATCGAATCAAAATAGTTCTCCCTGCCGCCGGGGACAGCCTCAATGCAGGCGCGCATCGCTTCGGGATCACCTTTGTGCTGCTCGACACAGTCGAGGGCTGGCTGGGGAACGGTGTAGTTGTTGCCGGTGGTGACGTAGATGGACTTCCGTTTGAGGTCGATGACTGGCATGTTGCCCCAGACCGAGTTGCCACTGTAGCCAGCCAGATCGGGGGTCATATAGGTTTGCCAGAGCACGTCTCCGGTCACCGTATGCATCGCGACGACGCTGCCCCGGAAGCTACAACAATCGTAGTTGGGATCCTGAGCGTAGGCCTCCTCAGCCGACGAGACGCCAACATACAGCCGGTTGCCGAAAGCGGAAGCGGCAGCAGTGATCTGCGCGCCAGCATGATCATCGACGACCGTCATCCAGAGCAATTCGCCAGTATCCCGGTTGAAAGCCATCATCCGCGCGCCGGAGTAGAAGCGGCCACCCTGATCCCCGACAATGATCGCGTATCCGGCGATGACCGGTGTCGTCCGGGAGAAGTTGCCTTTGATGCCGGTGACTTCGGAGATGTTCTGGACCCAGACCTGTTCCCCGGTCTCCCGGTTCAGCTTGTAGAGATTGCCGGCCCAGTCGGGAACGTAGAGGTACTGGCCGTCGACAGCCGGTGTGGCCGAGACGTTTCCTGTGGTGGGGAGTGACCATTTCAGGGTAAGGCCGGCGACGTTGCTCACGTCGATCGTCGTCTCGTCGGAAGCGTTACGGGTGTTGTTCAGGTTCTGACCGGAGGAAGGCCAGTCTCCGGCAGCGTCACGTCGCCAGCGATAGTAGTGTTGACCGACATTGCCGGCTTCCACCCGCCACTCAGGCGCATTCGACGGTGTGTAGGTCAGGCAGCGCCGTTCGAAGCATTGCATCAGCACCAGCTTTGACACCCCGCCCACCAGCACGTCGGCCCAGTAGGCGCCAGTGATCGGGAAGCCGGTGGCGAAATACGGGTTCTCGAACAGCGGTCCGCTGGAAAATGCACCATCTTGATAGACAACGCCGGAGGAGTTCATGAATGCCCAGAACACCGATGCTACCCGGTGGCCGGTCTCCGGCACCAGCTCCGTGGCGGTGACTCCCTGACTGGAGAGCGATGGATCGGTCGTTAACGCTCCGTCGCGGTTGACTCGCTGACTGAGGATGGCTCCCTCAGCAGGGGGAGGTTCATGGAGCAACTTGCTGAAGGTCTGGTAGGTGGGTCCATCGGGATCTGCGGCGTCACCAGCTACATTGACCGTCGCCGGAGGGTAGAACTCGCGGAGAATGTCGCCGACCTGTAGCTCCCCGGTGATCAACTCGACGACCAGCAAGCCGTTGGTGACGTACCAGATGGAGTTCGGGTTCGCGTCCGGGTGGGTGATCTCCATCCGGCTTTTGTCAAAGTACTGGACATCGCGGTAGCCGTCCGTTGCATCGACATACGGCTCCCGGAGAACGCCGGTAAGCGCGGCATCGTCCGGACCCCACATCCAGGTACGGACAGCTTGCCCCGTGGAGACCGGAAGGTCGGTCCGGTCCCAGGTGCGCTGGAAATACTGATTGCCTGGCTCAACAGCGGCCGCGTGTCGCGCAACCGGTAGACCAGCGATGAGGAGCAGGGCCAAAAGGGAAAGCGATCTCCAGCGCATGGTTATGCCTCCTACGAAGCATCTTAGCCGGTTAGTACGTTTCAATAGTAGCGGAATCGTTGCGGTAGGTCGCCTGTCGTCATACTTGTTCAAACCTGCATCGTTATCCCGAAGTAACGTAGTGACCAGCCTTTCATTTAGCAGAAGCCTCCCAGATCTCAAATATGTGCCGGTCGTGCGTTTTCAGACCTTCTATGACTTCTTCCACAAACTCCTCACCCGCCTGCCCTTCCCAGCTGAGCGCGTAGTTGAGAGTGTCGACGACACGGTGGACAATTAGGAGTTCGATTTGACCGGGGTATTCCTCCGGCCAGCTTCTAATCGTCTCGTAACCAGCCCTGAAAGCCGCCTGCAGTTCCGCAAAATCTGGTTTCGGAGCGATGTAAAAAAATGAGGTAGCGATATCTTGAATCGGGTAGGCGAAACAGAGATCTTCGAAGTCGAACAACTGCAGATTCCCGGCGTTTACTTTGATGTTCCAACCATGAAGATCGCCATGCACAAGCCCTGGCTTGTCTGATTGGGAATAAAGACGTTTTAGCTCCGTTGTTACAGCGGCGACCATCCGCTTTAGCAGCGGTCGCAGTTCGTCCGGAATGCGGTCATGTCCGGCCGGCGAGTCCAGCCGGTTTGGGTCGCCGAAGGGAAAGAGCCGGTTCAGCGTACGCGCAGTAAATTCCTGCGGCGGAGTCCACTCTAGACCGTGACGGTGGAGCAACGCCGCGAGCCGTCCCCACTTTTCGGCAGTAACCAGATTGATCTGCTCCGCCATGTGACGGCCTCGCAACCACTCGAAAACTACACAGTGGCGAGGTTCCGGAACCCCAGCCGCGGAAGCGGTAATGACAACCTCTCCAGACCGGGCGGGAACCGGCGCGGGGACGATGATTCCTGTGTCCCGGCCAACGGCTTCCTGCCAGGCGAGTTCCGACCTGATATCAGTTGGGGTGAAGACATATGGTCGGCTGATGCGCAAGGCGTAGGAACGACCATCGTACGTGTCAACGCGAAAAGTGCAGTTGGTTTCGATATGGAGCAACCTGATCCGGCGCACATTCAGGTCGTAGGCAGCCAGGGCCGATTCAGCAAGCACTCGCAGCCGTCTAGCCTGGCCACGCAGGGTTAACTCGGCAAATGGTTTCACTCGGCTTGCCCTTTCTCCTTGCTATTGTAGGCCGGAGGATCCTTGAATCAGCGTGGCAAATTCAGAACTGTCGGTCCGGCGGAATGACGTCGTATCGCCAGAGGTAGTAGTGCAGGCCGGTGTTGGCGCTCTCGACCTGCCAGCCAGCCGGGTTGGCCGGGTTGTAAGTGAGCACCCGGCGCTCGAAGACCTGCATGAGCACGTCCTGAGGTTCGCCAGCAATCGGGACGGTTGCCCAGTAGGCTTCGCTGATCGGGAATCCGGTGGCGTAGAAGGGATTGGCGAAGAGCTGTCCGTCAACGAGTTCTCCAGTCTCACGAACCGGTCCTCTCAGATTCAGAAATGCCCAGAATGGACCGGCGACGGTGTGGCCTGTCTCCGGCACGTAGGTTGTAGCCTGGGCATCGTAGGTAGCCAGCGACTGATCAGGTGAGACGACACCCTGACTATCGATTCGTTGGATGAGTGTCGTGCCCTCGACCGTCGCAGGTGTGGCCAGGAGATCGCGGAAGGATGCATAGCTTGGGGTATTTTCGGCATCGAAATCTCCGGCAAGATTGATCTCTGCCGGTTGTCGCTGTTCGAATCGTGCGTCTCCGATCTGCAGTTCGCCGGTGACCAGCTCCCGCGCCAGCAACCCGTTCGTAACGTACCAGCCGGTGTTCGGGTCGGCGTCCGGTTTGGTGACTTCCATACGTGACTTATCGAAGTACTGGACGATGCGCTGGCCGCCGGGCGCGTCGTCGTATGACTCGTAAGCAGCGCAGGCGAATCCCTCAGGCCCCCACATCCAGGTGCGGGAGGTCGCGCCGCTGGCAACCGGATCGTCGGTCCGTTCCCAGACACGCTGGAGGGCGCGGTCGGCGATGCCTGTACTCAAAAGGGGAAACGTTGTGGATGCCAGGACGCTGCCCGATTCAGCATCTGCGACTGAGACGGTGAAGGTTTCGGCTGCTGCCAGCAGCGTGTTTGGCACGGTCACCAACAGCCTGGTGCTGCCGATGTGTCTGGTCGCTATAGTCTCGCCGTTGATCGTCACCTGTGCAGAGCTGGGAAATCCAGCGCCTTCAAGCATGAAGTGACAGCCAACGGTTCCGGCTACCAGAGGTTCGGGATCAGTGCCGGTGATCTCAGTAACCGGTGGTGTGTGGCTGGCGACAATGCGGTATACGACGCCACCGCTGAAGTCGGTCAGATAGATGTTTCCGGACTCGTCTTCGCCGAACGACGTGATCCAGGCATCTGAGTCGGTAACGAGATCAGACTCCCAGCTCCCTTCCCCGATATTTGAGAGCGCCCGGATCGTGCCCTCACAAAAGTCGCCATAGAGATAGTGACCGTAGAGAGGGGATCCTTCATCAGAACGATCGACGTAGCCGCCGGAGACCGAACACCCCTCGTCGTGGCTGTAGCTCGCGACCGGCGGTACGAACGCCGACGGATCGCAAGCAGCGGCAAACGGGGAACACTCCAACCCTTCCATCACCGGCCAGCCGAAGTTCAGCCCGGCAGGGCTGCCAGCCGGCAGCAGGTTGATCTCCTCCCAGGATTCAAATCCGACATCGCCGATGTAGAGATCGCCAGTCAGGCGGTCGAAACTGAAGCGCCAGGGGTTGCGTAGTCCCCAGAGATAGACCTCCGGACGGGCGGCTGGATTTCCAACAAACGGATTGTCGGGCGGAACGGCATACGGTTCGCCGCCGTCGACATCGATCCTGATGATCGAGCCAAACAGCGATCCCGGATCCTGGGCCGGATTCTCCTCGTCAATGAAATGCCCTCCATCGCCGATACCGGCATAGAGGTAGCCGTCCGGCCCGAAGCTGATCATGCCGGCATAGTGGGTCTCACCCGGGTAGGGGATGACGAGCAGGTCAGTGCCGGTGTCCGGGTTGACCGTGTTCGATTCAGGGTCGGCGGTAAACCGTCGCAGCACCCACTCGCCAGATTTACGGCTATAGGTCACGTAGATGTAGCCGTTCTCCGTGAACTGCGGGTGAAACGCCAGGCCAAACATGCCGCGTTCACCGGTCTGGCCGTCGACATCGCTTGCGATATCCAGGTAGGGGGTCAGCAGCGTCCTGTCGCCGTTGATGATCCGGACCCGCCCGCCTCGCTCGACGACGAAGAGGCGGCCGCTGCCGTCACCGGCGTTGGTGATATAGACCGGCTGGTCGAGTCCGAACCCGACTGGCTGGAGATCTACCCACTTTTGCTCCGCACCTTCTGGCGATGCAGCTAGCCCTGCTTCCGGGGCGAGGTTTCCGAAAATCATGATGGCAAGCGTCATTGTTAGAAGAACCGGCCACAAACACCAGTGCGAGTGTGTCATCGGATCAATAAATCTGTTCAACCGTCAGGCCACCGATCAATCGTGGAAGATCATGAAAAGACGAATCTAATTGTCTCACCACAACAGGTTTCGCGTGCCTCACTGGCTCAACGTTGCTCCGCCACTGGATACCCGGTAAAAAACCGGTAGACTGTCCGGTGTACGTCACAGAATGTATCGCGGTTCGTTCTTGCTGGTAGAAGGAGCGGCCATGGCTGCGGAGCAGCTCCTGGAGCGGGCGTTGAGCGGCGACCGCGCCGCGCTTGATGAACTTTGCCGCCAGGAGTGGCGACCGGTATACGGTCTTATTTACCACACGGTGCAGAACCGGGCCGAGGCGCAAGACCTCACCCAGGAGGTGTTCCTGCGTGCTTTGCGTTCCCTGGACCGCTACCAGCAGACCGGCGCGCCGTTCCACGCCTACCTGACCACGATTGCCCGCAATCTGTTGCGCGATCGCTGGCGGCGAAAGAACTACCCGACGATCGACCTGGAGAATATTCCCGAACTTCCGGCTGGAGACCCAGACCCGGAGCAGGTGGCGCTGGCGACGGCGGATCGGCACAACCTGGAACAGGCATTGTCGATGCTCTCCGGTGATTATCAGGAGGTCGTTCGTCTGCGTATTCTGGAAGCTCGATCTTCGAAAGAGACGGGCCTGATGATGGGACGCAGTCCTGAGGCGGTTCGCCAGCTCCAGCGCCGGGCGCTCCAGGCGCTTCGCTCCGCGCTCCGTGAGGAGGTGAGCCCGTGAACGAGCATATTCGGGACGATCTGGATCGCCAGCTCGACCAGGCCATCGACGCCCTCAATGCCGAACACGCGCCGCTGGTTCAGGATACTGATGATCCCGAGCTTGTCGAACTGATCGATACCGCCCGGCTTGTCCGCCAGCTTCGTGAGCCTGCCTGGCCGGACGATGATTTCCCGGATGAACTGGCAGCCAACCTTGCCTCCAGTGTCGGATATGTTGACCTGCAGCCCGGGCAACCTTCCGTCAATGGCCGTCTGAAGATGAGGCGCACCCGGCGAATGAAAACGTTGCTGCTGGCTGCCGCCTCGCTTTCCCGGGCGATTGGCATCGCCGCTCTGTCCGGTATGATCGTCGGCTTTGTCGTCGGCGGCATCGGCGGGCGTATCGCGATGCGGGTGAGCGGCTACCTGTACGAACGTCAGCACCCCGGCACTGTTGCCATAACTCAGAGCAGTGGTCAGCAAGTCGGAGATATTACGGTTGCAGGAACGTTGTCGCTGATGGCGGAGACAACGCTCTTCCTGGGAATCGGTGGCGGATTGCTGTATCTACTGTTCCGCCCCTGGTTGCCAGGTAGCGGCTGGTTGAAGAACCTTGCAACCGGATTGTTCTTCGTGCTCCTGCTCGGATCGCTGCAGATCAACAGCGGCAACGCTGATTTCAGCCGGCTCGGGTCGCCAGCGGTCAACGTCCTCATGTTCGGGTTGCTGATTTTCGGATTTGGCTTCGCTATCGGTCCGGTTGCCGGCTGGCTGAACCGGCTTATCCCGGCTTCCTTGCCGGTCTCATCTATGCGGTTGCGGTCTCTGGGTAGCTATATCGCTGTGCAGTTCGTCGGTGAGCTAACTATCGTTCTCTTACTGTTGAGTGCGTTCGTTGGATTAGTGACCGTTGGAGTCAGTGCCTATGGCGTGGTCCTCCTCCCGCTCGCCGTACTGGCTGGAATTTCTCTGGCATGTGTTCGTCTACTCCCAACGACAACCGGCGCTTCCGTCACTACCGACTTAGGCGGGCGACCGGCGCGCCTGGCAAGGTGGCTGAACCGGAGACGGGTAACGCTGGCGATGTATGTCCTGATCGGAGCATTATTCGTTGCTGGCGGTCTGGTCACCCTCAGGGAGATCTACCGTATTCTCATCGAGCAGTAACCCTGGCTGGTCTGTCCGACGAGACCTGTTGGCTAACTCACATACCGTATATGTATCCAGAAATCTATCCTCGGGTAACGGCCGATATATCGTCAGCCTGATCTTGTCGCGCCACACTTATAGGGTTCATGCTCCGTCCTCGCTGCATTTCGAACGATCACAGATTGGAAGAACTTCTATGGTGCAACAGATCGACTATCAGGATGTCCTGCAGCGCATGCAGAGTGGCGCTCAACTTATCGAAGTGTTGCCCGAAGCGGCCTTTCATGAGCAACATATCCCCGGGGCGATCAGCATACCGTTGACTGAACTGAATCAGCATGCTGTCAGCCATTTGGACAAGACAGCAGCAACGATCGTCTACTGCTGGGATGGCTTGTGAGACATGAGTCCGCGAGCAGCGGTGCTGCTCGAAGCATTCGGGTTTACAGATGTCTATGATTATGTGGCTGGGAAGGCGGACTGGCTAGCTCAGGATCTGCCAGTGGAGGAAGAACAAAAGTCGCCACCAATGACCGGCGATCTCACCCGAAAAACGGAAACGTGCCGTCTGGGTGAGAAAGCCTCCGTGGTAACAAACCGGTTAAAGCGAACTGATGAACGGGTAAGTGTCGTTGTAGATGCGTCGAATGTCGTCCTCGGGTTGGTTAACCTGGAGATGCTCGCTGAAGATCCAGATCGAGATATTCGGGAGCTTATGGAGTTAGGTCCGTCAACGTTCAGACCGGACGCGAAGCCTGGTGAGCCATTCGACTACATGGAAAGAAATGGCGTCGATTGTGTTGTCGTCACCCGGCCTGACGGCAAACTGATCGGTATCGTTGAACGGTCAATGCTGGAGCAGACGGTGACGGATGACAACTGAGCCTTCAATCAATGAGCTTGCTCGCGTCGTCTGGCAGTCTTATCCATTGTAAAAGCCGGAATTGAGGCGACACGGTGAGAGTTCGGCTGATTAATCTGTGGGAGCTGCTGCGCACAAGCTACTGGGTCATTCCGGCGCTCATGTGTGTTCTCGCCATTGTTCTAGCCATTCTGTGTCAGGAGATTGACCAGCGCGTCTCGCCAAGCCCGGACTCGCGGCTGGACTTCCTCTATTTTGGCGGTCCAGAAGGCGCCAGGGCAGTTCTCTCCACCATCGCCGGGTCGATGATCACCGTTGCCGGTGTCACGTTCTCGATCACGATCGTTGCCCTGGCAAACGCTTCCACCCAGTTTGGGCCGCGACTGTTGCGGAATTTCATGAAAGACACGGCGAACCAGGTCGTGCTGGGGACATTTCTGGCAACATTTGTCTACTGTCTGATGACCCTGCGTACCGTGCGTGGGCTTGAGGACTTCCAGTTCGTTCCTCAAGTGTCAGTTGCCGTCGGCTTCGCGCTAGCCTTGTTGAGTATTAGTGTCCTCATTTTCTTTATCCACCACATCGCCACCTCGCTTCACGCGTCAACTATCATCGCTGGTGTAGGCAAGGAACTTGAGGATGCCGTCGACGCGCTTTTCCCCGAAACACTCGGTGAATCAACATCGGATGAGTCGGAGGTTGAGGACCTTTCAGACCCTGAATCCGAAGTTGAGCCGGGTGTTATCGAAAGTACAGACCTTGGCTACGTTGTCGGGATTGATGAAGATCGGCTCATGCGCATCGCCCGGGATCGTGACCTCGTGCTGAAACTCCTCGAACAGCCCGGTTCATTTATCTTTCCTGGTTTACCGCTCATGGAAGTCTACCCGTCAGCTGGAACCGATCGGGAAGAACTTGCCAATCAGCTTAACAGCGCGGTTTTGGTCAACTCGCAGCGCACACCGACACAGGATATTGGATTTCTCTTCGACGAGCTGGTGGAAATTGCCTTACGAGCGCTTTCGCCCGGCGTTAACGACCCGCAAACTGCCACCACCTGTGTTCACTGGCTTACCGCAGGGTTCAGCAAGCTCAGCCAGCGAAAAATCCCTTCGAAGTACCGCTTTGACGAACAGATGAGGTTGCGAGTCATTGCCTCGCCGATCTCTGTTTCGGGAACGCTGGATCGCGTATTCGGTCAACTTGTACACGCTGCGGGTGATAATGGATTTGTGCTCAGTGTACTCCTGGATGCAATCGAAGGAATCGGCATGGCTGGTGGATCTGCTATGCAACCCGGCGCTCTTCTACAGCAGGCTATTCGCATTGATCGCGCAACGCGAGATTGCGTACGTGATCGATGGGAGCGAGAGACGTTGCGGGAACAGTACCTCCAGGTTGCCCGAACTTTGAGCGACGCGCAGTGACAATGTGTATAAACCTATGAAACGAATGGAGGTGAGATGGAGCAGATTCAAGTGCTCCTTGTCGATGAAGAGCCGCTGATTGGCACATTAATTTCCACGATTCTCAACGATGAAGAGGATATACATGTTACTCATATTGCCTCGTCATTTGACGACGCGATCGAGAACGCAGCTGATGCTGATGTCGTCATTATCAGCACCTCGGTTCCCGACCAAGGGGCACTAGAGTTGGTGCGGGCAATCAACGCAAAGCAGATCGACTGTGGCGTCGTGGTCATGGGAATGGGTAGCTCCAGTCAGGAGATCCTGGCTTTTGTTGAGGCTGGCATTACCGCCTACGTGCCGAAAGAAGGCGGGGTCGACGATCTGCTGGAGAACATCCGTGCCGCCGCACAGGGCAACGCGCATGCATCGCCTGAGGTTGTCGGGTTGCTCATGGATCGGATAGCTGAACTGACGCAACTGTGTGATGACGCAGGTATACAGGTTGACGGTGTCCCCGATCTAACTGATCGGGAACAGGATGTCCTGAAGCTGGTAGCTGAAGGCATGACCAATCAAGAGATTGCCGACACGCTGTACATCGAGCTGGGGACCGTCAAGAACCATGTCCACAACTTGCTGACCAAACTCAACGTGAGCAACCGGCAGGAGGCAGCCCGATACTTCAGATTGATGTATCAGTGAGACTGATCCCTATCAGCAGGGCTACTGGAGCGCCGACTCGACGATCGATTTCTGCCGTTTGAATACCAGCACCACTCGCTGGTCATCCGGCGCTGAGTGAAGCCCGGCGGCGAGTTCCCAGCCCTGGTTGCCATTCTTGTTCAACTCATTTTCGAGCTTCGATATGTCTTCTTTGCTGGCAAATAGCCTGCTTTCGACTTTAACCTGATATTCCCACTCAGACATTCATATCCTCACAATCATGTAACTGCGAATCGTCAATACGAGGAGTAGCATCAGGAGTTCTCTACTCTCTCGCGAACATCTTCCAGGCTTTCTTGCAGGTCTTCCTGCATCTCGTCCAGTTTCTCTTCGGTACGGTCCTGCGCCTGGTCGATTCGCTCAGCTGTGAGCGCATTGGTTTCGCTAACTGTCACTGTTGCCGGTCGCTGCCCGACCGCGTTCAGGATATCGGTGAGCGTTTCATTCATGCGAAAGAAGAGGATAACGACTTCACAGGCGATACGTACGACGATTGGTCCGCCAACTAGGATCACGACGCCCCAGAAGACGTCGGTCAGGTTGCCGGAGTTTGACACATCGAGCACGCCGTCGATATCAATATCGGTGTCTGTCATGCCAGCGATACCGTAAATAACTAGTGCAGCTCCGACGACAATGGTGGCAATATGACCGATCCAGAAAATGATCTGAATAACAACGGTTGTTAGCATCCGGCGGAAGGTGAAGAAATCACTCATTTCTCGGCTTTCAACTTTCTTACACATGTGATCATATGATCGAGCGACAGACTATTTGAGTCTGAAAAGATCAGTTCGGTCGTCGCAAACTTCTACGTGCTCAACGTTAAACAAACCAGGTGTTTACGTGAATGGATACCTGCACACTCGTCCGGCACGGATCTGGATACATTCAGATCTGAGCTATGATGAACCACATCAATAAGAGTTGCAGTCTGAGTAGGAGAACCATCAATGTCGCGAACGTTCACTGTTACCGCAACCGGGGATGCGTTGGTCACGATCAGGATGCCGGACTATACCGATGAAGCATTTACCCGGATGGTCAACCTCATCCAGTCCTGTGACGTCGCCTTCACCAATCTCGAAGTGGTTCTCAGCAACTACCAGGGCGCGCCGGTCGTGGAGAACGGCGGCGGCAACATCTCCGCTCACCCGGACGTCGCCCGTGACCTGATGCGGATGGGCTTCAATCTGACGGCGTTTGCCAACAACCACACGCTGAACTATGGCGAATACGGGTGTACCTCAACACTCGATGCGCTCGCGGAGATGAGATTTGCCTGCGCCGGAGCCGGCCGGCACCTTGATGAGGCTCGCGCGCCAGCTTATCTGGATGCGCCAGGAGGCAGAATCGGCCTGGTCGGTTGCGCGTCAACCTTTGCGCCAGGCCAGCGGGCAGGCCTGCGGAGCGGCAATGTCTCCGGGCGTCCAGAGCTGAATCCGCAGCGATTTGACACGCTCTACGTCGTCGACGAGGATCATTTGCAAGCGATTCAGACCATCGCTGAACGGACCGGTGTGGAACAACAACGGCAGTTCATCAACTGGCTTGGCTGGCCAGACGAGCCGAAACGTGAAGGCGAAGTGCTCTTCGCCGCACGCTCGTTCATCGCCGGTGACGAGTGGGGTATCCGGACCGAAGCCCACCAGGGAGATCTCGATGCCAACATGAGATCGTTGCGGGAGGCTCGCGATCGGTCGGATCTGACCTTGATGAGTATTCATGCCCACGAACAATCGACCGAGCGCTGGCTGCCCGCGGATTTCATCATCGACTTCGCACACACGTCGATCGACAACGGGGCGGATATGGTGATCGGCCATGGACCACATGTGCTTCGTGGGATCGAAATCTACAACGGGAAGCCGATCTTCTACTCGCTCGGTAACTTCATCTATCAGTTTGAGCTGCTGCAGCGGCTCGCGCCGGATGACTACGATCGCATGGGCATCGACCGGAGCAAGACAGTCAGCGAACTGTTCGACGAAGCCTTCGATGGCGGACGCCGGAGCTTCCCGGCCGATCACCTCTACTGGGAGACGGTGCTGCCAATCTGCAGTTACGAGGACCGTGAACTGGTGGCCATCGAACTGCACCCGCTGACGCTCGGCTATGGCGCCGGGTTGCCGGAGCGCGGCATTCCACGCATGGCAAACCCCGAGCTGGCTGATCAGATTCTCGACTGGATGGCAGAATTATCAGAACCATTCGGGGTCGATATCGGTATTCAGGACGGTGTTGGGTACGTCGAACTCGGATGAATTTCGAAGATCGGTACGATAGTCCAGGCAGTAGCCTTTAGCGGACGCGGAATACCAGATCTTTTGACGGTCCGGTGATCGAACTCGCGGTTCAGGCCGGTTTTGCAGGCTTGCTGGCACACCCAGAGACTGCTCTCAATTCCAGTGTCCTGGAACGGGGCTATGCCTGGGTTGTCCAAAACGGACCCTCGCTGGCGAACGAAGTTGCCGTCTGAAATGTACCCTGATTTGTGCCTCTGGCTGACAACCTGTCTATGGCAGCGACTTGCGTCATCGGTGAAAGTAATAGTTGTCAGCGATGTGAATGGAGCAACCCGGTGTTTATTGACCTTGATCCTACTACCGAAAAACTCAAGTCGATGCTGGATGGTTTTCTGGCTAATTTGCCGAACATCTTTATCGCGGTAGTCCTGGTCGTTGTCTTTTATATCGCAGCCCGGCTGGTGCGATCGTCAATCAGGCGCGCAGTGGAACGAACGCAGCGTGAAGCTTATGCCGCCTTGATTCTGAGCCGCCTGGCACAGTGGGCGATCATCATTCTCGGTATTATCGTCGGGCTCTCGGTTGTCTTCCCATCGGTGAGCGCCGAGGATCTGATCAGCATTCTCGGTATTAGCGGTATTATCGTCGGTTTTGCATTTCGTGACATCGCCCAGAACTTTCTGGCCGGCATCCTGCTGCTGATCACCCAGCCGTTCAAAATCGGCGATCAGATCGTCGTCAATGAATTTGAAGGCACGGTTGTGGACATCGAAACCCGGTCTACCCAGATCCGGACCTACGACGGGCGGCTGGTTGTCATTCCGAACAGCGATCTGTTCACCCAGCCGGTTACGGTCAACACCGCCGATGATATTCGCCGTTCCGAATACGACATCGGCATCGCGTATGATGATGACATCGAGCTGGCCAAACGGCTGGCGCTTGAGGCGATGTCAAAAATCCCGGCGGTTATCGACAACCCGGCTCCGGATGTCCTTGCTGTCCACCTGGACAACTCCAGTGTCAACCTGCGGGCGCGCTGGTGGACCGAGTCAAAGCGTCGGGTGGTCGTCAAGACGCTGGACGATGTGATTGTTGAAATTAAAGCGCTCTATGATGAACATGGCATAACGATCCCGTTCCCGATCCGCACACTCTATGTGCACGACCGGTCGTTTCTCCAGACTGCGGCCATGACTGAGGAACAACAAGCGATCCAGTCGACGTCTTCCCGGAACAATCAGTAAGTTAATGGTTCGAGCGACCTGCTTTTGTACCTCCAACTATGCCTGATTTCTAGATATAGATCAGTTCTCAGACTGCCAGACGCGGGGTAGGTTTGATGCGTAGTGCAACCGTGTAATCGTACTGGATATCACGCGATAGACAGAGGAAAGGTTGAGAAAATCATGCAATCGCAAGCACCAGGTGTCCTGTCGCTTTCCGCAACCTCGTTAATCGGAGATCAGGTGAGAAACGCTGCAGGTGAAGATCTGGGCCAGATTGAAGATCTGATGATAGATCTTCAGGAAGGAAGCGTCTCCTATGCCGTGCTCTCCTTCGGCGGGTTCCTGGGTATCGGCAGCAAGTTGTTTGCCGTGCCGCTGGAGGCAATGGTCGTTGACCCGGATGAGCACGAGCTCGTTCTCGACATTAATCGGGAGCGGCTGGAGCATGCTCCAGGGTTTGATAAAGACAACTGGCCGGATGGAAGTGATCATGACTGGACGGCAGCTGTCTACCGGTACTACGGCGTTGACCCTTACTGGGAACGGTAGTCGGTGCTTCTCAGCAATACGCTGAACATCAATAGTTACGATTGTCTATTAGAAAAAGAAGGAGTTTGAACATGGGTGGTGGAATTTACATCGGCGGAGGGCTACTAGCGGTAATCATTATTATTCTGCTCTTGATACTGATCTTCTAGCAGCAACTCCCAGTACAAGCGTCGCCTGTTCAATTGAACAGGCGGCCTTCTTTGATGTGCCTCTTGAAATCACAACATCGTATTCTCTCGCGATCTAGCTGCTGACGAATGTTGGCCGTATCAGGTTGAGCCAATCACTAACACCGGATCAAGAAGATACTTTCCGGCGCGCAAAACTCCTTAGCAACACAAAAACGTAAGAAATCTTTCACTCGCTGGTCTTAACCATGAGAGTAGCGATACCGGCCTGTTTCGCATATAGTGGATGAACCAGCAGGTGATGACTCGCAGATTGCCAGGGATCTCATGACTTCCTCGCCAGGTTGTCTCAACATCGGACTCACCGCGCTAGCGCTGAGTTTTACGCTGCTGCTCCTGCTTCCAGCTGGTCCCGGAGGAATAGTCGAAGAGCCTGCATTTGCTTTTGGGCCAAACCCGACCTGCTCAGCGTCGCTTGTTCCTACCGGTCCGACAACGCTGATCCTGGATCCTGGTCAGACGACTTCGTTTTCACTTTCTCTGCAGGTAACTGTCTTCGAAGTCTCGCAGGTATCGGTCAACAATATGGCTTCCACGCAGTCCGGTCTGCTGTCAGCTACTTTAACGCCCGCTTCCTGGCAGGTTAGCTCGACGCTGCCTGCCTCGCAGAATTCGTATAACGTGCCGGTTTCGGTGACGGCGACGCTCTCCAGTGCGGCCAGCCCGGGCCAGCAATTCCCTATCAGCACGTCACTGACCATCGCCTGTATCACAACATTTGCAGGTACGATCAATGCAACGGCGGCAGGCCCAACGCTCACGATTATTGCTGCGACGCCGCCTACTCCAACCTCAACCTCAACACCTACTCCGACAGCTACATCGACACCGACAGCCACCTCAACCCCGACTCCAACAGCAACAGCGACAGCAACGGCAACCGCCACAACACCGCCGACGGCAACATCAACTCCAACAGCAACCGCGACAGCAACGGCTACTTCGACATCGACATCGACCGCGACCCCGTCACCAACCGCCACCCAGACGCCAACTTCGACCGCTTCGGCCACTGGCACAGCGACGCAAACCTCGACAGTGACTATCACGCCTTCGTCTACGCCCACCGGGCAACCATCGCTCGTTGGCACGCAGCCAGCTCCGCAAGCGACACCTGGCACTGCTGCGGGAAGCACGCAAACTTCGCCGGTAGCGACCGCCTCTCCAGCCACCGGGACGGTTGGTGAGACCAGCACAAATACCGCCCACGCCTCGACACAAACTGCCACGTCTTCATCTGTTCCTCAATCGACTGCGGCAGGGGTATCCCAGTCGCCAACCTCCAGCCAGGCTGATGTAGGCATGAGCGAGAGTTCGTCAGAGTCAGGTGACGGGCAAGCCGATCCGGAAGGGAACGCCTCGCTCCGGCTGGATCTGAGCCTGACCCAGGAAGACCGCGCTGAAACCGGTCAGTCAAACTGGCTGCGGTTGACCGCAATCGCGGCTGGAATAGCATTGGCCGGACTGGGTAGTTACGGAATCTGGCGCAGACTGCGGCAGCCAGGTCAGACCTGGACCGATCTTTAGAGCTGAGATGAGAGCTGGATAACCCCTGGCAACCTGCCGGGGGTTATCCGATCTGATTCAGAAGCCTGGCAGAGCATCTGCCGCCGGTTCCGGGTTCTATTGCACAGCGATGCTACGGTCGCGTTACGTTACCCTTCGTCGTTCGTTAGTGATTCATCGACGAACGGCACCTCGTGGTCGAATTCACCCAGTGGCGCTTCCCGGGCGGCGATGTCGATGATTGAATCACCCATCAGGTAAGCCGGGTGAACGAGCGTGTCTTCGAAGGGAACGAGGTCGGCGTTGGTTATCACCACAAAGACGGCATCGATGTCTGGCCGGTAGTAGGCGACGCTGTTGTAGCCGGGCAGCTCACCGCCGTGGCCCCACCAGCCGTGGGAGTACCCCATGCCGACGGCGTAGGCGCGTTCTTCAGTGTTCGGCCCGACGGTTACCTTCGTTTGCCGGAGCTCCTGCATCTCAGGGCTGATCAGCGCGCCGCTTCCCAGCGCCCGCGCCCAGGTGTGCAGGTCGTCAAAGGTTGAGATTGCATCTCCGACTGCGAAACTCCAGGATGGATTCCAGAAGGTGGCGTCTTGCCGTTCATCGGACCCATCGGGGACGCCCTGCAGGGTGTACCCATGCGCGAGCGGTTCCGGCATGTCGGCGTTCACCGGGTGGATCGTGTGCTCGAGGTTGAGCGGTTCCAGGATGCCCTCGGCGAAGACCTCGCCGTAGCTGCGTCCGGTGACCTGCTCGATGATGAGACCCAGCATAACGACGTTGGTGTTTGAGTAGTACCAGCTTTCGCCGGCCGGGAAGCAGGCATCTGGATCATTCGGGCAACCAGCCGCCGTGTTTCTGATGCCGATGTCGACCAGCTCCATCGGATCCCACTCATATTCGGGATCAGTGAAAAGCACTTCCTGGAAGTCGGGATCGACCGTGTAGCTGGCGATGCCGCTGGTCAGGCTGGAGAGATCGAAGATCGTTATCGTATCGCCATTCGGCACGTCGTCGAAGTACATATCGACCGTGTCGTCCATCGAGAGCAGTCCTTCATCCGCCAGCTGCATGATCAGGGTGGTCGTCATCGTTTTGGTGATGCTGCCGATCCGGACGTGCTGATCGAAGTGCATCGGCTCGCCGGTCTCGATATCGGAGACGCCAACGACGTTGGACCACTCGCCTTCACCCGGCACCCAGAGGCCGGCCATCATGCCCGGCACGGTGAGTGTCTCTTGCCAGTACTGCAGGCTGGCGTCCAGCTCGCGCTGGATGCGAAGACTGAACTGGCCGTCACGCTCGGTCATGGCGACACCAAGCGGAGACATGGCGACGTCGCCAGAAGGTTCGAGTTCCAATCTGGCACGCTCGAACCACTGCACCGGGACCAATACTCCCTCGGCATTCATCGCCTCTTCCAGGCCGGAGATCGGGAAGCCAAAGAGCGCGAGCGACTCACGGTAGGTGACGCCATCGTCGCCGAAATTCAGCCCATGAGTAGAGTAGTAGTCCCAGAACTCTGGCGCAACGGCCTGGCCGGTTATCGCGTCATAGTGTTCGGCACTCGGATCAGCTTTCGGCAGATCTTGCCAGGGAACGCCGCCGTCTGAGTAGAAGAGTACTTCAGCGCCCAGCCGGCCAAGCACGAATTCATATGGCGTGCCAGCGTTGTCTGGCCGGTACTCTATGCGCACATTTTCGAAGTACTGGACGGTGTATTCCATTAATGTGTCGCCACTGAGTTCGTCATAGGCTTCGGTGAGTGGCATCCCGAACTGATTGATGCCATCGTTAGCCTCCCAAAATTCTAAAATCGGGCTGCAAAGGTTGTGGCCAGTTTCCTCGAAGTATTCACAGCCTTCGACCGGGTCAGTCTGTGCGGCAACTGATGCCGCGCCTCCGATCAGGGCAAGTAAGAGGACAACGGTAATACTCAATGTTTTTCGGAGAGCCGACGCGTTCATTATGACTCCTTACAGTACAACTTTCGCTCGAATTTCCTCATCCGGTAGTTCGCAATCTGGTTGCGAGAGTGCTTCATCTGTGTTTCAGAAGGCTCTGACCCTCCTGTCGTATCGATGCTGGCTCTGCGCAGGCTGGTTGCCACAGATACCGGCAGGGACATAAGCTATCGTTGCTGAGTTCCTGGGAATCGCTCCCCATCGTTAGCCTCCAGGCTGGCGTCGAGAAAAGCGAAGAGGTCATCGAGTGTCCTGAAATGAAATCGTTGCCCGGTATCGGTGCTCTGTAGCGATGCATGCCAACCATGCCGGCTGCCATCGCGCCAGAGACGCAACAGGAAAGCGTGATATTCGGGCTGGCGACGATCCACATGACTCACTTTCTGTTAGTTCTCCTACGAAACCGGAGCCACGGGCTCAAGAGGGCGCAGGGTCTCGACCTGGTTGAAGTTCTCAATACGAGGTGGCTCACTGGTCTGGTAGGCGGCAGCGATTGACTGTGCCAGATCAGACGTCTGGTAAGCATCCAGCACTTCTTCAGAATCCCAGATGTAGATGTCTGCGTAAGCATTACTTTCCTGCTCGTAGCCGTCATATTTCTGCATCAAACCTGGCAACGCTCGGAACTCGGAAATCCGCTCCTCCACAACGATCAGAATTTGGTCATACGAAAGTGCGCTCTTGTATTTGACAGTCAAGATCAGCATGGATGACTCCTTTTTCGGATTGACCGACAACTTCGCAGTTACGGTAGAGAGGAGTGCGTGACAGAGGCGTGACAGTGACGTGACAACCGACCAGACGTTCAACCACATACGACCTGCTATACTGGCGGTCAGCATGGGCAAGATTGGAGTACTTCATCTTCACCGGGACTGGCCGCGACCCCCGTGGTGCAGAATGGGTGATCGCGAGCGGTTTTCATAGTGGACCCATCCAGCACTGCAACCGACCAGAAGACGATCAACGTCTCTCTGCTGGGACCGTTCGAGGTGACTTGGAACGGTGAACCAGTCCGCTTTGCCACCGATACCACCCGCGCGCTGCTGGCTTATCTCGCCGACGAATCCAGTCGGGAATCCACCAGGCGTCATCGCCGCGAATTTCTGGCGACCCTGTTCTGGCCAGACCAGCCGCAGTCCGCTGCCCTAACTAACCTGCGACAGACAATTGCGCGTTTACGGAGAGGGCTTTCCGACACGCCAGCGACTGATGTGCTGGAGGTCACTCGCCAGACGCTGGAGCTCGACCTGGAACGCATAGACCTCGATTGCGCTCGATTCGAGTCGCTTATTTTCACTTGCGAAGAACATGCTCACCGGCACCTCGCCCAATGTCAGACCTGTATCCGGCGTTTGGAGCAAGCCTGTGCGCTCTATCGCGGTGAGTTCCTCGAAGGTGTCTATGCCGGGGGCAGTCAGCCATTCGAAGAGTGGGCGATTGCCCGGCGCGAACAGTACCATCGACTGGCGCTCGGCGCGTTGCACACCCTGACGACCCACTACGAATTAACTGGCAATATCGAGGAGATGAGCCGGTTCGCGGATCGTCAGCTGATGCTTGAGCCCTGGCGAGAGGACGCTCATCGCCAGAAGATGCGCGCCCTGCTGTTGCAGGGCAACCGGACCGCGGCGCTCGATCAGTATGAGACCTGCAAGAATATTCTTGCGCTCGAACTCGGCATCGAACCTGATACCGAGACCCGCGCCCTTTACGAACGGCTCCGTGATGACGCGTTTGCACCGGAAATGTTGCAATTGCCAGCGCCGGTCCATAATCTGCCAGCGCAACTCACACCGTTTGTCGGGCGAGAGCAAGAACTTACCGAAGTTCACAGGCTTCTTGATAAGCTCGATGTGCGGTTGCTGTCGTTGGTTGGCGTCGGCGGCATGGGCAAGACCCGCCTCGCGCTAGAAATAGCCAACCAGCGACTCAGCCAGTATCCGGACGGTGTCTTCTTCGTCTCACTCGCGTCAGTTGCCAGGCCAGATGCGATTGCATCCACAATCGCGGCAGCGATGGGTCTGACGCTGACTGGCGACATCCGGCAGGCTTTACCCCGAGCACTGCGAGACAAACAATTGCTTCTCGTTCTTGATAACTTCGAACACCTGCTGGATGGCGTTGAGACCGTCGTCAGATTGCTAGAAGCAGCGCCTGAACTTCAAATTGTTGCCACCTCACGTGAACGTTTGAACGTGCTTGGCGAGCAGGTATACATGGTTCATGGCATGGATTCCCAGAAGGCAACACCAGAGTCCGCGATTCAGCTCTTCACGCAGAGTGCGCGCCGGGTTCAAGTGGATTTCACGATAGAAGAGAGCAACCAGTCTGCCGTATCGCGTATCTGTGAGCTGGTGGAAGGGATGCCGCTCGGTCTCGAGTTAGCGGCTGCCCGGGTCGATGTGTTGCCACTCGTCGAGATCGCTCGAGAAATCGAACACAACCACGATTTTCTATCATCGGAGTGGCGGGAGACGCCCGAGCGTCATCGTAGCATGCGAGCGGTATTCGATGGATCGTGGCGTTCACTGGACGAGTCCGGTCGCCAGACTTTCCGCCAGCTATCGGTGTTTCAGGGCGGATTTACTCGTGAGGCGGCGAATGCCGTCGCTGGCGCGTCGATTCGTACCCTGGCGCGCCTCGCCCACAAATCATTGCTTCACCAGCAAGACGGCCGCTACCAGATCCATGAGTTATTGCGGCAATTTGGCGCGGAACAACTCGACCTGCTCCCTGACGAACGCGCGGTTGTCGAGAATCGTCACAGTGAGTTCTACCTGGCATTCGTGGCACAGCGTCAGGTAGCGCTGGATGGAGAACAACCGCAGCTTGCAGCCAGGCAAGTACAGGCGGACATCGACAATATCAATAAGGCCTGGATGTCGGCCGTCGAGTATGGCCGGGTCGAGGATCTGGACGAGTGCGCGATTGGGCTGTGGAGGTATTACTCGCTGGTTGCGCAGAACGTCGAACTCGAACGGTTGATGCATCTGGCCGCCGAGCGACTTGAGACCTACCTGGACCGTGATGAATCGCAGCGCAATGCGAACGATCGAAGCTATACGTGTGTCTTGAGCAAACTGCGAGCGATAGAAGCGTTGGCCCTGGTACTTCAAGACGAATTTGACGCGGCAATTCCGATTGCCGGGCAGGCCATTGCTCTCGGGCATGCGAGCGACGGAATCGAAGGCGAGCTCTTAGGCCACCTGAGTAAGGGGCAAGCACTGCTGCAACAGGCACAGTATGCGGAAGCGCAGCGAAATCTTGAAAAGGCACTGAGTCAGGTACAACGCATTTCGAACGACGATGCCAGATTCGATTTACAGCCGCTTGTCAGTTATCTTGGCTATCTCTGGCTCGGAGCAAGTGCGGTCCGTCAGAATGATGCTGCCCGTGCCCGGCAGCTTATTGGCCAGAGCCTGGAGATCTGCCGGCAACGCAATAACGTGCGCGGCGAGATGCACTGCCTGGCAAACCTGGCGAATGTCGCGCGGGCATCACACGAGTTTGCGCTGGCGCGTGAGTATTACGAACAGGCGTTGGGTCTTGCACAGCGGCTGGACTTTCGCTGGGGTGAAGCGATAGCCCAGCAAGAACTCGGTGACGTTGCCCTGTATCAAGGGGACCCGGAGGCATCCCGGAAGTTGAGTGAGCGCGCACTGATGCTCACCCATGAGATCGTTGACCGGTTGCGCGAAGCACATACCCTCGCATGCCTCGGCCGGGCGCACACCTATCTCGGCGACGACGCTGGCGCAAAGGCATATCTCGACCGGTTCCTTCACTTCATCGAAGGTATTGAAACGCCGATCGTTGTGCACACAGGTTGGACTGCGCTCGCGGCTCGCCACTATCACACGGGCGATCTTGAGCAAGCGCACGTTTATGCACAACGTGGGGTTTCGGCAGCCCGGTCACTGAGCAGTAACGTCGACCTCGCCGGCGCTCTTGTCGTCGCCGGTCAAATCCTCACGGGTATGAATCGTCTGGCAGAAGCGACTGAAGCCTATCAGCAGTCAATTACGCTTTGCAACGAGGTCGATAAAGCATCTGAAGTCATTGCAGCGCGCGCCGGACTGGCCCAGATTGCTCTGGCTCAGGACGACTTACCCGAGGCGCTGGCCTATGTTGAAAAGATGTTAGCAACCCTGGCGGAATACCCTGATGCTGAGACCTTTGAGCCCTTCGTGGTCTACCTGACCTGCTACCACATTCTGGACACCCTCGATGATCCCCGCGCCGCCGGCCTGCTAGAAACGGCACATCGCCAACTGCTTGGGTACGCGGAAACAATCACGGATGAACATCTACGGCGTTCGTTCCTGGAGAACGTAAGCGCGAACCGCGAGTTACAAGTTGTTTATGCCCGGCATCTCGAGCGAACTGCCCCGGCTACCGGCTGACGAGACTATCCCGTAAACACTGCTATGGCAAACACCAACAGCAGCAGCCATGAAACCTTATCCGCGAAACAACTCCGATTGGCCGTTGTACAGTCTTATTTCGTTCCGATGCCAATGTTGACCTGGTTGTTCAGTATGGTTGATTCATTTCCAGCTGATCGCTCATGGATATTGCTTGACAGCTCCTGCAGCACCGCAGCCTTTTGTTCCTCGCTCAGGCCGGCGACCATGGCGGCTCCAATTGGATTGCTTGAGGTCACAATATCCCAATGCTGCTGTCCGGAGTCGACCTTCATTGTGTAGTTGATGGGTTCAATCCGAACCTCGCTCAGCCCGGATTCGATCATCTGCTTGCGGAATACTTCGGGGTTCGCTATCTGGAATGGCAATGGCGGGGGATCCATTGGCAAACCGGTGAAGCCGGGAACAACCGCTTTCACCGCGGCAATGAATAGGCTGAGGAATTCAACCTTCGGCGGGGGACCAAACGCCACGACAAGGACACGTCCTCCCGATCTGGTTACACGAGCCATCTCACGTAGTCCAAGTGGTAGATCGGGAAAGAGCATGACACCAAATTGCGATGCGGCGACATCGAATCTTTCGTCAGCCAGATCGAGCGCCTGCCCATCCATTACCCGACCTTCCAGGTTGGAAAGTCCCTCGGCCTGTGCCTGCGCGACAAGCTGCTCGACCATCACCGGGGATATATCCGTTGCCACGACCTGCGCGCCAAGCCGGGCTGCTGGAATGCTGAGGGCTCCGCTACCAGCTGCAACGTCCAGTACGCGCATACCAGGCTGTAGATCGACTTGTTTCAAGGCAATCTCGGCCAGTGTCATGTTTTGGGCGGTAACATATTCATGATAGTCAGTCGCGATGTTGTCCCATGATTTCTGTGTCTGTTCTGGGGTGACCATTGATTTCCTCCTTGTGACTAATGGTTACCTGTCCGATAGCGATAGTTGAATTCGCTACGGTTGAATGGCGAAAGCTGAGAGAGCAAGCGGCGCAAACTCGTGAAACCACGAATCTGACCGTCTTTGAATCAGATGAACTGAATTGCTTTATGTGCCAGCATATCAAAAGCGCTATTTCGCGACGGTCGAGCAGGACCAGAGCCGATCCAGTTCTCATGATCCTCTACAACGGCTTCGACAGGATCGGGCGCTGGTAGAGGAGCGTGCAGCCAGCCCGCTCCATGTTGCGGGCTGAGGCGTTGCCGATAACCGTTTGCGTCGCCGCCATCGTGCAGCCAGCTTCCAGCGCATCCCGGAGCCGGCGGTTGACGAAGTAGGTCTGGA
The DNA here is from genome assembly GCA_964577155.1 of uncultured Thermomicrobiales bacterium. GTDB lineage: Bacteria > Chloroflexota > Chloroflexia > Thermomicrobiales > CFX8 > CAZNYB01. The sequence continues at coordinate 8,700 of CAZNYB010000031.1, read as the reverse complement.
AACCGCGGGAGCGGAACTCCGGTATCGTCGCCGTCACGAAGCACTGCCCGGTGTCTGCGGCGATGTAGAGCACCGACGCCGCCGCTGGCTGGCCATCGACCCGGATCAGGTAGTGTCGCCAGTTGGGTGCACCGATTGCGGCGGCGTAGACATGGCCGCGAGCGTGCCCGGCCTTGTAATCGTGTCCAAGATTGAGCGTTTCGCCCCAGAGATCGCGGATGTCGCCGGTCGCCAGCTCGACGGTCGCGCCTTCTGACAGCTCCGGAAGTGGAACGGGATCAGTCAGCGGCCTGGCCCAGAAGAACTCTTCGTCAGCCAGCGTGAAACTCGCCGCGACATCGCCGCCTGCCCGCCACCACGACTCGATTGCCGGATTGCCATTGATCCCGAACCTCGGCATACGGCGACCTTTGCCAAGCGCCTCGAATTCGCCGATGACGGTTTCGTAGTCAGCAGCATCCGACAGGTTCAGGATGATAGAGAAGGCCGGGTCGGGATCATTTGGATTCCAGACCGTTCGGATCCCGTCGATCTCATCGTGAGCTGTGTTCCAGACTGGACCGGCCGCGCGGTACAGATCGACAAAGGCTGCCGCTTCGGCCTGCACGGCTCTTCTGATCATTTCATCCGTGTTCATGCTGCGAGTTCACGCTCCCTGAGTCTTCATTGTATCGCTACGGGGAAATGTGCCAGTCGGCGTCGCCGGCAGTGGTTGAGTACTACACACCGTTGAGTAAGTAACCACAAGGCAACGATAGTCGATGTCTTGTACTATTATTGTCTATCTGTGAATATGACAACTCCAGGCATCTGAATCAAGGAGGCATCATGAGCCAAGCCTGGTCAGCCAGTCCCGATCAGCGTGACACCGAGAAAAACATCGACTACCTGGCCGAAATGATGGAGCTAGCCAGAGAAAACAAGGAGTGGCAGTTCGCTGCTCTGGATCTCAAACCAGGGCAATCGGCTCTCGATGTTGGGTGTGGGATCGGCGACGATGTGGCGACCATCGCCGAACTGGTCGGACCGACCGGTCGGGCTGTCGGCCTCGACCACAATAGTGAATTTCTCGTTCAGGCCCGGGAACGAACAGCAGACGTGGATGGGAAGGTTGAATTTGTCGAAGGCGACATCTATGCGATGCCATTTCCAGATGATGTATTCGATGTCGTCCGGTCCGACCGGGTCTTCCAGCACTTGCATCAACCACAGGACGCTGTCAACGAGATCGTTCGGGTCACGAAACCAGGTGGCCGGATTGCTCTCCACGATCAAGATGTCGAAGGGCGGGTTGTGGATTTCCCGGATGCCGAACTCCTGCGCAAGATAAATCACATGGCCAAGGACTACGTTCTTGCGAACGGCTGGGCTGGTCGCCGATTCTACGGTCAGATGCGCCGGGCGGGGTTGACAGATATCGATGTACGAGTCTTTCCATGGATTTTCACCAATCTCACCCTTCTGGATCGTATCGTGCCGATCAGCGATAGCGGTCGGCGTGCTTATGAACGAGGGTTGATCTCTGAAGAAGAAGCCCGGCAATGGGCTGAAGGACTCGAGCGTCTTGATAAGGCAGATAGTTTCTTCGCCGCCGGGATGAGCTTTCTGGCAGTCGGCACGAAACCTGACGCGTAGGTAGATTCAGGACGTTCAGGATGCGCGCACTCTTCACCTGCCTGCCGGGATATGGCGATTTCTTTCCGCTGGTGCCCTACGGGCGAGCTCTAGAGACCGCCGGACATCATGTTGCCTTCGTGACTCATGCCGACTTTCTGCCGGTGGTCGAGCGAGCCGGGTTCGATGCCTTCGCTGGCGGGGCGCACATCCTGATCGATGAGGGACTGGCCGAACTGCGAGCCTCCTGGACGACTCCGCTGGACCAGATACTGCATATCTACACCCTGTCGCTGTGTAACTATTTGCCGGAGCGGATGATTCCTGACCTGCTGAGGATCGCTGAAGCGTGGCAACCGGACATCATTATCCGGGAGTGGCTGGAGTTTGGCGGCTGCGTCGCCGCCGAGCTGATGGATATCCCGCATGCAGTCGCCGGCCCGATGGAGTTCTACCCGGAACACGTCGAACGAGCTTTCCAGCCGGCGCTGGATGACCTCCGCCAGAAATTTGGACTACCTTCCGACCCCAAGGGGCTGATGAGCCACCGCTATCTGACCCTGGCCGGTCTGCCGCCGGTCTGGCCCGGTGAACGAGAGCTTGTCCCGCCGGTGACCCACTTCATCCGACCGGATCAGTTCGATGATCTCGACGGGGTCAGCTTGCCGAACTGGATAGCGGATCTACCGGACCGTCCGACGGTTCACGTCAGCATGGGTACCGTCGCTAACACCGCACCTGGCAACTACGAAACCATCGTCAAGGGGTTGCGCGACGAGGATCTCAACCTGATCGTCGCGCTAGGCACAGACCGTGACGCCTCGGAGTTCGGGCCGCAGCCGGAGAATGTCCACTTTGTGCCCTTCATACCTCACTCGCTAGTGTTGCCGCACTGCGATCTGATGATTTCGCATGCTGGATATGGCGGGACGATGGCCTGCCTGCTCAATGGCGTCCCGGCGGTGATGCTTCCGGTTTTCGGCGACCAGTTTCGCAACGCCCACCGCTTCGCCAGCCTCGGCGCGGGTATCGCCCTCAACCCGGCGCAGCGGACGCCGGGCAATGTCCGAGACGCTGTCCTGGCTATCCTGCATGATCCGCGTTACCGGCAGCATGCACGGGATCTCCAACGACAACTCCAGGCGCTACCCGGTCTTGACCACGCTATCTGGCTCCTCGAACAGCTCGTCGCCGAAAAGCAGCCGATTCCGGCAGCGTAGAGGGAGTCAAATAAACCCTGGTACTAAAGGTATGGGAGAATCTCGTGTCAATTGTTCCAGTGTATTCATCGCACGTCATATCCTGTGGAAGCAATCAACATACACAAAAGTCATTTCGAGCGGAACGAAGTGGAGTCGAGAAACCCGATAGCCAAGATCACCGGAGGGTGACCACCGCATTCCAATCAAGCGTTGGGTTGTACATGTCGCAGGATAAGGCAGCAGAACACAGCTCAGGAACACCTTGACGCCTCTTGAATGGTTGGCCATCGGATTCTTCGACTCCGAAGACTTCGCTCAGAATGACATCCGCAAGGGTGTTTTCTCCAGAAACCTTATCCTTACTAAAATTTAGATGGAACGGATGACCTTGTTTTCTCCCGGTGAAGGAATCGGGACAAAAGACGGGTGAACACAGGATTCTCTGCTGCGATGAGCATTCTGGATCTTCGTTCAGTGCGCTACTCGCTGCTTTCGGTTTCCACGTTGTAACGCCACTGGTAGTAGTGCCAGCCGACGTTGCCTGCTTCGACCTCCCAACCTTGCGGGTTGTCCGGGGTATAGGTCAGGCAACGGCGTTGGAAGCACTGGACTAGCACCTCCATCGGGATGCCAGCGATCTCAACGTCGGTCCAGTAGGCTTCAGTGAGCGGGAACCCGGTGGCGTAGAACAGGTTTTCGAAGAGGGTATCCTCAACGATGTCGCCATCCTGGTCGACCGGTCCCTCCGAATTCATGAAATCCCAGAACGGCTCTGCGACGGTGTGGTCGGTCTCCGACACGTAATGAGCCGCTTTAACATCGTGACCAGCCAGCGCCGGATCTTTCGTTACATTGCCGCTGGCGTCGACGCGAGAGATGATAGTTTCATCCTCTCTCGTGGCGTTGGCCCAGCGGAGGGGGCTGAGTGTGGCATAGGTTGGGCCGGTTTCTGGATCGCCAGCGACGTTGACTTGCGCAGGAACCCGTTCGACGTAGGTGTCGTCGCCTGCCTGCAACCAGCCGGTCATCAGCTCCCAGACGAGCAATCCGTTGGTGACTCGCCAGATTGAATCTTCGTCCGCTTCGGGATCTGCCAGCTCCATACGTGATTTGTCGTAGTACTGCACCTGACGGAAGCCGTCTTGCGCGTCGTCGTAGCGTTCGGTGATGATCGGGGTGAACGGTGTATTCCCCCAGATCCAGGTGCGGTTGACCTGGGTGCTGGCGACCGGCGCGTCCGTCCGGCTCCAGGTATCGGTAAAGGGATCGAGCGTCGCCAGCTCGCTGCGTGCCGCTCCGGCGGTTGTCGAGACGCCGGACTCGTTGCCGCCAGTATCAACGGCGACAATATGATAGAAGAGGGGTACGTCCGCTGGCGCGCTGACATCAATGAATCCGGGTTCGGTGAGCGGCTCCGGCGTCAGCAGGTCGAATTGGCCGGCCGGTTCAGTAGCGCGGTAGACGCGGTAACCAGCGAGATCAGGAGCGACGTTGACGTGCCACTCCAGCTGGATCTTGACGGCGAGACCCGTCGCCAGGACGCCGAATGGCTCTACCGGCGGCGCTTCCGGTATCGTGATCACCCGGTAGCCGCGCCAGGCAGGCTTCTCCGAACTGTCAGATCTCAGTAACCCGAAGCCAAGCCCCGCCACCGGTTCGTCACGCATCAGGAACCAGGACGCCGTCTGAACGTAGGGTGTATTGACGATCTCGGTGAAGGCGAGTTGAAGGTTGTCTGCCTGGACACGTTCGGAGACATTCCCGCTGGCCCAGCCCATTTCGGTGACGACGGTTGTCTTCGACTCGTCGCCTCCTTCGCCGGTAACATAGGCGGCGCGCACCAGATCCAGCGCCGTGCGGACGGTCTCACGGTCCGTCTGCTGGAAGCCGTCGACGTAGATGTGCTGACCGATGGCATCCAGCGGAAAACTGCCGTGGGTGACGCGGATGTCTTCCCAACCAGCATGTATTTTGCCAGCGGCGTAGGTGGCGGCCAGGTAGTCAGCGCCGGTGCTCTGGCCGGTCACGACACCGTTCTGGTCCTGCTTGCTGGACAGGCCGCCCGAGATGAGATGCACCGGAGCGACGTTCGCCGCTTTGATCTCAGAGTAGGCGGTTGCCAGCAACCAGGCGAAATTCGACGGGTAGAGGTAGGTTTCGGCGGCGTTGGGTTCGTTCCAGATTTCCCAGTGGTCGATCCGACCGGCAAACCGGGTGGTGAGCAGGATTGCCGCTTCGGTCACGAACTCTTGAAGGTAGCCGTTGGCGCCGGTGCCTTCGCCTGCCTCGACGCTTCCGGACGACCAGTTGGCCAGCCCGCCCCGCCAGGCTTCGTTCGAAAGGAGGCCGACGACCCGCAAGCCGTGGCGTTCGGCGGTGGCGACGACCTCGTCGTAGAGGTCAAGCGCTGGGTAGCCGAAACTATCTGTCTCGACCCAGTTCTGGAAGCCGCCGAGGCGGAAGTTGATGTGCACCCATTTCGCGCCAGCCGCTACCATGCGGGCGGCGATCTCGTCAGTGAAACGGATCTGGCCGTTATTGTCGATCACCTGCCCGAATTCAAGCCCCTGGTTGCCGTGCGGCACGACGAAATTCGCATCGTCGAACCCCGCTGAACCTTCCGGCGTAGCGATGGGCAGCAGAATCAGCGCACACAGGAGCAGGCAGAGTAGTAGTCGAATCAGTGTTGCTTCCCCCAATAGTCAGCTATAGCCAGGCCACCGGTCCGGCATCAACTTCGCCGCACCAGCGTCTACGGACTTCGCTCGATACTCTTGAAAATACCTGATTTGTGATTGCGTCACCATTCTCTCGAAAACACACCGGTACCCGAGATCAATACCAGCCCGCCAGTATGTCAGCAAGGTGTCATCTGAAGTAGCTTGTTCCCAATTGGCACTACATTGGCATCTGAGGTAAAAGATCAAACGGTGTCAATAGCGCTATTGATCGTGAAGGGTCTGTTTGATGCCTGAAAAACAGCCTGCCAGGGGAGATGTGACCCGATGGATCACGTCTCCCCTGCGCTGATGATCTAGCTTTCGTATGGGATGTCTGGATCGAAGCTACCCAGCGGTGCTTCCCGTGCACCAATATCGATGAGTGAGAAGGTCATAATTCTGGCAGGCGGGACCATCGCGCCTTCGAAAGGCACGTCGTCACTGTTGACCGCAACGACGATAGTAGCGTCAATATCGGGACGGTAGTAGACGGTCGTGTTGTATCCCGGTAACGACCCTTCGTGTCCCCACCAACCTTCGACCCAGCCGATGCCGAACCCGTAACGGTGTTGCTCAGTAAGTGGTCCCAGACCGGCTGGTGAAAGCGTCGTCCGGAATTCCTGTAGCTCCGAGCTCAGCAGCGTCCCGTTCCCTAACGCTGGTCCCCAGTCCTTGAGGTTGCCGACTGTCGAGATCAGGTCACCGGTGCCGAATCCCCAGCTCGGGTTCCAGAAGGTCGACTCCTGCGATACCGTCGCGTTGTCCGGCAGTCCCTGGAAGGTGTACCCATGGGTGAATGGCTCCGGCATCTCGGGGCCGTCGCCAAAGTAGGTGTTCGGTAGGCCGAGTGGATCCAGGATCATCGTCTGCAATGCTTCAGCGTAGCTCATCCCCGAGACCATCTCGACGATCATCCCGAGCATCGTGAAGTTAGTATTGGAATAGAACCAGCTCGTACCCGGTTCAAAGCAACTTTCCGGTGCATAGGGACAACCGGCTTCAGTGTTGCGGAAGCCTATCTCCACCAGTTCGTAGGGATCCCACTCTTTCTCAACATTGGTAAAGAGCTCTTGCTGGAAGTCAGGGTCGAACGTGTAGGTGGCGATCCCACTCTCCATGCGACCGAGGTTGGTAATCGTGATGTTGTCACCATTCGGTGCGTCCGGGAAATACATGCTGACCGGGTCATCGAGTGACATCAATCCCTGCTCAACCAGCTGGAGAATCAGTGTCCCGGTAAAGGTCTTGGTGATGCTGCCGATGCGGAAATGGTCGTCAAACGTGAGCGGCTGGAGGGTGTCGCGGTCAGCGACGCCGGAAGCATTCTGCCAGCCGCCAACGCCGTTCACCCAGACACCGGCCATGATCCCTGGCACGTTCAGCGCTTGTTGCCAGTAGTTCAGGTTGGTGTCGAACTCCTGCTGGATTCGCGGGCTGAACTGGCCTTCGTTGGTCGTCATCTGTACACCCAGCGGTGACATGATGACCGCGCCACTGGCATCCAGCTCGAGTCTGGCCCGCTCGAACCACTGCATCTGGACAACGTCGCCAGCCGTGTTCGGTCCCGCTTCAACACCGGATATTGGATAGCCGAAGAGACCAAGCGACTCACGGAAGGAGACGCCATCGTCGCCATAGTCCAGTCCGTGGGAGGAGGAGTAGTCCCAGAACTCAGACGCAATGGCGTGTCCGGTGGCTGCCTGGTAGTGCTCGGCGTCCGGGTTGCTCTTCGGCAACTCCTGCCAGCGGATGCCGTCGACGTAGAAGAGGACTTCTGGACCAAGCCGGCCGAGGATGAACTCATATGGCGTGCCAGCGTTGTCTGGCCGGTATTCGATGCGGACGTTTTCGAAGTACTGGACGGTGTAGACCAGGTGGGTGTCGCTGCTGCGTTCGTCATAGGCTTCGGTCAGCGGCATGCCGAAAGTGGTTGCGCCATCGTTAGCCTCCCAGAACGCTAGGAACGGACTACAGAGATTGTGACCGGTCTCCTCGAAGTATTCGCAGCCATCGACAGGATCAGACTGTGCGGCAACCGACGCCGCGCCGCCAGCGAGAACAGTAATCACAATCGCCAAAACACTCGTCATCACAAATCGAAGTTGTCTCATCGACTCTCCATCAGGTATTTCCAGGTGAAATAGCACCAGGTTCCAGCAGATGTGAAATACTCTACCATACCCCTACATAATTCTTGGAAAACGACAAAAATGTCTTTACAATCAGCAGCAACTGGCTGTTGCAACAAGCGTGTTGCTCGGGTACTGTAGCACGAGTCTTGTCACCGGGATTGACCGGAAAGCAAGCAAGCAACTGGATATCATTGTGAGCACCGATTATGGGCTTGTCATTGTAAAAAACGCTGTAAGAAACGCTGCAGCATCGATGAACTGTACCTGGACACTGTAAGGTTGGGAAACCATGTCACGGCCGTTGTCGATCGTATTGATTATTGTCGCGACGCTGCTCCTCCTGGTCGCAAATGTCGGAGTGTGGGTAGAGACCGGCATTCTCAATGAAGACAGCTTTGTCGAGATAACCACCGACACATTCGACGCCGACAATGTTCGAACGGCTATTGCCGAGAGAATCGTCGACACTGCGTTAGCCGACCGGCCGACTATCCTGGATCTGGTGGGTGATCGAGCAACCAGCATCATCGCCGAGATCCTTGGCACATCCTTTGTTCAGGGGATAGTAGAGCGGGCCGCCGGCCTGATCTTCGATTTTCTGGTCTACAACGACGGCAATCGGGTCGCGATTAATCTGGAGCCAATCAAGGACATCATCGCTCAGATCGTCAATCTGGTTGCTCCGGAAGGTAGCGAGGTCATCCAGACCGATCAGATCCCGGATGAGATTGTCATCCTCAACGAGGGAGAAGTTCCTTCCATTGAACCGATCATCACCTGGACTGGCTGGACAGCTTTCATTGCCGGCCTGCTTTCAGTCGGGTTGTTTGCTCTGGTGCTCTGGCGGGGCTGGAGCACGCCGAATCGCAACAGTTATCTCAAGTGGATTGGCGGATCGGTCGCGATCGGCGCGGTGATTTTTCTGGCGCTCACGCTGGGAGCCAAGTCGACGATCGTGCTCATCATCGATAATAGCACCGGAGATGTGGTGATATCCGAGACCTACGAAAATCTGGTGCGGCAGCTCCAGGC
>CAZNYB010000030.1:38337-39960 GCA_964577155.1 uncultured Thermomicrobiales bacterium | reverse complement strand
CGCGAGTTCGAGAGTTTGCGAAAACGGGTGTCGAAACTGGAGTAGCTATGTGCAGTAACGATGAGCTGAAAACGATTCTGAACGACGAGGTGATCCCGCGGCTAGACCGCATCGAGGACCGGCAGCGGAATGATGATGACCGGATTACACGGCTGGAGCATCAGGTTCCAGCTAACCGGGATGGCATCGAGGAAATAAACAAAAAACTGGACAAACTACCGAAGCAGATTTCGCAGGCAATTGATGATCGCAACCTGTTTTATCTCGGGCGAGCTGGTCGCTGGTTTCTGTCTGCGATGTTGATTCTGGCTGGCGCAATGGGTAACAGAATTTTGGAGGTGTGGTTCTGATGACAGCAACCGTAACCGTATTCTCCCGTACAACCGAGATCCTTGTTGTCGGCGACGAAGCCGATGGCGCTCAGATCCTGTCCTGGTTCGACAAGATCGGTCCTGACTACGCCCGCTGGCTCAACACCCCGTACATCCCGATCGATCGGCACTACGGCGATGATATTGTCGATGTCTGCCGATCGGCAGCGGTCGAGGTCGACGGCAAACGAGTCTATCCACATCCATTCCTGGTAGCTGCGATGATCGCTCACGAAGCTGCTGGTGGACAGTCACAGTTTTTCAGGGAGCGGAACAACCCGTCAGGCATCGGTGCGATCAACTCAGCGCCAGGTCAGGCCCTCTGGTTCGATACGCCGCGGATCGGCGTTGAAGCGACGGTAAACCGCCTGCTGGTCTACACCATTGGACTCGGACCATGGAAAGACGGCAACCCTGGCGCTCCACGCTGGCAAATCATCGAGAACAACGGTTGGTCCGGTGTCGTCACCGTACTTCACGAACTCGAACAGCGTTGGGCATTCACGCCATGGGCTGATTACGAGGCAACACCGCTGGGGCAACGCTACGGCGCGATGATTGCTGTTCTGGCCAACGATCTGTACGAATGGGTTGACAGCGGCACCAACGACCGGCCTCGCATTGCGACGCCAGAATGGCAGCAGTGCATCATCGGAGTTGGTCGTGGCAACCGGCCTGGTTTGTCGCTGGCTTATGAGTGGGTGACCTTCCACGATACCGACAACCGGTCATTCGGCGCTGATGAGCCGGCACACTGCAACTATGTCCGCAGCGATCGAGCAGCCAGCCTCCCGGCCAGCTGGCACGGAACGATCGGCGACTCAGGGTTCTGGCAGCACCTGCCGTGGGATGAGGTCGCCTGGCATGCCGCCGATGGCTACAACGGACCAGGTAACCGGACCTCGCTGGCGCTGGAGAGCACCGTCGATGACGGCCAGCGGTTTGATGTCGCCCGGGTGAACTGGGTACATGGCACGGCATGGGCGCTCGATCGGCGGTCACTCGGTATCGAACGGCTGGTACAGCACAACCACTGGAAATCTAATGCGTTCCCCACTGGAAAGAACTGCCCAAGGTGGTTGAGAGAGACCGGTGGTTGGGATCTGTTTGTCGCTGACGTGAACCGCATGCTGCAGAACGTCAAGCCCGAACAGCCAGTGCTGAACGACCCGAACGCCAGGCTGTTTGATGAGACCGGCTTCTGGGTGATCAATATCCGTGAGGCTCGGATGCTGGATCTGTGGGCTGAGCT
>CAZNYB010000030.1:0-38237 GCA_964577155.1 uncultured Thermomicrobiales bacterium | reverse complement strand
GCTTCTGGGTGATCAATATCCGTGAGGCTCGGATGCTGGATCTGTGGGCTGAGCTAGGCGGGCTGGATGAGCCGGATCCGGTTGGCTATCCACTGTCTGGCATGACGCTCGATGAGGATGGTGTATACCGCCAGTTGTTTGACAACAGGCTGTTGGAGGTCTGGCCGGACGGGAGAGCGCGATCTGGCGGTCTGGGTCAGCGGTATGTGCAGTTGCTTGCAGCTGCCTGAGGATGACTGCTCCCGCCACGTAATCCGGTAAGTCAGTCTCACCTCACCGGATGTTGGGGGACGCAACGAGAGCATTCAGGATAGGAGTGTACAGAAATGAATATTACATTCAATCAGTTCATTGGGTTAGGAATGCTGACTGTCGCGGTGGCAGTGCTTTTCCTGGCTGTCTATGTCGTCGTCACCTGGCGAACTCCAAGAAACGAGACGGGTTCAGGGATTCTGGAACGGCTACGCCATGAGCCGGCATTACTCAGCGGGTTCGTTGGTGCGGCGGTAGCGCTCGGCGCGTCGTTCGGATTAGAGCTGACCAGTGAGCAGGTTGGGGCGATCATGGCAGTGTTGAGTGCTGGTCTGGCGGTGCTGGTTCGGCAGCGGGTGACTCCGGTTTAGTTAATTTTCTAGCCATCCCAGAAAGGCAAGGTAGAATGAGATAGTGAATATAACCTCATGAGCGTAGGAATTTCATTGGCAACACTTAATTTGACGATTGAAGACGATGCGCTGCGCACGTTAGAAGAATTGTCAAGAGACCGTGGTACTGATCTTGATGTTACCTTTCAGGATGCCATGCGGCTCTATCTGTGGTATTCCAACGTCATCGAAGATGGCGGGGATGTTGTCGGTGTTATTGACCGAAAGATATACCCAGTTGAATTAACCAGACGAACCAGATCTCCTGATCGACTCGTAGATTACGATGGGATTTGGGTCACTGTTGGAAGAATAAATATCAATTACCTCGCTGATGGACTTGATCTGTTCAAAGACATAATGCAAAGAGGAGATATAGTCGCTTCGATTGAAGACGGCATAAGGTTGTTGCGTTGGTATCAAAATGTCGTTGAGGATGGAGGCGCTGTATATGCAATGAAGAATGGTGAGCTTCGAGAAATCCAGGGTTTGCGATTTGGTAGTGAGAGTGAAGAAAAGACATCTGGTTTTCCAAGAGTACACACAGAACCTGGAGGTTTGTGGGGCGACATTGAACGCAGATTCATCAGAAAAAAGTAAATCGCAACCCGCAGCCCCAGACATAGATCGGCGGATAATAACACGCACGGATCCAATTCCGGAATCTAGTCCTCAACCAGGCCGACTGGTTGCCGAACATTCAGTTCGGGCATGGATTGCATTATTCCTCTTAGTTCTCTTCACGTTATCACTTATTGCAGGATTTGCAGGAGTTCTTTTGGGGGCAGATGAGTGGGCACGTACTCAACAATTCCTACAAATTGTTTTACCAGCGATCACAGGTCTACTTGGTGGAGCAATTGGCTTCTATTATGGGTCTCAGAAAGTGTAGAAATCTTTAGATTTTAGGTTCGCATCAACACCAGATAGTAACCGATACCGATGAGCAACAATCCAATTAGCAGTACCCAGAGCGTCCTCCACGTCACCAGTCCGCTGAACACCCATAGCCCGAGCACGACGACTGTTGCAAAAGAGATAACAAACACACGAATCTCACGGTGAGACTTCACGGCTCTATCTCCCGCTGCAACTTCAGATCCTCGCCTGGTATCCGCTCCCAACCCCGCATTGCCATGATGTCTTTCAGTTCCTCCAGGCAGCGCCGACCCTGACCAACGCCAATCATCCACATCTGATCTTCGCTAACACGAAACGAGCTGGACTGACCGATGATCTGGTCGTTGTAGATCGCCGACCAGCGGTACTCTCTGCCGATGAACAGCTCAATGGGCATCCACAGCAGCCAGTCGCGCCATTGCCGGCTATGTTCAGGAACGACTTTCAGTTCGCAGTATTCCCACGTCATGGCTCATGGTAGCAACATGTGGCCGTAGTGCAGCAGCCGCTTTTTTCGCCCAGGCCAGCTGACCGGTGTGGAGGCGTGCATAGAGTGGATCCTCGCTTACATACAACCGGATCCACTCGGTGGCTTTCCCTGGCTCGATCGGTGCAACACCAGGTGTTACCAATACCGGCACGTCGATCTGGTCGACAATGCCAGACTTCAGCCAGAGATCGAGGTCGTAGAGATCGTCCTCAATCGATGTTGAGAAGTTTCGGCTGCTGAGGACCGCCAGGAGTTCGTGATAATTCTCTTGAATTCGATCCTGGAGGTGAGGCGGCAGCAAGTGCCAGTTGCGAACCTGGAGTTTGCCGTCGCCGGCGACGATGACTGAGCCGTTAGATTCGACGGCTTTAATGATGTCCTGGTACTGAGTTCCTTGCATGATGAGCGCCCTCCGTATTAATAGGGAAGACGCCCCACGGTCGGGGCGTCGGACGGTGCTCTGGCACTCGCAAGTCTGCACTTAGAATAGAACATATGTTCTAAGTTGTCAAATACAGGCCTTATAACTTGATCTTCATGTGATCGAGAGGCGAGTGATCCCTCGCTGCAGCTGCGATATCTTGCTCGGCAATCTTGGCATATCTACGAACCATCTCCAGGCTGGTATGACCAAGGATCGATTGCAGTTGAAAGAGCGGCATACCAGCTCGAATGGCGTTGATTGCCATGGTGTGCCTGAAACGGTGTGGATTGATTGGCGCTACTCCAGCTCTCTTGCCGATACGATTGAGCATCAGCCGGACGGTGTTGCGAGAGATCGGGTGAAGATCCCGTGTCAGGAAGAGCGGTCCAGTTTCACCATATTTGCCACGATCCATCAGCCAGTAGCGCCGAACCGTTCGACGTCCTCTGGCACCTAGACGAACATTGCGACGTTTGCCGCCTTTACCGTTGACGACGGTGATGTCACCAGAAGCAAGGACGGTGTCTTCCATCTTTACGGCACAGAGCTCTGAAACTCTCAAACCGACATCCAACAGGGTTGCGACGATGGCCTGATCTCGCAGCTTGTTCATGCCATAGGAGCCGGAGTTGAGCACGTTGACGATGCGCCGCAGATCATCTTCATCGAACGGTTCTGTTTGGTCCTGGACGATTCTTGGGGCTCTTACACGTGCCACCGGGCTTTGATCGATGTACTCCTGTTCAACCAACCAGTTGTAGAACCGGCGCAGGATACGGAAGTAATGATTCAGCGAGTTTGGGCTTACAGGTTTCGATGACTGCGGGTGTTCAGGGTTACCCCAACGAACCTCCGAAGTCTGGACGTAGCGGAGGAATGCTCGGATTACTGGCGTATCATGCTGGTCGACAATATCCGGGTAATTGAACTCATGAATCCACCAGTGATACCGAAACAGGAACGATCGATAGTAGCTGATTGTCTTCGGACTTAGGTTCGCCAGGGCACAATCATCAAGGAAGGCTTCGATCATTGCGCCGAGTTCATCGGTCGAAACGAGGCGAATAAGTGGGTCATTCATCACGAAATTGGCTCCTCTCGGGAGATGAGAGGACACCGTGGCTGCCCAATTTACCGCGTACGTACGCGGTAAAAGTGATTGAATTGTGAGCCGCATAGGACTCGAACCTATAACCCACTGATTAAGAGTCAGTTGCTCTGCCAAATTGAGCTAGCGGCCCATGTTGCATGGCTGTGCCGGTACGGCACAGAAATACGAGTATAGCCGATGATTAACGCCGTACGCTAGTCGGTTGGTGCTGTGGTGGATCGGCGTAGCTGCGGGACGCGCCAGGCTATCAAGGCGATCAAGATGAGCGCGATCAGTGACCAGATCGTGACCGCGACCGGCGCGCCGAGCCAGTCCGCCACCACTCCAAGCGGCAGCTGACCAAATGGCAGCATGCCCCAGGTCAGCATGTTGACCGAGAGCACCCGGCCTCGCACCGCTTCATCGGTGCGGAGCTGGAGGACGGTCTGGTTGGTTGCCAGAAAACCAGCGCTGACGACGCCGGAGAGAAAGAGCAACGCCACGCTGATTGCAATCCAGGATGTTGATTGCGAGAACAGCAAGACAATGACGGCAAAGGTAGCGATCAGGGTGACCTGGAAGCCGCGTGCCGCTGTCAGTCGCCGGAAACTTGCCACACCGAGCGCCCCGAGGACCGCGCCAAGTCCGACGAACATCATCAGCGTTCCGAGCGTGCCGGAGCCAAGCTCCATCACGTTGCGGACGAATACCGGCATGATGCTGAGGTAGGGCATGATGAATAGGGTGCCGACGGTCGCCAGCAGCACGGTGCCGAAGAGGACCGGGTCGCGGGCGACGTAGCGCAACCCTTCGGTGAGGCTCTCCAGCATCGGTCCGCGTTTGGATTGCGCCCATTTGGTGACCGGCAGTTTCAGCGTGGTGATCATGGCGATGATCTGCAGGCCAGCGGCGATGGCAAAAGTGCCGCTGATGCCGATGACGGCGATGAAGATGCCGGCCAGCGCGGGACCGAATATCCGGGTTGCGTTCTGGGTTGCGGAGATCAGCGCGATAGCGTTCGCCAGATAGCTGCGGTCGACCAGGGTGCCGACGATGGCCTGGCGGGTGGGAAAGACGAACGCCATCGAGGTGCCATAGCCGAACGCCAGCACCAGCATGAGCCAGCGGTTCATCACGTCGGTGAAGATCAGGATGGTAAAGATGGCGGCAACGGTCATCACCCCACACTGGGCGAAGAGCAGCACCAGGCGGCGGTCGAACCGGTCGATGATCACGCCTGCGGGTAACGCCAGGATCAGCATCGGGATACCGCCGGCGAATCCAGCCAGACCAACCCAGAGCGCCGAGTCGGTGAGCTGGAGGGCTAGCCAGCCGATGGCGATCTGGTACATCCAGAAGGCGGTGTTGGTGCAGAGGGTGCCGCCAAGGAGCCACCGCATCGTGGTGTATAAGCGGAGAGACGCAAACGTGCCATCAGGAGCAAGCATGTCCGCCGGTGGCTGCCGGTCAACGGCAGATTGGTCTTGAGTGGCCGAATCGATAGTAGATCTACTCATGCCATGCACAACACCCGCAACGAACGATGACAGTGGGCCAGGTTTGATTGTCTCTGGGAAAGATGGTGTTGTTCGATGGAAACACTCTTTCTAAGGAAGAAATGAGCGCGTTGAACGGCCCAGCAATTGTGTCTGCGCTGCAACGGCCGATGGAACACGCTGCCAATTGTTCTGATTTTAATCCCTGGTGGCAAATACACCGTTACAGTTAAGATTCTGATAGGCTAGAGTCAGTTATGGTGGGTACGACGTTGTGAGCAATGCGAGGGATCGCTGTGGATCGACTTATTGCCTGGGTAAAAGGATCTGATCTCGGACAAGATGAGTGGCCACTCTGCCCGGATCACGATGTGCCAATGAATCTGGTGAAGAAAATCGGTAAACCGGCACGGTACCACGATCAGGAAAACGAAACCTATGTGCTGCTGTACCGCTGCCCGTTCCCTGGTTGCGACAACTCGGCTACACGCACTCGAGTCCGGTCGCAAATTCCGGTACCTGGTGAAGCAGTTGAGCGACCGGATTGGACGCCGCACGACCGGACCAGCGTTTAGATTCAATTGACACGCTCCCGACGCACATCCACGAGCCCTCTCGCGCAATGGTTTGATTCTGTTTCCGATTGGGAGACTGCCGTACTCCCTGATTACCTGGGCGGCGCAAACGTCAATCTGATTGCTTCAGTCTATCGCGCATTTGGTATCGAGTCGGCTGCCATTCCTGCTCAGGTATTGCCGCCGGTCCGTGATGAGATCCTGCCGTACGATTTTCTCGCTGACTCTCGCGTGTTGCTATTCCTCGTTATCGATGGTCTCGGACAACTGCGTTTTCGTGAGGCAATTGCCAATGGGATGCTATCCGGGCTGGCAACATTCCATTACGCCACCCAGCTAACTTCAGTTTTTCCTTCGACGACAGCTGCGGCATTGACCAGTTTGCAGACAGGCGTTTCGCCGGCCTGTCATGGGTTCACCGGCTACACGATGTATGTGCCGGAGAACCAGCGTGTCTACAATATGATCACCTGGAAACCGGTTGGCGAGAGCAAATCCGAAACTTCGTTGCGGCTGCGACTACCGGCGCCGAACATGTATACCCTGCTCCAACGGCACGGCATCAATACCCGACTAGTGTCGTCGGCTGCATTTCGCGATTCGCCGCTGACGAACATACATGCCAGCGGAGTTCAGTTTGCCGGTCACAGGACACTCTCTGAGTTTGCTGATCTGCTTTTCAGATACAGTCAACGAGAGGGCCGCTGGTTTGTCTTCGGCTACTGGGATGGGTTTGACCTCGTGAGTCATCTCGCTGGTCCAGATAGTCGGTTGGCTGACACTGAATTACGCCTCATTGACAGCGCGTTTGAGATGGCTTTGTTCGCGCCGTTGCGTGATTCCGGTGCCGACGTGACTGTCGTCGTCACTGCAGACCACGGTCATACTGCGATCCCGCTGGACCAGCGCAAGCATCTCGCTCTCGTCGATGAGGCTGTGGAGCAACAGCGACACAGGCCAACCGGCGAACCGAGGACGATGGGTATCTCACTGCCATTCGAACCGTTTGGCAAGCGAATACAGGAACGAGTGGCTGATGCCGGTGTCGTCATGAATACTGCTGATGCCATTCAGGCCGGTCTGTATGGCCCAGGCAAGCACCACGATCAGCTGGCGGAGCGCATCGGAAAAACACTGATCGTGGCTCGCGGGAATCACGCGTTTGATTACCAGGGGTTCAACAATCGCAGTCTTGGCGGACATGGTTCACTGGCAGCGCATGAAATGCTAGTTCCGCTGCTGGTCTGGCGATTTGGACAGGGAAATTCAAGCTACTGCTGATGGTGGCGCTGCCATGCCATCGAACTGAGTCTCACCGCGTAAATATCTCAGCGTTGTAACGCTAATCGCACCCAGGGCAAATATGGCGATCAAGACACTGCTGATTGTCGTCCAGTTCGGAATCGGCAGGGATCGGGCAACGACTACGATAGCCAGACCGATCACCAGCATGCGAATCATCATCCGGCGTCGGGTATCTGCCCGCCAGGATTTTGGCGCGATGAGCTGACCAACTACCAGGCCAAGAACAAGCTGGCTTGCATAGATTGCAATGACGAAAAGAATAGAAAGCATCATAGCGATTGGTATGCCGAATACAGTGATCGCCAGAAAAAGGATAAGTAGCGGAATTCCAATCAGTGAGAGAATTCCCCAGCCAAGCGAAGCGAACGGCCGGTGATGGAGGGTGTAAGCAGTTCTCCTGACATACTCCGGCATGATCCAGATCGCGAGAATTCCCAACGGCAGGGCAAATCCGAATCGTAGGATGGCGAATACGATTGAGACGGTAAGTTTCTGGCTAAGGGTCTCGTGCTCTGGTTCGATCGTCTCGATCGAGCCGCTGATTGAGCTACCACGTTCGACAATTGGTTGATGATCACTGGTTACGACGATGTCGCCTTCTATTGCGCCGTCACTGGTAATCCGCAGAGAATCCGTATCGAGGTCGACGGAACCGCTGACGGCGCCTCCGATTTCCGCGCTGTCAGCCTGACCGTTGATAGAACCGTCAACATCCCCGAGAATCTCAGCATCACTAACGCTGAGTTCAACATCCCCGCCGACCGTGCTATCGGCTGCGATGTGGATATCCGCGGCGGTAGTCACAACGTCACCACCTACTGCGCTGCCTACGATGTCCAGACTCCGCGCTGCAACCCGAACCGGTCCACCGACATCACCGTATATCTGCACTTGAATGGAAGAAGCCATCACCGTGCCGCCAACGTTTCCTCGAATGATCACCTCACTACCGGAAACTGCGTAGACGCTGCCAGCTACATCGCCATTGATGTAGACGGCGAGGCCGGCAGCGATGACATCACCGGTTACGTCCGCGTTAACTTCGATTTCGAATCCATAGGCATAGAGGTCATCGTTGACTGGCGCGTTGATGACAACATTGTCGCCGGTCGCAAATTCGGCGGCGAAGACGATGGTAGGAACCAGGGCAATTGCTATTGTGAGAAGTGCAATCGCTAACCGAAGACGTGACCAGGTTCGCAGCCGAATATTGATCACGTCCATTCCCTGGGGCACAGAAGATCGGATCTGGCGTCGGATGCGACGGACATGGCGACAACTCGAGGCGAGTGCTCGGGAGTAAGAACAGTATCCGTGAGGTATCGCGAAAGCATCGGGCCATCCGGCTTCTGGCTGTTCTAGGCGCTCTCGGTTGTGACTAATCCCAGCTGACCCAGGTAGTTTTTGTCCTGTTCAATCAACTCGTCGACGAGTTCGGTGACTGTTTTGGATCCTTCGACAGTTTCATAGAACTCATCCCACTGCGCGGAAGACAAGTCGCGGATTGTCGCGAGAATTGCTTCACGTGCGGTTGAAATCTCTGACATCAACATTCGGGAACTCATTTTCTCAGGATCTCCGATAACCACATCGTCTGCTCCGGCAATGCCAGCCTCTCCAAGCGTCATCAGTTTGAGCGTGCGCGAAGTGAGATGTTCCGATTCTCGCCAGGTTGTGAGTACGCTATGAATCTGTTTATCTTCGCCTTCCGCACCGCCAATCGTTGTCGTGGCTTTTGGCCGGACTTGCTGATTGAGATCCCGAATGGTAAACACTAGCTGTGCGACTTTGTCTTCGTGAGCCACAAAATCCTCCCGTTTCCTGAATATAGAGCTGACCGGCTACCCCCTGAAGCGGATCTATACCAGTTGGCATGAACCAGTTCCGATTGTACGCAGGTTCCAGTGGACGCACAAGAACCATTGATGGATCGTATAGTACGATTGCGCCGTTAATAAGGACGGTTTATTTGACTTATCCGAATTGATCTGGACGACCGGACACAAAGGAGAATCAACTTCCATGTCAGCGCGCCGGACAACCCCACTGGTCTGTCCTATTTGTGAAAGCAAGCTTCAAAATGCCCAGATCATTCCGCTGGGTTCAGTTACCGCGGATCTGCGTTGGGAATTGCACACCGGCCGTTGCCAGCAACATGGTTGGTTTCAGGCCGAGGTTATCTCAAAACCTCCTCGCGAGATCTTTGCTGTCACAAGTCCTGGCGGCGTAGCACGCCGGGTGACCATCGGCGGTGTTCCAGTGTATTCATTCCCGACGATCTGGGATAGCACGGATCGGCGCACAGCGGTCGACCCGTTCGACGCAAGCTACTGGGCGGTTGATTGGAGCCGGATGCCGGAACGAGGCGAGATCATCGTATCTCATTAGTCAGCGTTTGACGTCAGGTTATTCAGGGAGTAGCATCAAAGCTGAGTTTTCCGCTTAGGTAAGCGAAATACATCGTTAGGTGGTGGCTGGGGTGGAGCTTCCTGTGAACGAACCGCCATCTCGACGCCGGGCAACGTTAACCCCGCTCTCATTATTGCTTGTTCTCCTCGTTTTTTATCTCATTGTCGAAGTCAGAGTTATCCTGTTTCTGTTCGTCTTCGCTATCCTCTTTGCCACAATCATTGAAGGGCCGGTCATCCGGCTTGAAGGTCGCGGGATACCTCGCCCGATTGGCATTCTCATCATCTATATCACGCTGATCGCCGGTCTGGTAGGCATCGGTCTGGTTCTCGTTCCACCTATCGCCGATGAGGCGCTCACATTCTGGGACGAAGCTCCAGAATTAATCGATGAAATTGCCGAGGAATGGCGCACCAGTGACGACGAATTTCTTTCGACGACCGGCTACCGGCTCCTCACTCAGCTCAAGTTTCGCATTGAAAATCCGCCGCCTCCCACCGGAGATACTGCCGTAGGTGTCGTCAGCAGCGTTGCCGGTATCGGTTTTGGCATTGTCGCGACATTTGTTATTGGTTTCTACTACCTCATGGAAAAACGATTATTTCGCAACTTTGTTATTACACTGATCTGGCCGCATAGCCGCCGAAGAATGAATGCGATCTGGCGGGATGTAGAACTCAAGGTTGGAGACTGGTTGCGTGGGCAGTTGCTCTTGATGATTGTCATCGGAGTATCTGCCGGTGTTGGTTACGCCATCATCGGCGTCAGGTTCTGGCCGCTGCTGGCAATTCTGGCCGGATTGACAGAAATTATCCCAATTCTTGGTCCATGGATTGGCGGCATTCCAGCAGTCCTGATCGCTGCAACTGATTCCTGGCAAAAAGCAGTTATCACTGCTATTTTCATTGGTGTTCTACAACTCGCTGAAAACACAATTCTGGTCCCACGAATAATGAAAGGCGCGATCGGTCTCTCACCGCTGGCAGTCTTTGTTGCTGTTCTGGCAGGGGG
Organism: uncultured Thermomicrobiales bacterium; assembly: GCA_964577155.1. Taxonomy (GTDB): domain Bacteria; phylum Chloroflexota; class Chloroflexia; order Thermomicrobiales; family CFX8; genus CAZNYB01. The sequence continues at coordinate 27,893 of CAZNYB010000030.1, read as the reverse complement.
GCAGTTCTATGGGCCGCTCGGCGCACTACTGGCGATCCCGGTTGCGGCAGCCATCCAGGTTATCCTGAACGATGTGCTTCGCACCCGGCGTGAAGACTGGAGCCTGGAGACCGTAGATGGAGACGCCCAAACGACAACCCCTGCCTGGCACTGGGTCAAGCAACACTTCCTCGACGATCATCAACGCCAGAGAAAAGTTGTGCCTGTCGATCCGAGCGAGCGAACCAATCCTGATAATCCAGATTCAGACGACAACTCCTTCGAAGATCCCACCGCAGACCAGCCAGATGCAGTGAGTACTGATCCTTCCCAGTAGGGAACAGATCGGCGACAATTCCAGGGTATACCGGGTCGACCGGTATGCCGGACCTCTAACGTTTGCAGTAACGAAGGAAAACTATGTCGAACAATGACTTTCCTCTCATATTTGACGGTCACAACGACACCGTCAGCAACATGATCGGTTCGCCCGATTCATTCTTTAAAGTGAACGACGATCGCCATCTGGATCTGCCGCGAGCGAAAACAGGCGGTCTTGGCGGCGGGATTTTTGCCGTGTATATAGGCGATCCGGCTTTCGAAAAACGCATGCAGGAGATTCGTGACTCCGGTCGGGATCCGATGGAAGTCATGCGCGAAGAATTCAGTAAGCTGGAACAATCGGAACACGTTGAGTTTCCTGATCCAATGGATCTGGATTACGCCCAGTCCAGGGCGCTCGTCATGCTTGGAACGCTCTTCAAGGTAGAGGCGCTCTCGGAAGGACAGGTGACTATTGTCCGCACAGCTGCGGAACTGCAACATGCTCTTGACAGCGACACATTCGCAATCGAATTGCACTTTGAAGGGGCGGAACCGCTGGATGCGGATGGCGACGCGCTCGAGGTGTTCTATGCCACCGGGCTACGGTCGGTTGGCCTCACACACAGCCGCCGAAACATTTTCTGCGAAGGTGTTCCGATGGGCTTCGGGAACTCGCCGGACACCGGTCCCGGTTTGACCGAGGCGGGTGAACGGTTGGTTCGGCAACTCAACCGCAAGAAAATCATGATCGATCTCTCCCACATCAATGAACAGGGATTCTGGGATGTGGCCAAGCTGAGTGATGCGCCGCTGGTTGCCTCACATTCGAATGCCTGGGAACTGAGTCGTTCTCCCAGAAACCTGACTGACAAGCAGATGGATGCGATAAAGGAGAGTCATGGTATCGCCGGTTTGAATTATTTGGTCTCGTTTCTCCGGTCTGACGGCGGGCGGGAGACAGACGTGCCGGTATCACTGATGGTCGACCATATTGAGTATATGGTTGACCGCATGGGCATTGATTGCGTCGGTCTTGGTTCAGATTTCGATGGAGCGTTTATCCCGGATCAGGTTGGCGATGCTGCGGGACTTCCGGTGCTGATGCAGGCGCTTGTGGACCGAGGATATTCCGGTGTCGATCTTGAAAAACTCGCTCATGGAAACTGGGTGCGGGTGTTAGGTGAAACCTGGGGTGAGTAACTGCTAATCATGAAGAAAAAGCATTGAAAGAGAAACGCTATGAGCGCTGAGTTTCCACTTGTTTTTGATGGCCACAATGACACCGTTTTGAGTCTGGAACGGACTGGAAGGTCGTTTTTCACGGAGTCTGACGAAGGACATATTGACCTTCCGAGAGCCGGGCGAGGAGGCCTAGGCGGAGGTTTCTTCGCCATCTACATCCCGAATCCGGAGGTTGGCATGCCAGCTCATGCGGATGACCTGGATGACGCTGACGAAGATCGGTTCGATAATGTTTTTGGTGACAAAGCCAACTGGCCGGAAATCATGCCACTTGATTTCGCGCAATCTAGAGCATTGACTCTCCTCGGACAGATCATACGGCTGGAAGAGGCATCCAATGGAGGTTGCAAAATAGTTCGCACGGCTAGTGAACTGGAGACGTGTCTGAATGAAGGGATCTTTGCGATTGAGTTGCATTTCGAGGGCGCTGAGCCGTTGGATCCCGCCGGTGATGCCCTGGAAGTATTCTATGCAGCCGGGCTTCGATCCGTCGGGCTTACCCATAGCCGGCGAAACATCTTTACCGAAGGTGTGCCGTTCTCCTTTCCAGCAGCACCTGATACCGGACCTGGATTGAACGATGCCGGCAAAGAGCTGGTTCGGCAACTCAACCGGAAGAAAATGCTTATTGATCTCTCCCATATCACTGAACGGGGATTCTGGGATGTGGCAGAACTGACCGATGCTCCGCTCGTTGCTACCCACTCTAATGTCTGGAATCTGTCGAAAACACCGCGAAATCTGACTGACCGAATGATGCAGGCCATTGGCGAATGCCAGGGCATTGCCGGGTTGAACTTCCATGTTGGTTTTCTGCGTGAAGATGGACAAGATAATCCAGACACCTCGGTTGCGACTATGGCAAATCACATCGACTATATGGTTGAGAAGATGGGCATTGACTGTGTTGGGATCGGAAGCGACTACGATGGCGCAACCATGCCATCGCCGATACACGATGCTGCAGGTTTGCCGGTATTAATGTCAGAGTTGCGGGATCGGGGCTATAGTGAACCTGATCTTGAGAAAATAGCGCACGGCAACTGGGTACGTGTGCTGAGAGAAACCTGGGGAGAATAACGGATGGTGACAGCATTCCCGCCGATCTTTGATGGACATAATGATACGGTTCAAGACATAGCAGAAGGACGTCGCTCGTTCTTCGAGCGGTCGACACCGGATATTAACGATTTCAAAGGTGGCTTGGGCGGCAACATCGATCTGCCAAGAGCAAGAGAGGGTGGACTCGGCGGAGGGTTCTTCGCCGTCTATCAAGGTGATCCAGCCTCTTCAGTTGTCCGGCCTGATATGTCACAGTTGCCAACTGAACTTGAACCAAAATTGATGAAATTGCTTGAACCATATAATGATACCGCCTTGTATCCGGAGCCTATGCCGCTGGCATACGCACAATCAGAGGCGCTCCGGCAGCTTGGCACCCTCTTCAAAATCGAAGCCGAGTCAAACGGTGAAGTGAAGATTGTCCGTACTGCCGCTGAACTGCAGGAGTGTCTCGATACGGGCGTGTTCGCGATTGAGATGCATTTTGAAGGCGCGCCGCCGCTCGATCCATCTGGTGACGCGCTCGAAGTGTTTCATGCTGCTGGATTGCGGTCGGTCGGTCTGGTGCACAGCCGTCGAAACAGATTTGCTGAAGGTGTCCCGATCGCAACAATGGCAAGTCCGGACACCGGTCCAGGTCTTACCGACGCAGGCAAGGAACTGATCCGTCAGCTCAATCGCAAGAAGATGGTGATTGATATGGCGCACCTCAATGAAAAAGGCTTCTGGGATGTCGCCGAGATAACAGATGCCCCTCTTGTCTCAACCCATACCTGCGCCTGGGCAATCGCGAACATGACCAGAAACCTGACTGACAGGCAGTTAGATGCCGTCAAAGACAGCAACGGGGTGGTCGGATTGAATTTCCATGTCGCATTTTTACGGCCGGACGGGCGAGTTGTCGTCGACACTCCGCTGAGTTTGATGGCGGACCATGTCGAATACATGGTTGATCGCATGGGTATCAACTGCGTGGCTCTGGGTTCAGATTTTGACGGCGCGGTTATACCTGGAGATCTCGCCGATGCCGCTGGTTTACCGTTGCTGATGCAGGAGATCAAAGACCGCGGCTATAACGACGAAGAGATGACGAAGATCGCCCACGGAAACTGGGTTCGGCTGTTTCGCGAAACCTGGGGCGAGTAGTTTTCATAACGTTTGAATCAGTTAGAACGAGAGGCAATGTAAGGTTGGCAAACAGAACATATCAGGTATTCGATGGACATAACGACACCATATTGCGAATCTGGCAGAATGACCGATCATTCTTCGCGAGAAATAGTGAAGGGCATCTCGACCTGCCGAGAGCCCAAGATGGGGGATTCGCCGGGGGATTCTTCGCTGTGTACATACCCAATCCAGAAGGTATGCCTGGCTCACTGGAGCTGGAGTACGCGCAGAATCTCGCACTGACACTTCTTGGCAAACTGTATAGGCTCGTTGAAGAGTCTGACGGCAAGATGCGCATCGTCAGGACAGCGGCCGAAATCGAAGCGTGTATCGCGGAAGGTGTGCTGGCGGTCGAGTTGCACCTTGAAGGCGCTGAGCCAGTTGATCCAGATCTGGACGCCTTAGAGGTCTACTATGCGGCCGGCGTACGCTCGATCGGGATTACGCATAGTCGGGAAAATGCCTTTGGACACGGGGTGAACTTCTCATTTCCTTCCTCTCCGGACATGGGACCAGGGCTTTCCGATGCTGGCAAGCAGCTCGTACGGAGATGCAATGAACTCGGAATGGTTATCGATCTATCTCATTTGAACGAGAAGGGTTTCTGGGACGTTGCTGACATTTCTGAAGACCCGCTGGTGGCGACACATTCAAACGTGCACGCGATCTCCCCACACCCGCGGAATCTTACGGTAGAACAGCTTGATGCAATTCGGGATAGCAATGGCATCGTCGGTCTAAATTTTGCGGTCTCATTCTTGCGTCCGGATGGTGGTCGGGATGCAAACACCTCAGTATCGCTCATGGCCGATCACATTGAATATCTGGCAGATACCGTCGGTGTGGACCGGGTTGCGTTGGGTTCCGATTATGATGGGACGACCGTGCCAGAGGCAATTGGCGATGCCGCCGGGCTTCCGGTGTTGTTCGATGCGCTTACCGAACGTGGGTTTTCGGAAGAAGCGCTGGAAAAGATCGCCTGGCGTAACTGGGTTCGAGTGCTGCGAGCGACCTGGGGAGAGTAACGTCGTCCGCATCGGGCAGAAATTAAGAAAGCGGGTTTCCGGTGGAAGTGAGCAATGCCATTCATACTGACATTCGATCAATAGGTGTCGTTGGCCCTGGAGCAATGGGATTGCCAATGGCTATCAACCTCATTGAGGCCGGGTTTGACGTCCATTTCCATAGCCGCCGGCTGCCAACCGTTGAAGCACTTCGTGCTGCCGGAGCGACAGCGCACGATTCGGTGCCAGATGTCACATCTGCCGTATCGGTTGTTCTGTCCTGTTTGCCTGCTGACAAAGAAATCAACGATGTATTCATGGATCCCGGCCTTGGTTTACAGGCTATGTCGCCAGGATCAGTGATCATTGAAGCATCGACCGCGCGCCCTGAGACCGTCCAGAATCTCGCCACTGCGGCTTCCGAGTACGATGTTGCCGTTCTGGATGCGCCGATTTCCGGCGGTGTCTACGGCGCGGAACGAGGAACCCTGGCCGTGATGGTTGGCGGGGATCACGACCAGTACAGCCGATGCCTCCCCGTTTTCGAAGCCATCGGCGCAAATATCTTTCATGTCGGACCGGTCGGCATGGGCAAGGTCTTCAAACTGATCAATAACATGCTGACCGGCGTCCAGACCGCGCTGATTGGTGAGGCATTGACGATTGCCGTGAACGCTGGCGCTGACCTCGATGCACTACGAGAGGTGGTGAGTGTTTCTTCAGGTAATTCAAACGCTTGGAATGATGTCGTCAGAAAAATGATGGACCCGCCAGACGCGCCTGGATTCCGACTTGAACTCATGCGGAAAGATCTGGATCTTGTTCTTGAGCTGGCAAAGGTCCACGACGCTGGAGTCCCGATTGCAGCATCGGCAGCGCAATTTTATGCAGCAGCAGTGGCAAATGGCATGAGCGCCCAGGGGACGCATGAAGTCGCGAGATTTGTTGGCAAAGTCAACAACGTTGACATCGGAAAGCGAGCATAGAGGCATACCGACGTACTGTGGGATTCAGTCAGCCGATGCCCGGCCGACATTTGCGCTGGCTTCCCAACCACGCAGCTGCGAAGCAATCAAATGAGAATAGTAGCCATCCAGCGCCAGCAAATCACGGTGTGAGCCTGCTTCGACAAGCCGGCCCTCGTCGAGGACCATGATCTTATCGGCGTTCCGGATAGTCGAAAGCCGGTGAGCGATGACCAGCGTGGTTCGCCCGCTTCTCAGCCGGTCGAGTGATTCGCGAATCTCGAGTTCATTGACCGCATCGAGATGGGAAGTAGCTTCATCCAGGATCAGGATTGGCGCATCCTTTAGCAAAGCCCGCGCGATTGCAACACGCTGACGCTGTCCGCCAGACAATTGCAGCCCTCGTTCGCCAACAATAGTGTCATACCCGTCTGGCATAAGAGCAACGAAATTGTCGACGTTCGCCTGACTGGCTGCCGCGAAAACTTCCTCATCGGTGGCGGTTGGATTTCCAAGCCGCAGATTTTCCAGCAAGGTTGTGTGGAACAGATAGGTATCTTGAGAAACCAGGGCAATTTTCCGCCGCAGGCTATCAAGTTCAAATTCTTTTATATTGTTGCCATAGAACGTGATTCGACCCCACTGCGGATCCCAGAATCTCAACAACAGGTGCCCAATAGTTGTTTTTCCAGCACCTGAACTGCCAACCAAAGCGATTGTCTGGCCTGGTTCTACGACAAAGGAGACATCACGAAGCGCCGGACGATCTCCGGTATCGTAGCGGAAGGAGACGGACTCGAATGCGATGGCTGATGCCGCCGACAGAGTTGTCCCTGGAGCAAGCTCAGCGATTGGGCCGTCAGTGACCGGCACCGGCTCATCTTCAATTGCAAAGTATCGTCGAGCAGCCGCATTTGTTTCCGCGAGTTCCCTGGCAACAGTAGCAATACTGGCAACGGGTCCAAATGCAGTCAACGCTAGCACTGTGGCGATCGGTAAGCTGGTCCGTTGGAGTTCACCGCCACTCACGATCCAGGCGCCAAGGGTAAGGACCGCCAGGCTCCCGAGACCGGTGAGCGACTCGATGAGTGCGACCTGGATAGACTGCTGCTGCAACATTTTATGCTTCAAATGACTCAGCCGCTGACCCATTACCCCTACCTCGCGTGTGCGGATTTCTCCGTACGAATACACAGCGATCGTGCGGAGACCCTGGACACTGTCCACCATGTATGCGTTGAGAGTTCCTGAGAAGTCACGGAGTTCGATCCCAAGTTTCTCGGTGTGCCGTTGCGAAAAGAACGGCGTCAACCCGACGGCGATAAGAAACGGAAGCAGAATGAGCGCCAGGCGGGGATCGATAAACGCGATCGCGACGAGAACGCCGGTTGGTACAAGAACTGAAAGCATCGAAGGCACCAAGGTGTGCGCGTAGAATAGCTCGATCAGTTCGACATCCCCTGTCGCCGTTGCCAGTAAATCCCCTGATCTGTTGCGGTAGAGGTATGCCGGAGAGAGGCGATCGAGGATGTTGTACAGAGTTATTCGCATTTCAGCGAGAAGGCGGTAGGCCAGGTCATGCTGCAGCCAGAGATCCAGCCAGGTAAAAAGCCCGGTCAGCGGAATCAGCGCGAGCAATGTCCAGATATACGGGTTGATGTTGCCCCCGGTGACGACCTTGCCAACCAGCAACGCGCCGATGACCCCGACCGCCAGCATTGACATGGCGTGCAAAAATCCCGCCAGCACAACCAGAGAGAGTTCACCCGGCCAGGGTTTGACGAGTTTCAGGAGTCGCCAAGCCAGTTCATGGAACGGAATCCACTGCCGATTCGAATTTGTTGAGGACTCTGTCTCTCGCAGAAACGTATCATCATCTTCCCGGTCCATTACCGAACGGTGGGCAGGCGCTGTGAACTGCATCCCTGCTTCTGCCGCCTGTTCGGCTTCTATATCTCGTTGAGCGGCAACCAGTGCCGCATAGATCCCGTCTCGTTCTATCAATTGGGGGTGCGTGCCCTCTTCAACGACTTGACCTTGATCCAGCACAATGATCCGGTCGGCATTGATAACGCTGGACAGCCGGTGAGCGATGACAAGCGTCGTTCTGCCACGCTGCAGTCGATCGAGCGCTTGTTGGATCAGCGTCTCATTTTCGGTATCGACACTTGAGAGTGCTTCATCGAGAACCAGGATCGGAGCATCTTTCAAGAGCGCACGGGCAATTGCAATACGCTGGCGTTGCCCACCGGAGAGACGTGTTCCTCGCTCGCCAACATGGGTGTCGTAGCCATCTGGCAGTTCATCAATGACACTGTCCACGTTTGCGAGCCGGGCGGCGCGCTTCATCTCTTCCAGGGCCGCATTTGGACGACCAATACGCAGATTGTCGGCAATCGTGCCATCAAACAAGTAGGTATCTTGCGTTACAACGGCTACGTGATCCCGAATATACGCGAGTGGTAGATTACGCAGGTTGACGCCGCTGAGTTGGATATCGCCCTCTTGCGGGTCAACAAATCGCATCAATAGCGACACGATCGTAGATTTTCCAGCTCCGCTCGGACCGACGACACCGAGTGTCTCACCGGAAGCCAGGGTGAAAGAGCAGTGTTTTAGTGCGATTCGGTTTCCGCCGTGGTAGCCAAAGGTCACATCAGCAAACTGCAGTTCTGGGGTGAACGTTGCCGGGGTAGTTGCCCGGGCTGAATCCTGGATCTCCGGCTCGGTATCCAGCAACTCATAGATAGCGTTTGCAGCTGCCTGTCCGTTCATGCCTTGATGATGGGCGCGGGTGAGTAGTTGCAGCGGTCGGAATACCTCGACGCCGAGCATCAAGGCAACCAGAAGAGTGCGTAGCCCAAGTTCACCGTCTTGAACTCGAATAGCTCCCCAGCTCATGGCAATTGCCGAGCCGGCTGTGATGCCCAGCATGGTGATTCCGGTAACGCCGATGTTGATCGTCAGGACATGCATCGTTTTGTGGAACACGTCCCAGGAACCTTTGGCAAGCATCTTGCCCCGGCGTCCACTTTCGCCAAATATTTTCAGTGTCGAGAGCCCTTGCAGGCTGTCCAGATAGTCGGCATTGAATTTGTTGTATGCGATGCGACGGCCGGTGCTTGCACCTTCGGTCGCATGGCGGAATACATACGGCGCAAACAGAGTAAAGAGCGCGAAAAAGAAGAATATGCACGCAGTGATGAAATCCAGCCGGACCAGCAGGATGAACAGAAAAAATGGGGTGACTAGCGCGGTAATCAGCAGCGGGAGATAGCGACCGAAAAATACATCGAGCTGTTCGACACTTTCGACCAGAGTGTTGACTGCGTCGCCGGTCCTCCTTTGATCAAAGTAGCCCGCCCCGAGTTTCCGAACGTGGCGGTAAATTTGTTCACGAAGCCGGACTTTCATGATTGCGGCGGTGCGGTCGGCAATCTCGTCGCGGGTAAATTCGATGGCGGATCGGAGAACGATCAGAAATGCGATCAATACCAGCAGTGGAACGATTTCTTCGAACGGCTCACCCTGGAACACGGCGAACAGTGCGGAGGCTGTCACCATGAGGCGAACGATCGCAACCGGCACACCGAGCAACCCGATAACCGTTGCCAGAACGACCCGCCACTGCAGGCCTTCGATCATATTCCAGAGCCGGCGATCAAAATGCATGCGGCGAACTCACATGTGAGAAAACGATGTTCCGCGTACCAGATTGCGTCAGTCTCTGACTATTGCCGTAGAAGATGAAGAGGATATTTCGGAGTTGATTAGTTGTCGCGATCAAAACCAAGTGATTCCCATGACTGTCGCCCAACTGCCGGGCCGTATTTTTGTTTCGAGTGAAAGTCCCCGCCAAGCTCCGCCTCGATCAGCATGCGAAGGACCATCGACTCTCGAAAGTGTAACGAAAACGTGCGCACATCTCGAAATGCCCGTTCGACCGGTAAATGTCGAAACGCCGCCCGCGCTCCGAGAACATCGAAGGCCTTGCTGGTTACCATCAGAGCTGTCTGCTTTGAGGTATGCAGTACTCGCATCGAAGCCAGCTCGGCTTCCTCGTAGCAACCTTGCTCCCAGAGAGACGCCGCGTACCACAGCGATGTTCTCGCCGACTGCAATGCCGCCGACATTTCCCCGACCATATAGGCATTGACATTGTCATCGAGGAGGAACGGACGCTGTTGCAGGTATTCAAGGACATAGTTGTAGACACCCTGGGAAGTGCCGAGATGATTGGCAACATAGGCCAGCGTAAAGGTCCGGGGGTCAAACTGCACCCAATCACCAGGCTGGCCGAGTACATCTTCCCAGGGAACAAATACGTCTTCCAGAACAAGGCTCCAGCTAATCGTCGCCCGCATTCCCATGACATCCCAGTTGTCTGATAGTGAAACTCCTGGACTATCTCTGGACACGACGATGCTGGTGTAGCCTTCGGCCGCGCTCTTTGCTCCAGGCGCCATTACATAGACGACATAATAATCTGCGGCCGGAGACAACGAGCCAAAATGTTTGACGGCGTTCAGACGGAACCCGCCATTGACCGGCTGCAACTCAGCCCGGCTATTGTCCGATTCAAAGAGATGGGGGTTCGTTTCACTGCCACAAGAGGCGATCAACGCGCCATTCTCTACAACATCACCGAGAAATCTCGAACGTTGCTCATCATTCCCAAGATAGGCGATTATTCCGGTGGCGTGTGTTTGAATCTGCAGCAACTGAGCCGTTGAAGCGTTGCCGGTCGCAATTGCCTCCAGAATCATGTAATAGGGTAAGAATCGCGACCCCTGCCACATCCCATGCCCGCCAAGATCAACCGGCACGGCAAGACTCAAATATCCTTCTTCTCGTAGCCGTTCGAAATCCTCCTTTGGGAAGGAAGAGTCGTCATCGTAATCCTTCGCTCGAGTGGCAAACTCCCGGGCCAGTTCTCCTGCGCGCTTGACGAGTTGCTGGTCTTCAGTGGACAGCGTGAAATCCATGTTGTCTCCTCCACAAGCTGGTCAGGATACGCCTGCGACCGGTTCACATTGTAGTTGGTGTTGTGAATCTATGCAGGCGGAAGGTTGATCGTTTACTTCTTGAACAGATAACGAGAGTGCCTGTGTCTGCTATCTTGTTTCAGGCTATCATGATTTCTCAGACCTTTGAGTAGCAAGGAGTAACAAATGGTTACACGAGAACAGATCGAAACGGCCGACCGATCGATAATCAGCGATGTCTGGACTTCTGGCGAGCCGTGGAACAATTTGAAAAACCTGACATCGTTTGGCTCACGATTTAGCGGGCTTGAGAGCGAAAAACAGGCAGCCGATTATCTCGTGGCAAAGATGAACGAATACGGCCTGGAAAACGCAAGGGCGGAGGAGTACAGATACAATGCCTGGTTCCGTGGTTCCGACTCACTTGAGGTCATCGATCCGGTCAGCATTGACATCCCCTGCATCGGTTTGCCATATGCTCCCAGCGGCGACGTCGAGGCGGAACTGGCGTACGTCGGACCGGGCACCCCTGGCCAGTATTACGCTGCTGGGGATTCACTGGCTGGCAAGATCGTGATGTGTTCTACGCTCTCCCCTCATTACTTCCGCCGTGGCATTCACCGCATGGAGAAATACGGACGTGCTGTCGAAGCCGGAGCCGTGGCCTTTATCTGGCTTCGGGAGGAAGGTGGATACCTGGAGGAGACCGGCTCTATCCGATTCAATCGCGAAGCTGAAATTCCCGCGATTGGCATTGCTAAAGAGTACGGCGGCGAGTTGCTGCGATTGATGGAACAGGGGCCAGTAAAATTACGAATTCGCTCGTCCCACGATACCAGACCAACGACGAGCTGGAATGTCGTCGGTGAGCTGACTGGATCGACCATGCCTGAACGACGGATGATCGTCGGCGCGCATTTCGAAGGTCACGATATCGCTCCCGGGGCAATGGATGACGGTTCCGGAGCAGTCACTGTTATGGAAGTCGCCCGTGCCCTGGCCCAGCATAAGGAAACACTGGGCAGGTCAATGACGTTTATTTGCTTCTCAAATGAAGAAACCGGGCTGATTGGTGCGCATGCATTTGCCGATTCGCACAGCGACGAGATGGATTCCGTCGATTTCATGCTCAACCTCGACGGGGCAGGTCACGATGCAGCCGGTAAAGGGATTGCGCTGCAAGGGTTCCCAGAATTGATCAAGACGTTTCAGACGATCAATCGTGATATGAAAGAGACGATGCTTGTTGATGATGTCGTCTCGTTGTATTCCGATATGTACCCGTTCCTGGTTGAAGGTGTGCCTTCCGCAACGCTGGCGAACATGACCGTTACACGCACTGGCCGTGGATGGGGTCACACCAAGGCGGATACCCTCGACAAAGTCAATCAGCGGGATCTGCGTATCGCGTCTCTGCTTGTGGCCAGGGTCATGTTGCGGGCTTCGAGCGTCGAGGACTGGCCTGCTCGACGGCGATCAGCTGAGGAAGTCGAGCAAATCCTGACGGATGCCAACTGGATGGAAGTGTTGCACTACGAGGACCGGCTGCCGATCGGACATAATCGTCAAGGATACTCATGAGAATGAATATTGGAGCGCGCCGCCCATTGAGGTGCTATTCTCTATCCACAAGTGTGAATGAAGATTGACAGGTAGTGAACTAGGAGAGACACATGGCAACAGACCGGTACGATTCAGAACTGCTGAAAGAACTTGATATTGCCCACCATATGCACCCGGTTTCGAACCTGAAAGCTGTCGCTGCCAATGGTCCACTGGTGATGACTAAGGGTCAGGGCAGCACACTCTGGGACAGCGATGGCAAAGAATATATCGATGCATTTGCCGGTCTCTGGAATATCAATGTCGGGCATGGACGAAAAGTGCTTGCCGAGACAGCGAAATCGCAAATTGAAGACATTGCCTTTGGACCGACCTTCTTTGGACTTGCGACGCCGCCTCCGATCGAACTGGCCGCCAAACTTGCCGGGATGTACCCGGGAACGGTCAACCACTTTCAATTCACCAGCGGCGGGGCTGAGTCGAACGAAACTGCAATGAAGATCGCGCGGTATTACTGGGGTTTGCAGGGCAAACCCGAAAAAGTAACGATCCTTTCACGAGCGATGGCATATCACGGCATTGCTATGGGCGCACTATCCGCAACCGGCATCCCGGCCTACTGGACTCATTTTGGCCCACGACCTGGAGGCTTTTTGCATCTCACGGCTCCCTATACATACCGGAATGCTGAAGGGATGACCGACGATGAGTTCGTTGATTCGCTGGTCCGGGAGCTGGAAGAGACAATCGAGCGAGAAGGCGCGGACACGATTGCCGCCTTCATCGGTGAACCGGTCCAGGGCGCAGGCGGAGTGGTTCCACCGCCAGAGAAATACTGGCCAGCAATAGCCGAAGTTCTCAAAGCCAACGATATTCTGCTGATCGCCGACGAAGTCATCACCGGATTCGGGCGCACAGGAACGATGTTCGGAGCGGAACAGTACGGAGTCCAGCCGGATATCGTTTCTCTGGCGAAAGGTATTACCAGCGGGTACATTCCGCTCGGCGCTGTTGGCGTTACCGACGCAATCTATGATGTCATGCTTGAACCGGATGCGATGTTTATGCACGGATTCACCTACAGCGGTCATCCGGTAGCCTGTGCCGTCGGAATTGAGAATATCAAGCTCATTGAGAATGAAGAGCTACCGGCCAATGCGGCTGAAATCGGCGGCTATTTGCAGACTAGACTCGAAGAGTTGCTCGGCCACCAGAATGTTGGCGATGTCCGCGGCAAAGGAATGATGATGATCGTCGAAGTCGTCAAAGACAAAGAGACGAAAGAGACTTTTGATCCTGCTGACGGTGTCGGCAATGCGCTAACCCGTGCGACGAGAGAAAACGGCGTGATCGTTCGCGCTTCCGATACGGGAATCGCCATCGCTCCACCGCTGGTGTTGACCCGTGAAGAGGCTGACCGGGTCTATTCGGCGGTGTCTGACGCAGTCGTTGAAGTGTTTGGTTAGAAAGAGGTTCACCGGTGACTGCAACGACGAATGATTCGGCGTCGCTCAAACAACTCGATATCGATCACCTTTTACACCCACGGACGAATTTGAAGCGGCATGCTGAAAGCGGTCCATTGATCATGGCGCGCGGTGAAGGCATATACATCACCGATACCGACGGCAATCGGTATATCGACGGGATGTCCGGCCTTTGGAATGTAAATGTCGGCCACGGCAGGCAGGAGTTAGCCGAAACAGCACGCGACCAGATTGATGAGATTGCCTTCGGTCCGACGTTTTTCGGGTTAGCGACACCGCCGCCAATTGAGCTGGCGGCGAAACTGGCGCAGATTGTGCCAGGCAGTGTCAACCACTTCCAGTTCACCAGCGGCGGAGCAGAGTCCAATGAGACCGCGATAAAGATAGCCCGCTACTATCAATCCGTGCGCGGGAAGTCTGAGAAATTCAAGATCATCTCCCGGTTTCAGGGCTACCACGGCATAGCCATGGGAGCGCTTTCGGCAACCGGCATTCCTGCCTTCTGGCAGCACTTTGGTCCACGTCCGGAAGGCTTCATTCACGTAACACCACCATATCACTACATCCAGAGTGAGCCCGGGGAAAACGAAGAGGCATTTGTCGACCGACTGGTTCGTGAGATTGAGGAGACAATCGAGCGAGAAGGACCAGAGACAGTCGCAGCCTTTATCGGTGAACCGGTACACGGCGCTGGAGGTTTGATCATACCGCCGGACTCCTACTGGCCAGCGGTCATGGATGTCTTGAAGAAACATGACATCCTCTTCATCGCTGATGAGGTGATTACCGGGTTTGCCCGCACCGGAACCATGTTCGGTGTCGAGCAGTGGAACGCGCAGCCAGATATTGTGTCAATCGCCAAAGGCGTCACCAGCGGGTACATTCCGCTTGGCGCGGTCGGTGTTACCGATGAGATCTATGATGTCATGCTCGAACCGGATGCCATGTTCATGCATGGCTTCACCTACAGCGGACACCCGGTTGCCTGTGCGGTGGGAGTCCGGAACATTCAGATCATCGAGGATGAGAAGCTGGCCGACAACGCTCGCGTTCAAGGAGCGTATCTGCTTGACCGGCTTATGGAGCTTGCTCCGCATCAAAACGTTGGGGAGGTCAGAGGACTCGGTCTGATGATGATCGTCGACATCGTCAAGGATAAAGGCACACGAGAACGGTTTGATCCTGCTGAAGGCATAGCCGGAAAACTGACGGCAGCTGTGCGCAAACGAGGCCTGGTTCCAACTGCAACTGACACCGGCATCATCCTTGCGCCGCCGCTTATTATCACTCAGGATCAGTGTGATGAAGTAGCGGCTGCCGTACAAGGCGCGCTGGTCGAGGTCTTCGGTTAAAGCTCAGGCAGCATTGATTTATCGATCCCAAACAAGATATGAAAACACCCGGAGCATTGAATGCTCCGGATGTGTCATTGGATCGCGTGAATCAAGCCAGGTTACTAGCTTTCACGACTCCAGTCCTGGATGTCCCAGAAGGAAGCAGCCCAGGGGGAGATGACGTTGCCAACGATTCCGTTAACCTTGGCGTCGACGGTCAGTCGAGCAACCAGCGGGATCTCGACAACATCATTGACCAGAATGTCGTTCATGGCAATGAAGACTTCATCCTGTGCGTCAGGATCAAGCTCCTGGTTCGCCGACAGCCAGAGCTCGTTATACTCATTTGCTGCATCAGTACCGATCCAGCGGTCGATGTTGCGCCCTGACCACTCATTGGAAGCTTGCGGGATATCCTCTTCCGGCGCGGTCGACTTGTAGAAGCCCATGTAGCGGATCGGGTAGACCGTGCCGCTATTGGTGAACATCTCCAGGTCAGCGTAGAAGTGGGTGTAGGTATCCGGGTTGCCCGGGTCGGACGAGAAGAAGACACCAGCGTCGATAGCCTTGAGTTCGACCTTCATGCCGACCTCTTCCATCGATTGCTTGACGATCTCCTGGGTCTTCTGCCGGACCGAGTTGGTTGAACTCTGATAGAGGAAGTCAACCGTGTAGCCATTCTTGGACAGGGAATCACCATCCTGCACCCAGCCTGCGTCGGCAAGCATCTGTGCAGCGGTTTCGACGTTGAATTCGAAACTTGTGTTTGGTGAAACGAAACGCGGCGGGGCGGTCAGAATGTTTGAGGTAGCTATGCCGGCCGGACCATACAGCTGCTGCGCGATTGTTTCCCGGTCGCAGAGATAGGTGAGTGCCTGGCGGAACTCAAGCTCGCTGAGGGCCGGGTGCTGGGTTGAGATGTGGGATCGTTCGCCATCGACTTCGACGTTCGGGTCGGTGCGATTGATCAGGATGCGCTCGACGCCTGGACCGATGATTGTCACCAGCTGTCCGACTCCAGCCGCTTCCATGCTAACTAGAATCTCAGCCTCGACTTGCAAATTGAGCGCGTAGTCAATGTCACCGGTTTCCAGTACTGAGCTTGCCGCGGAAGTCGCATCGCCACCGCCTTTGAGCTCGACTGTGTCGAAGAACTGCGGATTGCCGTAGTAGTCCATGTTGATCTCATAGAGCACCGTATCCTGCGGTCGGAAGTCGGTCACCGTGTAGGGACCAGTACCGATAGGAGCGAGGTTGAATGGCGCATCATTCAGGGCTGCACCCATCCAATCCTGCAGCAGGTGCTGCGGGACAACCATGCTCTGGGTCGTGGTGAATGGATCGAACCAGGCTGGTGTCGGCTCGCGGAAGGTGATCAGCAACGTATGATCATCGACTGCTTCCATTGACTCGACGGCTTCGAAGTTCGATTTTGTCGTCGTAGGCGCCTCCGGATCGACGACCAGTTCCCAGGTGAAGACACAGTCCGCAGCTGTGAACGGTGTGCCATCCTGCCAGACGACACCCTCTTTGAGTGGCCAGGTGACGCTTGTGCCATCAGCAGCGACCAGGCCATTCTCGATTGACGGGATCTCAGCAGCAAGCTTCGCGACAAGTTCCCCATCCGGACCAAACTCTGCGAGCGGATCCAGACAGATATTTGATGCGGTGAAGTCTTTGCCGCCCTGAGCAAGGTGCGGGTTGAGGATCGAGGCAGCCTGCCAGTTCAACAGGTTAACCCTGCCGCCACCGCCACGCTCGCCAGTCATTTCTTCGGTAGCTTCTTCTTCGGCCTCGGTAGCCTCTTCGGTAGCTTCTTCTTCAGCTTCAGTGGCCATCTCAGTGGCGTCACCTTCTGCTTCGGTGGCCATCTCAGTGGCATCGCCCTCAGCTTCGGTAGCTACTTCTGTGGCTTCCTGTCCGCTGCCGCTATCTTCGGTTGCAGTCGCATCGTCGTCGTCATCGTCGCCGCCACAAGCAGCCAGGAGACCGGCAATGATGGGGGCGCTGAGTCCAAGAGCTAGCGCACGTTTGAGAACCGTGCGGCGATTGAGGTTACTGGTAAAAATCTCTTCGCGCAGTTCGTCAACCTTACGCGTCAAATCATCCATGTTTAGATTCTCCCCAAAGGATCTATATACAAAGATTCACATAGAAACGGTGAACTCCTACAGTCAATTGGTTTTACTAGCGTTGAACCTCCCTCTGTGACATCGTTAACCGCAAATTGGCTGATACGACGAAACGGCAGATGCAGTCCACCCCTAGACGCAATTAATGGTTGCCGTCCAGTCGAATCAGGATGGTGTACTAAGGTTCCCCATATGTCACATACTCAGTCACTGGTCCGTCTGGCAGTTTGTCCTGAGTAGCCAAAACTGCGAAACGTTCGAGCGACGAGATCTGAATTTACACAGACCAACTGTTATGATACAAGATTTAGCAGCGAATTAGTATAAAAGCAATACGAATTCTTATCACAGGTCACATCAATGTTGTTGAGTCATGCTAAACAATCAAGCGTCTTTAACATGTCGTTATCGCCGAAGTTGATCATCGACACAACCACGCAAGTTGCACGCTGCACTTCAATGTACGTCTTTTGGATCGCATGCGGACGTATCAGAGGTACTTAATTGGATCATCTGTTGTCAAATGCCCCTGGTGTTGATCAGTCTTCGGTTGTTGATGAGTTCGTGTCGAGGATGACGAACTGGTAGATAACGGCAGCGATAGCTGCGCCAACGATAGGTCCGATGATCCAGACCCAGCCATTGGTCCAGTCTCCTTCGACAAGCGCCGGGCCAAACCAGCGAGCCGGATTCATGGCTGCGCCGGTTATCGCGCCTATTGCAAAAATATCGGCGGTGATGGTCAGACCGATTACGAGGCCTGCGATAGCGTTCGCGCCGCGTTTGTCAACGGCAGATCCAAAGACAACCCACATCAGGAAAAACGTTGCTATGATCTCTGCGACCACGGCGGCGCTAACGGTATATGCCGCTCCGACGGCAGGCACACCGAGATTGACGGTGTCCACCTCTGACTCAGGAAAGATCACTAACAACGCCAGTGCCGCAGCCACGCCGCCAAGGAGTTGAACTGCGATAAAAATAACAGTTTGCTGAATGTTGATTTTTCGGGTGACGGCGAGACCAACGGCTAACGCAGGATTGTAGACCCCGCCTGAGATATGGCCAGCCGCCGCCACCATAATGCCGATAGCAAGTCCATGCGCAAGGGCGATTGCTACAAGATTTTCACCAGCCGTCATAATAATTGACCCTGCGCCAAGAAATACCAGCGCAAAGGGTCCAATGAACTCCACAACGGCTTGACGAATGAGTTCTCTATTTGCCACCTTCAACTATTCCCTCTCCAGCCCGGTCAGCTGCTGCAAAACCCCTGGTAGCCACCGGACCATATCCCGTCGATATGCGGGAGATCACATGAAGTCCCTACGCAGTGTAGGTTCATCGTTACCTGTGTTGCAAGTATCGATGCCAAAGGTGGATGAAGGATCTTATAAGGTACGTGGACCTTTGAAACGCTCCGGCATCTCACCTTCTTTATAAACTTGCATGAACTCGATTTCCATTCCTGGAACCGATTCGCCCTCGAGAAACGCTATCCAGCCTTCGGAGTGTTCGTGGATTCCCGTAATCTTGCAGGATGAGCACTCTTTTAGTTCGGCTCCTGCTTCGAGAGCTTGCTCGACCGCGTCTTCGATGTCATCAACCGAGAGACACATATGATGGAGACCTTCGCCGTGTTCGGCAATGAACTGGGCGAACCGGTGACCTGATTCATAGGACTGACACAGCTGAATCTGCACATCGCCAAAGTTAAAATGAGCTTCTCGTGAACCAGCTTTTTCCAGATCCATCGGTTCGATGGCCGTTGAAATGCCGAGGAACTGCTGATATCTGGCTAACGCCTGATCTACATCACTCACAGCAATCGCAAGGTGTTTTATGCCCAGAATTTCCATATCAGTTGTAGCCTTTCGTACTAGCGTCCGCTCCCGTTCGTCGAAACGATCTCATGTAGAGAGGTCTGTTCGGCTTCCTCATACACATGCCGTTTGAGGACACAGATAAATGGTAGATTGCGAAAGAGTTCCCGGTGGTCCAATCCATATCCGACGACGTACTCATTCGGTATTTGAAAGCCGATGTAGTTGACATCCACACCAACCAGCCGACGGTCGACCTTGTCAAGCAGTGCGCAGACTGCCAGGCTGGCAGGTCGCTGGGCACGGAGGTAGTCGAGCACAAAATCCATTGTCAGACCGGTGTTGACGATGTCCTCTACCAGGAGGACGTGCTTGCCTCGAACATCTAAGTCCAGACTCTTTTCCATTTGTATGCCGTCCGGAGAGCTGTTTGGCGATGAGACGGAGAGATACTCGATAGCCAGGGGTTGAGTGATCTCTCGCGCTAGATCCGCGAGAAAAAACGTAATCCCTTTCAATAGTCCTACCAGCACCAGAGACTCACCAGCATAATCCTTCGAAATTTGCGTGCCAAGCTCCGCAACCCGCTCTCTGATCTCCGCCGCTGAGAGAAGAATACGCTCGATATCTTCAGGTCGGAGCGTATCGATCTCGATCGATCCATAACCGAATCGACCGAGTAGTTCATGGAACGCTTTCCGGTGTACCAGAACGACGTTGACATTCGGATAGAGCGTATTTAGCCTGCGAATTTTGCGGTGCTTGCGAGTTACCAGGGACTGCTTCATCGTTGTCAACTCGACGAAGAGATCCTGTTCCGGTAAATAGAAATCTGGTGTGAACATTTCAGCGACGCGACCGTTGCGCCACCGTAGCGGAAACGACTTCGGCTCATACGTCCACCGGATGCGGTAAAAATCGAGAAAGGCAGCAAACTCAGCTTCAGCCGGGTGGACGAACGGCTTTGGCACTTCGGGGACGACCACATGATCGTTAGGAGAAACATTGGCTCTGGCGTCAGGCTGATCCGAGGAAGCCTTTCCGGACATGAATCTTCCTCTCGACGAAGACGTTGAAGTCAGTGTGTACGACCTCGCCTCGCCACGTAATTTCTATTTTACTGCAACCGAAGATGACATTCTGTCAACTGTGGCTGGTCATTGGATCATGTACTTTCGAGCTTCGATTTCGTCTGGTTGCGATACGCAAAAGAGGTGGTGTTGTCGAGAGCCATCTACCGGCGATGAAATATGCATAGATAGCGAGCATACTGCCCACGAATACATCAATGAAGTAATGCTCTCCGGTGTAAATCAGCGAGAAACCCATTGCCACCGCATAGGCGATGCCAGCGACAGCCCACCAGCGACCCGCGCGGATCGCGAAGAGCGCAACGACCAGGGTTATAGCCTCGTGCATGGACGGCATTGCGGCAACGGGATTGGAATCTCCGATGACGTTATAGGTGCGATCGTACAGATTGGAGTTTATTTTCCGGCCAACATTTGCCATGACTCGAAACACGTCTTCTTGCGGGGCAGTGTCCGCCGTCAGCCATGGCGGAGCTGCCGGTGATAGGAAATAGACCAGCAGACCAATTCCGAGCAGAATGCCAGTGGTGAGTACGTAGTACGTAAACAGATCGCGCCGCCGGATCCAGAGATAGATGGCAAGACCATGAGGCACCAGGAAATATGACCAGTGAATAAACGTTGTTAGATAGTCATACCAGGAAAGATCAAGCGGATCGAAGAGTAAATTTTGTAACCAAATCGTGGGTATCGTGCCAAAGAAGATAGCCTGTTCGATGCGCACCACTGCTTCCGTTCGCAACGGTACCAGGGTCTCATCCGCCGACGATCTGAGCACAGTGAATATAAGCCACGCAGCTGCGTAGGGAAGAAAAGCAATCGCAAACGAGTGCAGCCGGGTAAAAGGAACAGCGATGATCGCCGCAGCGACCATGAGGCTCCAGAGGAAAAAACTGGGACTGACGACGGCCAGAACGCCGACCAGGAGCACTCCAAGAAAGATTCTTACTATCGGGATGGTGAAGCCATGAATGTTAATGTCGCTCTTTGATCTGACACGACCAAAAAACGACTTTTGCTCATGCTCAGGCGTTGGATCTGGTTGAAGGGTAGGTTTGGGAGGTTTTCGAGTTGTCTGGCTCAAATGCCTGTCTCAGACCTGCGACGAAGGTTCAAGCTCTGGAATACCGTATCGAATATTTGCTTTAGATGTTGCCGTGACAATTATCGTCCCGTCTTCATCTTTCAAGGCAATAAACCCCCGCTGTTTTTGCTCATTTATCCACTCGCTGTCAAGCTCAAATTGCTGAGCGAGATCCGTAAAGTCTGCAAGCGAGAGGTCTTCCTGCTGTTCAACTGCGGCATGATAGAAGTTGCGACGGTTGATTTCGTCCGGACGATCTGGGGAAAGAATAAGCCGCTCGACAGGTGGACCGCCCTCAAGATGTTCGATGATATCGCGGATGTCGCTCACCTGAACACCACTGTAGATAATGCCATCCGGATAGACCACGATGTTTGGTCCCATATCGCAAAGTTCGATCGAGTCACAGGTGTTGCACATGACACTGTGCTGGAGACCGCGCCGGATCAACTCAATTCGGAGTCTTCCAGCTACCGTCGAGCTTCCTTTTTTCATGCAGTGTATTGCAGTGCAAGCGAGGACGTGTTTTTTCGCCCAGTACATGTTCAGTTAACCTTTGTGCATAGCTGTATATATGGTTGGGGCATCAGCCAAAGCGATACTGGATGCCATGACCTGCTGTTGGGTAGGTCCAGCCGACATTTTCATACTCATCGCAAACGATGCGACAGGTGCCACATTCGACACATCCTTCGTAGGAGAACAACACCCGACCGTCTTCAAGAGGCGCGTAGCAAGCCGCCGGGCAGCAGTTAATGCACTGCTGTCGTTCGCATTGAAGGCATGTATCTGAATCGATGATCCAGATATGAACACGGTTTGGGTCGACGTTATATGCGTTGAGGCTGAGTTTTCGCTCGAGCCCAGCTCTGTCCCGGATGCCGTCTACGACTACCATATGTCATTCCTGCCTGTGGAATAGAACGGTACCGCAATCTGGAGTTTACCACTGGTGTGTTTCAGGACCTGATCGGATTATTGACCGGATTAAGTGGTCTGTCTCCGCTCAGTACCTTGGCGATATCTTCAGAAGCGCGGATCGCTATTGTTCGCAATGACTCCTCAGTGGAGCCAGCCATATGAGGTGTGATCACCGTGTTTGGCATGGAAAAGATCGGGCTTTCGGTGTCCGGAGGTTCAACGCCGAGTACATCGAGTCCTGCCCCTGCGAGATGCCCTGACAGTAGGGCTTCTTCCAGAGCTGATTGGTCAACGATAGGTCCACGTGCGACATTAACCAGGTACGAACCGGGTTTCATTTTCGCGATTGCCCTGCGGTCGATGAGTCCAAGCGTTTCATCGGTAAGCGGCACGTGGATGCTGACGATATCGGCCTGTCGAAGCACTTCTTCCAGGGGAACGAACTCCACACCGTCTTCTGCGGCAGTGCTTGACGATTTTCGGGTAGCAATCACCGTTGAGCCGAATGCCTGACAAATCCGGGCGACGCCTCTTGCGATATTTCCATACCCGATCAGACCAATAGTTTTACTGCCCAGTTCAGTTCCAAGGTACCGGCTTTCGTCCCAACTTGTTCCTTGACGAAGTTCCCGATCTGCTGTTGGAATGCATCGCAGCAGGTTGATATAGAGGCCAATCGTCAACTCGACAACTCCTGGCGTGTTACCGCCAGGGACATTGGTAACCCAGATGCCATGCACTGTAGCAGCACGGACATCGACCTGGTCCACACCGACGCCATGGAGCGCGACTACTTTCAGATTTGGGAGGCGCTCGATCAGGTCGCGCGACAATGTCCCGATCCGGACGAGTAGACCATCAGCAGTATGCAGCTCCGAGATTACTCGATCCGCATCTGGACCGGAGATGGCTTCTCTTGGGAGCTGAAATTCAGACACGCGCGCAAGATCATGCAATGTAGCCGAAGCGGCTGAAACATCTACCCGATACAACGGACTGGCAGTAGCGATAACGTGAAACACAGGCACCGCCATTACTCAATCAGAAAGAACAAGCGGAGAGCAGTTGGAACTGGATCAGAGATCAAATGACAGACCTATCTCCGGGTCCGACATGCCGTGAGTTCTCCAGTATGTTGAGATTTCAGAACCAGTTGCAAACCAGACCTCCGGGTAACGCTTGATATGCTGAATCAACTCTTCGAGCATGTTTAATCGGCCAGGCCGGCCGATAATCTGCGGATGCATCGTCAAATTAAACAAGCCGCCATAGCGGTAAATACCTTCAAACTCTTCTTTCCAGGCGGCAAACGCATTTGCTGCTGGCTGAATCGGTCGATCGGTTCGACCACTACCGAACAGAAAGTACGGCGCGTCGTCCAGTAACCATGAGCACGGTAGTTCGACGATGTCGGACTCGGCATGAATCCATGGAATGAAATGACTCATCATGTTGGAGGAATAGTCGAACTGATAACTGGCAAGGAGATCAAGGGTGTGGTCGGAGAATTCCCAGGCCGGTGAACGGTAACCTGCCGGTGATTTACCGGTGATTTCCTGCAGGGCGGCGATACCTTTCTGTAGTACCTCTTCCTCCTGGGCAAGGGAAAGTTTTGTCGGGTGTTCATGAATCCATCCGTGGTGACCGATCTCATGTCCCATCCGGTGGATGGCCAGGACGGTTCTGGAATGGTTTTCGGCCGTCCAGCCAGGAATGAAGAACGTCGCCGGCAGTTCATGGCGCTTCAGTACATCCAGAATTAGGGACACGGCAACTCTTGCTCCATAGGTTCCCTGCGAAATTGTGCCTGGCTGGCTAAGTCGAGTGATGTCTCCGCTGAGCCAGAGTGTTTCTGCATCAACATCGAACGTGAGCATGACCGCGCACTGTGCATCTTGTTTCCAGCGACCCATGAATTTTCCCGTCTACGTACTGTACGGATTGAACGAAACTGATTCGTGTCTAGCCGATATCAGCCAGTACCTGTTCAAGGCTTTTGCTGACACCGAGAAAGATTGGCGTGTCGTAGACTGTATATGGCCGGGATTCAGCACGTCTCAGATGTTCGACCATCTTCACCATGTCTTCGATATCGTCGCTCTCCAAGGCAACGACGAATTCATGGTCGGCTATCCCGTATGAACTGACCGTGTTGGTCAAAATGTCTGGATACTCGCGACCCATACGACCGTGTTCGGCCATGATCGTGCGACGTTCCTCAAACGGGACCTGGTACCAGTCATGTGACTTCACAAACGGATACACCGACAGGTATCGCTTGGTTGGGACGCCGGAAATGAACGCCGGAGCGTGGTCGGCTGTGTATCGAGAACCAGCGGCGATTCCGAGATAGCTATATCGACAATCAAGATAATAGCCAAGCTCCGAACGATTAATTTCCGCCGCCAGTTGTTGCATGGCGTCCAGATCGTCCGTCACGACCCAGATGATCAGATCAACGTCGTGACGCAAACCGACCGTTGAGTATGCTGATCGTAGAGTTACCTGGTCGGCGCTTTCGATGATGTCCACGAATGCTGCGGTGATGCTGTTGCGGTCTTCTGCTGGCAGGCGTCGGAATTCACGGTCGATATTGTAGAGCCAGAAGTTTGTGTATATCGTGGGTGTCGGAACATCGCTCATCGTGCTCTTCTCTTTCTTCCAATTCTGGTCCAGCACTGGACTCAAAGCTGCCTTTACTATTATATCGGTCGCAGTAGTCTCTTCCTGGCCGGTTATGCATCGCTGACCGGCGAAACGACAGCGGTTACAAGCGTTGTAGGATGGAGATGATCTCGCGCCGCAGCTTGCACGTCTTCTATCGTCACTGCGCTGATGATTGATCGAAAACGTTGCAGGAAATCCAGGCCGAGTTCGTTGTAGACCAGATCCGTGGCTACGCTTGCCATGCTGCTACTTGTTTCCAGACTGAGTGGAAGCGACCCGAGTATGCTGCCAGCGGCGTCAGAAAATTCCTGGTCCGTTGCTCCTTCTTCCTGGAACTTTTCAACTTCAACAAGGATGCTGTCTATAGCCCGGTCGACGTTTTGCGTCGCGACTCCGGCGCTCACTGTCCAGAGGCCAAGGTGTTTTCCGGCATCGAGATTTGAGTAGGCATAGTAGGCCATCCCCTGCCGCTCCCGAACGCTTTCGCCGAGACGGCCAAACAGTCCGAATCTGCCGAGAACAAGATTCGCGATACTCAACGCATAAAAAGCAGGATGATCGCGTTTGATGGATGGTTGACCCATCATCAGATCAGCCTGGCTCTTGCCCGGTAGTGTCTGATCAACCCGCAGCGAAGATTCGAGTTGATCAACTTCATGTATTTCGACCACTGGAGGGTTTCCTGTCCAGTCGCCGAAGTGTTTGCTAACCAATTCAACTGCTTGCTGATGTGACAGCCCGCCGGCAACACTGACGATGCCGTTGCCTGGTTTATAGGCTTTCTCGTGAAAAGTCTGTAGTATCTCCCTATCGATAGCTGCAAGAGATTCTTCTGTTCCGATCGATCGTTGGTGAAAAGGATGTCCAGCAGGGTAGATTGTCTTTCTCAGCAGACGGCTTGCTGCGGCACGGGTACTGTTCTTCGCCTGCCGCAGGCCGGAAAGCATCTGGTTTCGCACTATTTCAACCTGTCCTAGTGGGAAATCAGGCTGCAAGAGAGCGTTTTTCAAATACTCGAGAGTACGGTCAGCGTCCTCTCGCAGTGATTTCATCGATCCGTTTGTGGATTGCCCACCAACGCCAATCCCGATCGATGCTCCCATGCCGTCGAGTTCCTCGGCGATTATTTCAAGTGACCTGCCTGCGCTACCTCTGCTAACCATCGCGCCGGTAAATTTGGCGAGGCCAGGCAACTCGTCATCCAGCGCTGACCCGGCGAGTATTCGCAACTGTACGATGGCAACGTCTCCTCGTTGTACTCCGGTGTCCAGCGTGACAACTTGAAGTCCATTTTCTAATTCAGTCAGCTCGGCGACCGGCATTGCGAGGTCAAATTCACTGGTGATCTGGCCGGTAGTTGTGTTTTGTTCTCTCACCTCGGTGTCCTAACTGTCAGAAGGGATAAGCCAGCCGGTTGTTCTCCGGTTTACGTCGAGATATTTTGCAGCCACCCGTTGCAAATCATCGGGAGTGACTGCCGCAATCTGCTCTATGTATTGATCGGGTGTGCTATCTGGCGCCGCAATCGCAAGCGAACCTAGCAAATAGCCCTGGCTGGTAACGCTCTCTTGAGCGTAGGCATACTGCGCTCTCAACTGGCGCACCGCGCGTTCCAATTCATCTTCATCTATCGGTGTCTCCCGAAGCCGTTCAATTTCGTCGGTCAGAATTTCTTCGAAGGAATCTGCTTCAACCTCTGGAGTAAGAGTGGCGCTGACGGAAAAGAGGTAGGGGTTTATCGAGAGAGAGAAGGAACTCCCGGCTGAAGATGCCAGTCCGCTTGTTACCAGCGATCGATAGAGACGTGACGATCTGCCCATAGAACCACCGGCGCCGGAAAGTGAAAATGGCTTCCCGCCCGAAAGAACTGTATCTAGCACGGTTAGCGCAGGAATGTCTTCATGACTGGCCTCGGGGACCAGATACGCAAAAACCACGATTCGGTTTGGAGCCGGACGATGTACCATGACACGCCGTTCCCCATATGGCTCTGGTTCAACGGTACGAACGTCTGGTACATGAAAACCAGTTGGAATGGTTCCGAATCGGTTCGTAATCTTTTCCAGCGCGACATCATGCTGTAGGTCGCCGACAAAGACAACGGTTGCGTTGCCTGGCTGGTAGTAGGTCTGATAATGATGAAAGAGATCATCCCTGGTTATTTGTTGTAGGTCCGAGAGATAGCCAATTACCCCCTGACCATACGGATGCGCCCTGAATGCCATGCCTGATACTTCTTCGCGGAGGAAAAAGGTCGGTTGGTTTTCATTCCCTTGCCGTTCAGAGATGATGACCGTTCGTTCGCTGTCGACTTCTTCATCAAGAAATCGAGCATTCACCATTCTGTCCGCTTCAATGTCCATCGCAAGATCGATCCGGTCTATTGGGAGAGTTTCGAAATAGGTTGTGTAGTCAATCCAGGTAAACCCGTTCAAGCTCCCGCCAGCAGCTGAAACCTGGCGGAAGATCTCACCGGCAGGGTAGCGGTCTGTTCCTTTAAAGAGCATGTGCTCGACCCAGTGAGAGATCCCGGTAATCCCAGGAACTTCATTTCTTCCACCGACTTGATACCAGATCCAGAACGATCCAATTGGAACCCCATGTTGAGGCTGAATGATCACGCTCAAACCATTGTCTAGCGTAATGCGATGGATTGTTTCAATATCCTTTGTTCTGGACACAGTTGACTTTCCTTTAAAATGTGATCCTTCAGGCAGTTTATTGCGGTCCTTCATGTGGACTTGAGGGAGTATAGCGGTTCAGAACCGAAGACTATGAAGATGAAGAAAAAATTAAGAATACTGGTTGACACCGCTATGTGAAGTACGTATACTAGATAGGCTCAAGAGGATGTGCACAGGGTACTGTGTTCATGTTTCTGAGAATTAAGCGAAGAGTTGAGAGAGGCGGCGTACGTTGGTCTACTAGCTCCCAAGGGTGAGTATTCGCAACGTCTGATCTGTCCGCCAAAATGGCGGATTTCTGTTTTCTTGACTTATTGCTAAGCACCTTGACAAAAGAGGCGTGGTAGACAGCAGCGAGCGCATGTTTGTTGGAGCT
>CAZNYB010000029.1:0-40203 GCA_964577155.1 uncultured Thermomicrobiales bacterium | reverse complement strand
GCGTTCGGATACCGTTGGCTATCTCAACCAGGTGATTGAAAAGGTGAAAGGTGTCTCCGAAGGCGCTGCATTGATGACCGGTTGTGAGCTCAAAATAACCGAGGAGCCACTGCACTACGATATGCGATCAAGCTACGTGCTTGGCGAGCGGTACGACGAAAACATGCGAGAAGCCGGAATCGACCTTTCCCATCGCCCGGAGGGACGCGGGATGCACTCAACAGATTTCGGCAATGTATCCTACGTCGTTCCGTCAGTAACCGGCAGCTTCGCGATCAGCCATGATCCAATACCTGGTCACTCGCAACAGGTTGTCGACGCGTCCGGATCGGAGTTTGGCTACGACCAGTTCATCAAAGCATCGACAGCGATGGCTCTGACCGCCTATGACATTCTGACCGATCCTGATTTGAGCAGCTCCGCCTGGGATGAGCACAACAACTGGTCAAACCTGTATGAGAATTAGGTTTCGGGATGCGAATCAACAAAGCCATTGACCTGCTTGAGCAGTGTGAACCACTCTACTATGCCCCGGCAGGCGAATTGACTTTCGAGAACGGTCTGCTGCAGGCGAAAACATGGGCTGACTTCCTCATTGTCGACTACGAACACAACCCATTCGATGTGGCTGGTCTGGTCAGGTTCATGCGAGGCCTGGTAGATGGCGGACCGACGAACAGCGGTCACCGCACACCGGCGGTCATTGCCACGCTGCCATCGAACTGCCGAACTGCCGAAGAAGTTCATGCCAATGCCTGGCAAATCAGGCAGGTGCTGTCTGCTGGTGTGCATGGGATTCTTCATACCCACGCCAGACAACCTGAGGCGGTGCGCGCGTTCGTAGAATCAACAAGATATCCATTCCAGACAGCCGGGATTGGTCGCAGGCTCGGTGAAGGCCAACGAGGCTCAGGCGGTCAGAATGTGCCTGCCAACATCTGGGGTATCTCCCCGGACGAGTATCTGATCGTAGCTGATCCCTGGCCACTCAATCCGGACGGTGAGTTGCTACTAGGCTTGAAAATCGAAGACAGGCTCGGGCTGGCAAACGCCAGGACCATCGCCAGAGTGCCAGGTATCGCTTTTGCTGAGTGGGGTCCCGGTGATATGGGCATGTCATTCGGACATCCGAACGCTCACGATCCGCCTTACTCAGCAGAAATGGAACGGGCTCGACAGGAGATCAAAGCTGCCTGTGACGAGAACGGCATCGCATTCCTCAGCTCCTGGAACGACCCGAATCAGTCGATTGCTGAAAACGTACAGATACTTCTGGATCAGGGTGTTCGAATCATCTCTGGATCTGTTGATTTTGCCCGTGAAGGCAGGAAAAAGACCGGGCGGAACATGCCGGTCTGAATGAAGAAAATTCTGTTAATTTCGCGGGCAGGCGATTCTCAAGGGTTGACGAATCAGCGTTTCTCGCATAAAGTAGCCGACCATAAGTGAAGTCAGGTTCGGATTTAGCGAGGGAAGTCTGAACATGCCTGTGGAAATTGCTGCCGTGGCAATATCAGTCACGCTGCTTGTCAACGCTGGAATTGAATTAGGATACCGGTGGTCTCCCCACCGGTCCAAAGATAGACGCAGTGCCATCTGTCTCATAAGCAACCGCTCATCACAGGTTGCTACCCTGTTACATACATATACGCTTGGCGCGTGTATCCGGATGCATCGGAACAGCCGAAACCAGATATCTGCTGGATGCAGGCAACTGCGCTCCGGCGTATCATCCGCCTGGGATACGGTTCAGGATGTCGCATCATCTTGTCGCACACTGGTCTGTAGATCGTGCATAACGGCTGTTAAACCGGGTATGGTGCGGGGTGGTGCATACCTGCGACAAGCTATTATGTCGTGTTACATCCACCCGTACTGCTCACCGGTACCAAAACTGTCGTGGTCGACGGTTGCGCGGAAAGCCAGTGCCAGTCTTCAAGCTGCGCTGGCTACGACGGCGACATCAGTCGTTCAACCGCAGCTAGGTTCAGTTGTCACCGCGCCATGTTCCGGGCGGTGCCAGGGTGGAAATATTGGTCTCGAAGTCTGGCACGAGCTGTCCGCGAACGTATTTCGCGTCCGACCGCACTCCAGTCCGGCGCTGGCTCAGGCGGTTGGGATCTAGCCGCGCTGAAGCCTACCCTCGCACGGCTGCCAGTACCCGTTCAACGAACCCGTCTGCGGCATCTTCAGCTATCCAGCGGACGACGCCGACCAATCCATTTTCCGGATTGATCCAGATCATGTTGCGACCCTTGCCAAGGGCAAAGTAGTCGGATTCCGGTGCATGAGGAAGCTGGGTCTGGTTTGTGTTGAGCCACCACATAAAGCCGTAGTTCGGATTGTTCTCCGAAGGTGTCGTCATCAGTTTGATCCACGCTGAGGAGATCAGCTGCTGGCCGTTCCAGTTGCCGTTGTTCAAAAACAGGAGGCCGAACCTCGCGTGGTCGAAACTGCTGGCCCAGATGCCGCCTCCCCAGTGACTGCCACCGCTCACCGACTGCATTTGCAAGCCGTCAATGGTTACCCAGGAATTGCGGTAACCATGCCACTCCCAGGTCGGGGAAGCGCCAATGGGATCCATGATCGACTCGCGAAGAACCATTGGTAGTGGCTTCTTGAGTATGCGAAGCAGACAGAGCGCGAGACGGTTTACCCGAACGTCGTTGTACTCATAGAACGTGCCAGGTTCATGCAGCTCACGGTCCCTGCCCATCCGCCGATCGGCAAGATCTGGCTTCTCAAAGAGAACGCCTTCCCATTCGCTGGATTGCTGAAGGAGATGTCGCCAGGTAATCTTCCGGTTGCGTTCGCTCTGGAAACCTTCGTCATCGACGTAGGTATACACATAGTCATCAAGATCACGGATTACTCCACGGTCGAAGGCAATACCTGCCATCGTTGACAGGTAGCTCTTGGCGACGCTGAACGTCATGTCAGTTCGAGTAGTATCTCCCCATTCAGCAACGACATAGCCATTTCGCAGAATGACGCCGTTGTTGGCCGCCCGCGTTTTGACCGGTCCGACGATTTCGTTGTGAGGATGGGCGTTGATCGGGTCAGACTGCAGGACAGCCGGAATATCCGGACCAAAATCGGTCTCATGTTCCCGCGAGAATTGGACGGCTTCACTGATTTTCACCGGATCGAGACCGAGTTCTTCTGGTTTTCGCCGCTCCCAGGCTGGCCAGGCCGCGGGAACATAGTTGACGTTGGTAACTGTTTGAGCCATTGGTGTCATCTCCCTGCTAACTCATTAATAATCGTGTCAACTGACGATCCAACGCTTCAGGTTGATTCTTGCGGTGTCCGTATATAGATCCCGTGATCGCGTGTCATATAACCTCGATCAACCAGCTCCCGTCTCAAAAGCGCGAAATCGGGATGAAACTGCTCCAGCGTAACGTTAATTTCTTTCTCCGGGTAGGGCCAATCATATTCAAACTGGTCTACCAGCCAGCGAAACACGATCTCCCGTCGATGCTGTTGAGCCGGTAACGCGATGAGCTTCCCATCGCGCAAAAAGGCGTTTAGCACAGCCTGCTCGTCATCCTCGAGTGTGTTGAACGAGCCAGGCGTAGCTTGACTCGGTCGGGCGAGGATTTCAGATTTCATCTCCTGCAAACTGGATAGTCGAAGACTGTACCGGGACACATCGTCGTTGACGCGCTGATGAATGAGACCGGCGTCCTCTAAGTGTTGAAGATGACGGACAAGCTCCCGGTACCCAATGCCGGTTTCAACCGACAGCTCCTGCAGGGTGCTTGGTTTGATCGCCAGCACCCCGGCGATTTTCAGCCGATCCTCGTCAGAAAGTGCCTTGAAGAACTGCAGGAGTTTCTCGTCGTTTGACGCCGTTGGATTTTCAGTCTCCACCGGAAAAGCTTTCGAGCCAGCGTCTCCAGTTTGGACGGTTATCTGCTTCGTTTGGTTCCTCTTCCTGTGCCGGGTGTGTAGCAGGCGCTTGCCCTTCCCAGTGAACCAGAAGCAATGTTTCACCTTCTCCAGCGAGGTTGAGATCGCGTCGGGCGATTTGCCTGACGTAGTCCTGGTAGGCTGGAGATTGCATGACATCTAATTCCGCCTGGAGCTCGGCATTTTCTTCCTTGATGGCCTGAATTGCCGCACGCTGGCCGTTCACTTCTGCCTGAAGCCGGTTCGCATGCCAGGTTTGCTCGCCGAAGTTGATCAGCAGATAGAACCAGACCAGAATGATCAGCACGACAGCAATCCGGCCCTGGTTGTGAAGAAACGTCTCTTTGATCAGCGAGAGAGCATTCATACAGCCGCATCCTCCAGCAGCCCGGTAGGTGTTGATCTGTGCCAGTCAGTTGCCTGCTCGTAGGCATGGGCCGTCCGCAGGACGATCTCTTCGCCAAATGCCGGACCGATGACCTGCATCGAAACCGGCATGCCTTCGGAAATGCCATTTGGCAACGCGATACCCGGCAGACCTGCCATGTTCGCCGGAATGGTAAATATGTCGGACAAATACATCTGGAGCGGATCGTCGGTGCGGTCACCGATGTTGAAAGCAACCGTCGGCGACGTTGGCGCGACGATGACATCGACATCCTTGAATGCTTCGTCAAAGTCACGCTTGATCAACGTCCGGACTTTCTGCGCTTTGATGTAGAAGGCGTCATAGTAACCGGCGGCGAGCGCGTAGGTGCCAAGCATGATGCGCCGTTTCACCTCGGGTCCAAAACCCTGGTCACGGGTTTTGAGATAGACATCCATCAGATCGTCAGTCTCCACGCTCAGTCCGTATTTAATTCCGTCGAAGCGGGCCAGGTTTGCGCTGGCTTCAGCTGGCGCGGTGATGTAGTAGGTTGGGAGCGCATACTTCGAGTAGCTGAGCGATACCGGCGATAGTTCAGCGCCCAATCGGGCCAGAACGTCATAGGCATCTTCACAGGCGCTGGCGACACCCGATTCGATCCCTTCCTGATCCCGAAATTCCTGGACAACTCCGATTCTCAACCCCTTGATGCCGTCTTTCAGCGACGCCAGGTAGTCGGGCACAGAAACTGGAGCGGACGTGGCATCGCGCCGATCGTGACCTGCGATCGCTCCAAGGACCATTGCATTGTCCTCTACCGAGCGGGTAAATGGACCAATTTGATCCAGTGAACTGGCGAATGCAATGAGACCGTAGCGCGAGACCCTGCCGTAGGTCGGTTTCATGCCAACGACACCGCAAAAGCCTGCCGGTTGACGAATGCTGCCACCGGTATCCGAGCCAAGCGAGGCGATGGCTTCCCTTGCTGCGACCGCCGCTGCGGACCCGCCGCTGCTGCCGCCTGGTACTCGACCGAGATCCCAGGGGTTGGATGTCGTGAAAAACGCTGAGTTTTCCGTTGACGATCCCATGGCAAATTCATCGGTATTCGTCTTTCCGACAAACACCGCGTTCTGCTCGCGCAGTTTCTGAACAACCGTCGCATCGTACGGTGAGATGTAGCCAGCAAGGATCTTTGAGCCAGCTGAGGTCGGCGCATTCGTCGTGCAGAGGATATCCTTGAGCGCAATGGGGATGCCGGTCATCGGCTGCGACTCACCCGCCGAGATGATAGCGTCCGCTTTTGTAGCCATTTCCAGCGCCAGGTCTGCCGTCCGGGTAATAAATGCGTTGACCTTTTCATCGACAGCTTCAATGCGGTCGATGTGAGCCTGCGCCAACTCGGCTGCGCTGAATTCACCTGCGTCGAGCAGTCGACGCGCATCTGCCAGGCTAAGTTCGATGAGTTCGCGTTCTGTCATCGGGATGTCATTCTCCGTATTTTCTCCGAAACAAGGTGTTGGCTTGCTTGTCCCCTGCGTTACGACTGATCCAGAACAGCATTCACTTTAATGAAGCCGTCTTCGGTGCGCGGCGCATTTTGGAGTACTTCTTCCTGGGTGAGTGAGGGTTCAACGATATCGTCTCGCATGATGTTCTGGAGTTCAATCACCTGTGCGGTTGGCGCAATATCACCGGTCTCTACTTCGTTCAACATTGAAATGTGTTCGAGGACGCTGGACAGCTGCTCTCGCAGGGTTTCTTTCTCCTCATCGGTTAGCCCGAGCCGTGCCAGCATCGCGATATGTTCCACGGTCTCCCGATCAAGAGTCATTTACAATCCTCCAGAGTCAGTATCGATTCCGCTGTGTCAGTTTGACACCACAACTTGGAGTGTAACAACGTCAGGGTCAGCAGACCAGTCAACCGCGAACGTTCGCATGCAAATGACGGACCTACATTGAATCGCGCATCCATAATTCCAGGGCGGCGAAGAACGACGACTACAGGTTTGGTCCTTGTTTTGCTTGCCCTGATTACTGCCTGCAGCACATCTGAAAGCTCTGATCCTTCAACCGCGACACCATCAGCTCCCGCAACGATTGCGAGTGAAACGCCAGAGCAAGACCCCACGTTGACCCTGGACTCCCAGTCATCCAACTCCTGGATTGATGCGGTAGCAGCTCCGGCAACCGGAGGATCTCTGCCTGATCAGTTCTTTTTCTCCAATGGACCTGACCTCTGGCTGGCTACCGACGAAGGCAATGCAATAGAAGTGCTCCTGGAAAAGCGTATTGGACCACATGCCGATACTCCGGATGGCACGCAGACCGCAGTTGTGTTCACGACGGATCTGGGTTCACGCGCCGCCGAGGAAATCCGTTTCGTTGATGCAGAAGGCAACATTGGCGAACCTGTCTATGGACCAGTCTTCCTGGATGGACCGGGCAGCAAGCCCCCAATCAAATCTCTGGTCTGGACCAACGACGGACAACGGCTGGCGCTGATCAGATACGATGCCAGCGTATCCGGCTTGCAGGTAGTCGGTGAGATCGCCTCAATCGACTCCTATCCAATATTCGAAGCCGGTATCGTGACTGATGTAGAACGATTTGCCTGGTCGCCGAGTGGCGACGGGGCAGCATTGCTTGGCCGTGACGACACCGGAATCGGCCGGCTCCAGGTCTTATCTGCAAATGGAGCCGACAGCAAAGAGGTTGCTCCGAATGGCACGGATAGTCGATCCATTGGCGCGTTTGACTGGATACCAGAGGCGGGAGAACTCGTTGTCGCCGAAGATAATGGAGCACGAAACAACCCGAACGCGGGCACACTTTTTAGCCTGAGCGTCGATGGAGAAGATCGAAAGTTACTGATCAGCTCCGGCGAGTTCGGTCCCGTCGTATCAATTCCGATCATACGCACCTCACCGGCAGGTGATTGGGTAGCGTTTGCGGTCTATGCGCCTGGAATCAACGGAGCAATGCAGTTTGATTCGCTCTGGATCTTCGAATTTGCAACGAGCGTTCTCATCCCAATTCCGGTAGGTGAAGGTTTCAGAGTGACGGACGTCTGGTGGACGTTGCGTGGCTTGTCGTGGCGGGGTGTAGATATCAATGCTCCGGTGACGCAACAAGCCTGGGTCTATGAAGGCTCGGAGCCATTTGCTATATCGAGCTATGAAATTGCGACCGGGCAAACGAGCAAGCTCATGAGTTCCAGAGGCCGCTAGTCTCCCCGCTCAAGGGCATCCGCGGACTCTTCGGGGTCTATTTCCTCAGCATCGAACAACGCTTTAAGCCGCTCGACCTCCTGGTCAAAATTGCCAGAAGGTTTAGCTTCACTCCGACCACCATTCGATTGTTGTTCGGCAGCAACTTCTTGATCAGACACTACTGGTGCGCTCGCTGCGTGGCCGTTGCTCACAGGTGTCGTTGCTGGCCTGGGGCGAATCGGTGTTGGCGGCTCAGGCTGGGAATCGAACTCCTCTTTGAGAACGGTGGTGACTCGTACCTCCTGTCCGACGATCGCGAGAATCGCCGCTTCAATGGTAGACCGAACCTTCTGTTCATTGAGCTTGCCGGCATGGAACGGGTAGGCAGCCACCAGGGTGAGCGTGTTGTCGGAATACAG
Organism: uncultured Thermomicrobiales bacterium; assembly: GCA_964577155.1. Lineage (GTDB taxonomy): Bacteria > Chloroflexota > Chloroflexia > Thermomicrobiales > CFX8 > CAZNYB01. The sequence goes on along the minus strand of CAZNYB010000029.1, from coordinate 32,288 downwards.
CGCGGGATCGGTGGATGCCAGCAGCGCTTCAATTTTCCGGTCACGGGCTTTTACATCGGTGCGCACGGCCGGCCAGTGTTCGATGAAGTATGCGAGCGTCGGTCCATCACTATCTTCAACTTCTGTGACGGGTTCCGTTGCTTGGTGCATACGATCGTCGTCTGGCGTGTTCGTCGATGGCGGTACCGGGCGACGAACGTCGCTCATCTCTCGCGCAGTATTCGCGGACGTGGCTGAAGGTTGACGATCCAATACCACCGGACGCGGCGATACGGGCCGTTCGACGAGCGACCCGACAAAAGCCAGTTCGATCGGCAACTGCGGGAACCCGCCGTTGCGGATGGCGAAATCGACTTCTGCAAATTGCCGATTGACTCTCAGGAGATCTTCGATTTCGAATCGTTGAGCGAGTTGTTTGATGCTCTCATCCGCCTCGGCAGGGTCGGCGCCGCCGCGAATCAGCAGCATCAGCCGCAACGCTGCGATGATCTGCCTGCCAAACGATCGCATGTCTTGACCGGAATCGACGACCTGAGCGATCGTCATTAGCCCGTTCGCCATATCCTCGTCCGCAATCGCTTCGATGAGCTGGAGCGTGCGTTCATCCTGAGACAACCCGAGCATCCGCCGCGTCAAATCAGCGTCGATCGTTCCGGTTCCGCCTTCACCGGCAGCCGTCGCCAGCATATCAACGAGACTGAGCGCATCCCGCATGCTGCCTGTAGCGTGCCTGACAACGATATTGAGCGCATCGTCATCGATCGCAATGTTTTCAAGCTCGCAAACGTCGCGAACTCTGGCAGCCATTATGTCTGCTGGAATTCGATGGAAATCAAACCGTTGACACCTTGAAGCAACAGTCTCAAGCAACTCATCCGGATCTGTCGTGGCAAGAACAAAGGTCGTGTTTGGCGGCGGTTCCTCAAGCGTCTTCAAAAAAGCGTTAAACGCATCGCGGGTCAACCGGTGAGCCTCGTCGATGATATAGAACTTGTGGCGGAGATGAACCGGAGCATATTTAACCCGCTCTCTTAAATCCCGGATATCCTCGATCCCTCGATTTGAAGCGGCGTCGATTTCGATAATGTCGGTCGCCCGGCCAGTATTGATCGACAGGCAGGCGTCACACTGATTGCACGGGCGGGCGAGCGGATCAGGGTCGAGACAGTTGACCGCTTTGGCAAGCAGGCGAGCGGTCGTTGTCTTACCAGTGCCTCTCGGTCCGCAAAAGAGATAGGCGTGGGCAACCCGGTTTCGGCTGATAGCATTGCGAAGCGTCATGCTAATGTGATCCTGGCCAACGAGCTCGTGCTCGTCAAATGTCATTGGCCGGTATTTTCGATAGAGTGACTGGGTTCGGCCCGGCTGCCTGGCGCCAGGTCCGGATAGCTCATCCATAGGTCTTTATCTCCAGTGATCGATACATCTCATTGGCCGTCAGGTAATATGACAGCGTGTTCGTACAGGCCGTTCTCAGTATAAACGAAGAACGCCCGTTCATGACTTCCAGTCAGCGTTAGGATCAACTTGGGAACGCTTTACCTCGTCGCAACTCCAATTGGCAATCTTGATGATATGACCTATCGAGCGGTACAGACGCTTCGAGATGTGTCAACAATCGCCGCTGAAGACACCCGCATTGCCCGCCGGCTACTTAACCACTACAACATCGACACACCACTCACCTCGTTTCATGGAGACTCAAGTGACTATGCGGTCGCGAGACTGGCAGCCAAGCTGGAGTCAGCGGATATCGCGATCATCTCTGATGCCGGGATGCCAGGTATTTCAGATCCTGGCAGTGAGCTGATTCGGCACGCTATCGAAATTGGCGCTTCGATAATCCCGATACCAGGACCTTCCGCAGTTGTCGCAGCCGCCGCGGCAAGCGGACAAACTGACCGTGGATTTGTATTCGCCGGCTATTTGCCGAGAAAACCTGGCGCACGACGCCGCACCTTGATAGAGCTATTGCAGAACGATCTACCGCTCATTGTCTTTGAGGCTCCTGGCCGGGTGCGGGAACTGCTCGAAGATCTTAAAGGGATAGATGAAACCGCAAATGTCACGGTCGGGCGAGAGATCACCAAGTTGCATGAGGAATGGTTGCGCGGAACACCCTCGACTGTATTGCAGAATCTCATCGAACGTGGCGAGTTCACCCTGGTGATTGAGAGAGGTTTGAATAGAGACGATGCTAACCGTGACGAGCTTGACAATGTGCTACGAAACGCGTTCAAGTCCGGGTCCAGCCTCCGTGATGCCGTCGACCGCGGTATGGCAGCGACCGGAATTGGCAGGCGGGAAGTATATCGGCGCGCGCTTGAGCTTCACGAAGAAACCAGGCGTTAGATACGGCGTTCGCTGACCGCTTTCGCCTGGAAGGCGAGCCGTTGCCGGTTCAGGATGATGCTTTGCAATATCCCGATGGCTGCCAGATTTACCATCAGCGATGTGCCACCGAGGGAGACAAATGGCAACGGGATGCCGGTGACCGGCATGAGACCAAGATTCATCCCGATGTTGACGAAGGTCTGAAAACCGATCATCGCGATAATCCCGACCGCCACATACTGGCCGAAGGTGTCGCGAGCGACGTAGACCGTGCGGGTCATACGGTGAAAAAGCATGATAAATACCAGGAACAGGGCTATACCACCGAGCATGCCAAACATGCTGACTGCGTGGGCGAAAATGAAATCCGTTTCTCGGACCCGGAGAAACTGGTATTCGCTCTGTAGTCCACCAGAGAGACCATGACCGAACCAGCCAGCGGTACCGATAGACACCTGGGCCTGGACTATATTAAATCCCTGGCCAAAATAGTCTCGTTGCGGATCGAAAGAGATTAACAGACGTTCCTTCTGGTAGTCCAGCAACAAATATCGCCAGGCGATCAGACTAAAAGGAATCATCAGCAAAAGTAGACCGAAGAGATAGAGCAATCGAGTTCGGGAGACAGCGAGCATCGCCAGCCAGATCACCGCGAAGACGATTGACGTGCCAAGATCAGGCTGCCAGTACACCAGAAGTAGTGGCAAGCCGACGATGATGCCAGAGAGTAAGAAATATCTTAGCTGCTTCATTTCCTGATGTTTCTCACTCAGGAACGCGGCCAGTGCGATGATAATGCCAAGCTTGGCAAACTCAGACGGCTGGAACGATATTGGACCGACGATGATCCAGCGAGTCGATCCACCAATGGTCGTGCCGATGACCGCCAGTGAGGCCAGCATCGCAAGCATCAATACATAGATCGGAATGGCAAACGATTTCAGAAATCGGTAGTTGATAGACGCCAGGGTGAACATGGCAGCGAAACCGAGAACCGCGTAGACAGCCTGACGTACCGTTCCAGAACCGGCTGTGATTGTCTGTGCGCCTTCAGCACTCCAGATAGCAACCAGACCAAACAGCGTCAGGACTCCGACAAGGACAAACATGAACGGGTCGGCTTCAGTGCCCTGCCTGCCCCGGGATCGAACGTTTACAAACTCCGCGATTGAAGCCACGTTTGGCAAGTGCTCCTCTTCGATGTCCGGCTCTCTGGTTCTCGTCCCGCTGGATCGCCTGGTAGATCCTTCAGAACAGATTATATCCCCGGCTCAAAGACACACATCATTGCAAGAACGGTCGGGCAATCAGGCTACGCTCGATCAAGCTGTCCTGACCTGAAATCGATTGAGCTGTAAATCTTGTATCGGCAGTGGAGCACGGCCGTTCGAGACAAGCTCTGCCAGGATCACCCCGATATATGGCGAAAGCGCAAATCCATGTCCGGAGAAGCCAGCAGCGACTAGCAAGCCGTCAATTTGCGGCACGGGACCGATAATTGGCACCCCGTCTTCAGCGATAGCCTCCAAACCGGACCAGACACGGTGTATTCCGACTTGTTCGAGTATCGGCCAGACTATGGTTGCGGCATCAGCACTGCCGGCGATGCTCTGCCACTTGTTTTGGCCAATCGGCTGTGGTCGGTTCATATAAACCGTCGCAGGCCAGCCACCACCGATCAGGTATTTGCCGACACCAAGTTGTTTGAGGCTGATTTGCTGGCTCATGCATCCCAGGACCGGGAACAACTCCATCGGCATTTCTTCAGTAACGATCATCTGCAGACCGTGAGCTTCGACTGGCAAACTGAACCCTGCGCTCTGGCAGAGCGAAGAAGCCCATGCGCCCGCCGCGTTGATCACCCATTTGGCTTCAAAGACGCCATTTGGGGTTTCAACCGCAGTTACCCTGCCGGAGTCGCTTATCAACCCGGTAGCTGGCGTAAACTCGCGAATATCTGCTCCTAGATTTTGCGCGGCATTGGCAAACGCTTTGGTCGTGTAAATCGGATTGGCGTGACCGTCCGTCGGGCACCAGCCGGCAGCAAAAAAGGTTGGTCCAACTCCCGGCGCAAGTGTTCGCAGCTCGGCCTGGTCGATCATCCGGACATCGAGCCCTCGTTCTCGTTGATCGGAGACGAACCCGGTCAACGTTTCATAGTCTGATTCGGTTTCAACCAGCGTCAGGTGTCCATCCTGGTGGTAGTCGAGATCGGCTTCCAGTTCATCGCTCAGATCGGGCCACATAGCGATCGCACGCATGGCAATTTCAAGCTCACGTGGATCCCGTCCTTGCTGCCGTACTCCGCCCGCACTGGCGCCTGAGGCTTTCGAGGCTATTTCGGTCGCCTCCAGCAGCGTGACGTCGAGACCACGTTTCGCAAGCTGATAGGCGGTTGAACTACCGATGACACCACCGCCGATGACGACGACATCTGAACCTGGCACCTGGTCATCCTTCCGGTAACTGTGCTCCTAGTGTTGGACCGAATGGTATCAGGCAATCAACCAACATATTAACTCCAGAAACAGGCGAGTGAACATCCGGTCGCAGGTCTCAACACGCCGGAGTGGTGAGCTACACCTCTTCGAGGGAATCTCGGAGAATCTCGAAGTATTCCAGCGCCAAACCAGTGCCGACCGCGACAGCGGAAAGCGGGTCGTCGGCAACGTAACACGGCACGCCGGTTACTTCGGTGAAGAGATCGCTGAGGCCGCGCAACAGAGCGCCACCGCCGGTAAGGATCATGCCTTTGTCGATGATATCGCTGGAGAGTTCTGGAGGTGTTTCTTCCAGGACGGCCCGGATGACGCCAATGACCGCCTCCAGCGGTTCGGTGATCGCCTCAACCACCTCATTCGCATGGATGCGAACCGTTCTCGGCAAGCCCGCTACTTCGTCGCGACCCCGGACATCCATGGAAATATCATCTTCGACCGGCATTGCTGATCCGATGGCAATTTTCACCTCTTCAGCGGTACGTTCTCCTACCCGGAGATTGTATTTACGCTTGATGTATTGAGCTATTGCCTCGTCAAACCGGGAGCCGCCAACCCGAATGGACTTGGCGACAACACAGGCATTGAGGGAAATCACCGCGACTTCCGTGGTCCCGCCACCGATGTCGATGACCATGTTACCGCTCGGATCTGCCACCGGAACTCGTGCTCCGATCGCTGCTGCCAGGGGTTCGCTTATGAGATAGGCACGCCTCGCGCCAGCCTGCAAGGCTGCATCACGCACCGCCCGGCGTTCGACGCCAGTGACGCCAGCTGGCACGCAGATCATAACGTCAGGTTTGGTGAGTGAAAATCGACCGACAGCCTTTGAAATAAAGTAGGAGAGCATCTCCTGGGTGACAACATAGTCGGCAATGACGCCATCACGCATTGGTCGCACAACCTCGATGGTCTCCCGTGGCTCACGGCCAAGCATGTTTCGCGCCTCTAGCCCTACGGCGCGAACCCGACCGTCACGCGCTGAAATTGCGACGACCGACGGTTCATTGATGACGATGCCGCGTCCCCGCACAAAGACCAGTACGTTCGCCGTTCCTAGGTCAATTCCAAGTTGTTTAGCCACAGATTTGATTTCCCAAACGATTAATCAGATGAGCAAGGCGGACGCGCCAGTAGAGCCAGCTCGTCGTAACACCGCGCTGACCTGTAAGAGTCCAACAATATCACAGGTTAAACGTACTGAATGTCGGCCCCAAGCGCCTGGAATTTCCCAACGATATCCTCATATCCACGCCGGACATGATGGATCTGGCTGACCGTTGAATGGCCGTCTGCGGCAAGCCCGGCCAGGATAAGACTTGCCCCTGCTCGGATATCGAGAGCGGACACTTCCGCACCCTTCAACGACGCCGGTCCGAAGATGCGGGCTTCCTGGTTATTGATCAGCTCAAACTGTGCGCCCATTTTTCCAAGTTCGCTCAGATAGCGGAGGCGGTCGTTGTATACGCGGTCATACACCTTGCTCGCGCCGTCAGCCTGGGTGAGAAGTACCGCAAACGCAGCCTGTAGATCGGTCGGAAACCCCGGAAATGGCAGGGCTTGCACTTCTACCGGCTCGACGACTTCGCTGCCTCGCACCAGCATCGAACCTTCACCGCGCCAGATTTCCGCGCCAGCTTCTCGTAATTTATAGGTTAATGGAAGCATGTCTCGCTCATTGACACGTTCCAGGACGACTTCACCGCCGGTGACCGCCGCGCCAATGGCAAATGTTCCGGCTTCAAGCCGGTCGGGCAGGATAGCCGTGTGGAAACCATGGAGCCGCTCAACGCCACGTATATTGATATGTGGAGTTCCAACACCAGTGATATTGGCGCCCATCTCTTGCAATACGTTGCCAACAGCAACAATCTCTGGTTCTGAGGCGGCATGCACGATCGTAGTGTTGCCACGTGCCAGGGTGGCAGCCATCAACAGGTTTTCAGTTCCCGTGTGGCTCGGGTAGTCCATGTATATTTCAGTGCCATCGAGCCGATTTGCGGTCATCGCATAGAAGCCGTCACCAACATGCACTGTAGCGCCCATGCGACCAAATCCACGAACGTCGACATCAACTGGACGGCTGCCGAGTTTACAGCCACCTGGAGCTGCCGTCTCCATGCGTCCGGTTCGCGCCAGAACTGGACCGGAAACGAGGAACGACGCACGCATTTTTTCAACGAGAGATGCCGGGGCTTCGTTCCGTTTGATCGTGCTTGCCTGGATGGTCACCCGGTGCTGAGAAGGCTCAACGGTTACTTCCGCACCGAGGTGACGGAGTAGATCGGCCATGACGAATATATCTTTCAGGACCGGGACATTCTCGAGGATACACTGCTCCTCGGTAAGCAGGGCAGCCGCCATAATCGGCAAGGTGGCGTTCTTCGCGCCACCTATCCGCACCGATCCTCGCAGGGGTTGTCCGCCTCGAATACGGATGCTGCTGCGAACAGGATGATCGACGCCTTCGACGTCAGGATCGGTGGTTATCTCGGTCAATTCCTGAGCCGAAATATTCATGCTAAACCTCCTGGGATGCTGGCAACTATGCTGTGGGAACTAGTTCAGATTTCTTGCACCGCCTGAAGAGCCAGGACCGCCGGTGATGCGTCGTCGCCGACTTACCGTCTGAATACGGATTGTGGATCGCCGGAGCGCGCTGAGTGCGCGTTCCATATCGACATCCGAACCGTGTTCGGCGATGAGCGCTTCGGCTCGTCGTCTGGCTTCCTCGGCCCGCTCCAGATCAATTTCCTCGATGCGTTCCGCGGCGTCGGCGAGAACCAGCACCCGGTTATTATGCACTTCGAGGAAACCGCCAAACACGACGATATCATCAATTTGATCGCCTTTGTGAACCTCCAGGTCGCCTGCAGACAGCAGGCTAAACAAGGCTGCATGGCGCGGGAGGATACCCAGACGACCATCGGCGCCAGGCGCGGAAACGTAATCCACGTCCTCAACCGAATAGACGACTCGTTCAGCCGTGACAATCTCGAGTGTTAATTTGGCAGGTCTCGACATGCGATGTCTCCCAGAAATCTCACGCATACGCCACTATGTATTGGCGCACATTGTGGCGAACGCTAGTCGTTTTCAGCTGCCATGCGCTCAGCCGCTTCCACAGCTTCGTCAATAGTACCGACCATATAGAACGCTTGCTGTGGCAAATCATCGTGCTTGCCTTCAAGGATTTCCTTGAATCCACGGACTGTCTCCGCACGCTCGACATATCTGCCGGGTCGGCCGGTGAACTGTTCGGCGACGAACATTGGCTGCGAGAGGAAGAACTGAATGCGGCGCGCCCTCGCCACGATCACTTTGTCCTCATCACTCAGTTCCTCGATGCCAAGGATTGCGATGATGTCTTGCAGGTCACGATAGCGCTGCAGAACCCGCTGGACTTCACGGGCGGTGTCATAGTGTTCCTGACCGACAATATTCGGATCGAGAATTCGAGAGGTGGATGCCAGCGGGTCAACCGCCGGGAAGATTCCCTGCTCGGCGATAGCACGTTCCAGGGAGATGGTTGCATCGAGGTGGGCAAAGGTCGTTGCCGGAGCCGGGTCGGTGTAGTCGTCTGCCGGGACATAAATCGCCTGGAGCGATGTAATTGAACCGCTCGTTGTCGTGGTAATCCGTTCCTGAAGTTCACCCATCTCGGTGCCAAGTGTTGGCTGGTAACCGACTGCGCTCGGCATCCGGCCTAGCAGCGCCGAAACTTCGGAACCAGCCTGGACGAACCGGAAGATGTTGTCGATGAAGACGAGTACATCCCTGCCTTCATCACGGAACTGCTCGGCGATCGTCAGTCCGGTCAATCCAACCCGCAGGCGCGCACCCGGAGGCTCGTTCATCTGACCGAAGACCATCACCGTTTTGTCGATAACGCCGGATTCGATCATCTCACCGAGCAACTGCGTGCCTTCACGGGTGCGTTCACCGACCCCGCAGAAGACGGAGTAGCCACCGTGTTCGGTTGCGATATTACGAATCATCTCTTGAATTATGACCGTTTTACCGACTCCAGCACCGCCGAAGACACCGGTCTTGCCACCTTTGGTAAATGGAGCGATCAGGTCGATAACCTTCGCCCCTGTCTCAAACACCTCAACCGTTGTGGATTGCTGGTCAAAGGTTGGTGGCGGTTGGTGAATACCGCGCAGGGTGGCCCCTTCGACCGGTCCCTCGCCATCGATCGGGTTCCCGGAAACATCGAAGATCCGGCCCAGCGTTGGTTCGCCGACCGGCACGGCGATCGAGCTGCCAATATCGACAGCATCAACGCCACGGGCTAACCCGTCGGTTGTTGACATCGCAACCGTCCGCACCCAGTCGTTGCCAAGGTGCTGCTGGACTTCAAGAACGAGGGTGCTACCGTCGCCCATCTCCACTTCGAGAGCGTTATAAATCTCAGGAAGATGTTCGGACGGAAACTCGACATCAACGACGACGCCCTGTACCTGAACAACTTTCCCGACCGGTCTGGCGGTATCTACTGCCATTGTCTATCTCCTCAATGTTGAATAGCTGGCTGCATTTTGTTCAGGCAGCCGAGTCGTCCTGTCAGTCCTCTATTCGACGGCTGCCGCGCCGGAAGCAATTTCACTCACTTCCGCGGTAATTTGTGCCTGGCGCACCCGGTTATACAGTAGTGTCAAATCCTGAATCAGATCTTTCGCATTGTCGGTGGCATTGCGCATGGCAACATTTCTAGCGGAGTGTTCACTCGCCGAAGCCTCCAGCAATGCCTGGTAAAGCTGAACTTCAACGTAGCGTGGCAACAACGCGTTTAGGACCGTGTCCCGATCTGGTTCAAAAATGAAATCACGGACCTGTTCCTGGGCAGCGACATCTTCCACTGGCTCGATTGGCAGCAGTTGCAATGAGACAGGGTGCTGGCTCAACGTGTTGACGAACTGCGTATAGATCACATGGACGGCGTCAACCCGGCCTCGCTCAAAGTCGCCAACCGCCAGATCAATGATTGGTCGGGTCTGGTCAATAGTAGGCAAATCGCCGAGACCGCTAAACTCAGCCACCATGTTGTATCCGGTGCGCGAAAAGAATTCGGAACCTTTGCGCCCGACTGCGATGATATCCGTCGGACCTTCGGTTTCCTGCAAAAAAGCCAGCGCCCTGCGCAGCACATTGCTGTTCAGCGCTCCAGCCAGTCCCCTGTCGGCGGTGACGACAATCAGAGACGTCCGATTTACCGGCCGGTGCGCGAGTAGCGGGAACTCTTTCGGGTCGGCATCAAGAAATCCGGACAACGCTGAGATCATCAATCGCAGACGCTCCGAATAGGGACGGGATGCACGCACATTCTGCTGCGCCCGGCGCATTTTTACTGCTGACACCATCTCCATCGCTCTGGTAATTTGCGAGGTGCTGGTTACCGAACGAATACGGCGTTGAATTTCACGTGGTGTCGCCACTACTTCTCCTCATTAACCCCAGGTCGCTTTGAAATCTTCAACCGCTTTCCGCAAGCGTGCTTCCAGGTCGTCGTCCAGCGCCTGCTTTTCCGCAATATCTTCAAGCAAAGCTGCGTGACCGGTTCTCAAATATTCAAGCAACTCAACCCGGAATGTCTGTATGTCTTCCACTGGCACGTCGTCGAGCATGCGGTTACCGCCGCACCAGAGAACTGCAACCTGTTCAGCGACCGGAATCGGCTCGTATTGTGGCTGTTTCAACAGTTCGACCATGCGCGCCCCGCGCTCGATCTGTCTCCGGGTGGCCGCGTCCAGATCCTGGGTGCCAAATTGCGCAAATGCTTCCAATGAACGGTACTGGGCCAGGTCCAGACGTAGCTGCCCGGCGACCTGGCGCATGGCTCGGATCTGTGCGTCACCGCCAACACGGGAGACAGAGATACCGACGTTGATGGCGGGCCGAACACCAGCATAGAACAGATCAGACTCAAGGAACATCTGACCATCGGTGATGGAGATGACGTTTGTCGGGATATACGCTGAAACGTCGTTAGCCTGAGTTTCGATAATTGGCAGCGCGGTCAGTGATCCACCGCCACGGTCCTCGCTCAATCGAGCGGAGCGTTCGAGCAGACGGGAATGCAGGTAGAAGACATCACCGGGATACGCTTCACGTCCTGGAGGACGACGCATCAACAGGGATACTTGCCGGTATGCCCAGGCATGCTTGGAAAGGTCATCATAGACGATCAGTGCGTCGCCGCCAGATTCCATGATCTCTTCGCCCATCGCCACACCGGTGTACGGAGCGATGTACTGCATCGGCGCAGGATCCGAAGCGGTTGCCGCAACGACGATCGTATGCGACATCGCACCATATCGCTCCAGCGTGCCGACGATCTGGGCTACCTGCGCTCGTTTCTGACCAACGGCAACATAGATGCAAATGACGCCGGAATCTTTCTGGTTGATGATCGTGTCGACAACAACCGCAGTCTTACCCGTCTGACGGTCACCGATAATAAGCTCCCGCTGCCCGCGGCCAATAGGAATCATCGCGTCAATAGCGATGATGCCCGTCTGAAGAGCGGTGTCAACGTTTGCCCGCTCGATCACGCCTGGCGCGATGCGCTCAATCGGTCGCGTTTTTTCTGATGGGATCGGTCCTTTGCCGTCAATTGGCTCCCCGAGTGCGTTGACGACTCTGCCAACCAGTTCCGGACCAACCGGAACAGAAGCAATCCGGCCAGTGGTACGAACTTCGTGACCCTCTTCAATTTCGGTGTATTCACCAAGAATGATGACACCGACGGAGTCCTCTTCAAGGTTGAAGGCCATGCCCATCGCGCCAGTCTGAAACTCGACCAGCTCGTTAGCCCTCACCTCGCTCAGCCCGTAGACGGTTGCAATACCGTCACCGACCTGGATGACATTGCCAACGTTGGTCATTGTCATGCTGGCTTCGAAGTTATCGATTTGACTTTTTAGAATGTCACGTATCTCGGTTGCCCGAACGGACATATCACCCTCCTGTACCGCCAGCTCCGGTTGCAGGTTGCTGGCGAACCTGCCGGATTGTTTTCCGCGTTAAACTCTAATCAGAAAGCGTTGTCCGCAAATTATGCAGTTGCGTCTCAACACTTCCATCAATTTTTCGATCACCTACACGAGCAACAATACCGCCAATTATTGACGGATCGACCTCGGTGCGCATCTCGATTTCTCTGCCAACCAGACGCTGTAGCGAAGCGGCGACCCGACTTCGTTCTTCTGCATCCAGTTCGATTGCGGTGGTAACGGTTGCGATCGCGATATTGCGTTGTTCGTAGATCAGGTCAGTCACTGCTTCAAGCAAATCGGGAAGCATCTCAAACCGCTGGCGGGCAACGAGCATGCGTCCTAAATTTCGGACCTGTTGTTGCCCATCGCCGCGCAAGAGATTCGCAACTGCCGTTTCTTTCTGTTCCAGCGGAATGGCCGGATTAGCAAAGAATCTGCCGATTTCGTAGTCATTGGCGGCAGCGGCCAGCACGGCAAGATCTCGCAGCCAGGCTTCATGCGAATTGTTTTCGTTAGCGATCTCGAAAACAGCTTCCGCATACCGTTTCGTGATCCCGCTAGCGGCCATCCCTACCACTTCCCATTATTGTCCCGACTCCTCCTGTTGCCGGCCGTTTCCAGATATCAATTGAGAGAGGTTCGGCGATCTGCTTCTTCGAGTGTTTCCTCAACCAGACGCAGCTGAGCGTTCCGATCCAGATTAGCCCTGACGATTCGGCTGGCTGCGTCAACAGCCAGATCGGCTACATCCTGACGCAGTTCGATTCGAGCCTGGGCGATCTCGTTCTGGATACGCTGATCAGCGCGATCGAGAATTTCCTGGGCGCGAATTTCCGCTTGTTCTTGTGATCTGGCGATGTTCTGGTCGGCAACTTCCCTGGCGTTGGCAAGGATCTGCTGCGCCTCTCGACGCGCTTCGTCCAGCGTCGCCTCGTTCTGCTGCTGAGCGTCCTTCAGCTCCTGTTCAACGCGCTGGGCTGTTTCGATGCTCTCGCGAATCGTATCTCTGCGTTGGTCGATCATATTGAGTATCAGGCGCAACGCAAATTTCCAGAACAGCCAGATAAACAGCAGGAAGGCAATAGTTTGAACGATGAAATTCGCCCAATTGATTCCTAGATTTTCCACAGGTTTACCGCCGTTCCTTTATTTGCATCGACCTTCACCCGAGTCTGACCTCACCACTATTGCGCCTGAATCAGTCCGGTGTTGACTCGCGATACCGATCGCGGCAACCGCACCGGACGATGGAACGCCTTATGCAGCGAAGATCAGAATAATCGCGATGACGAAAGCGTAAATCGCGACGGCCTCAGCAAGAGCCAGACCGATAATCATGTTCGTACGTACGGCGTTCTCTGCATCCGGGTTGCGTCCTAGCGCATTCATCGCGCCGTAGACGCCGATGCCGATACCGAGCCCGGGACCAAGCGCCCCTAAGCCCATCGCAATACCGGCTGCACCCAGTTTCATGACTTCTGGATCAGTAATACCACCGAGCACTCTGTTCTCCTCCTGTATTTCGTTCCGGCCCAATCCCCTTAGCGCCGGCATTCAACGACACACTCAATCCAAAATACTATAGAACCCAATATAATACGGACAGGTCATCTGTCCGTCATAGTTCCAGCCGTGCGCTTCCTCGCCTTCTTATTCACCATGCTCTTCACCCACAGCAAGAGATATATAGATCAACGTCAGCAGTGCAAACACAAGTGCCTGAATGAAACCGACCAGCACTTCAAACAATGTAAACACGGTTGTAAGCGGGGTCAGTACCAGATAGGTCGCCGCGCCAAAGGCAATCATCACGGCGATGAGCACTTCTCCGGCAAACACGTTGCCGAAAAGACGGAACGACAGAGAGATGATTCTGGAAAGTTCGGAAATGAGTTCAATCGGGAAAATCCACCAGGGATCGGCCATATGTCGAATACGGCCGCCTACTCCATGCGCTGCGACGCCGGCATACTGAACGACAACGAATACCACGACCGCCATTGCCAGTGTCATATTGAGATCGGCGCTTGGAGAACGCAGGAACGGAACGAGAACTTCTTCTTCGCCCTCTTCAGCCGCGGCAATTGGCTGCGACTCGTATGGTGATTCAACGGAAGCGGTCAGTGCTTCCTCGGCTTCGGAGTGAGTTTCATTGATGCCTACCGTGCCGACGCCCGGCAGCAATCCAGAGTAGTTCGAGATGATGATAAATATGAAAAGCCCGCCGATGAGCGGGAAAATCCTGCGGCCGGTGCTCTTGCCAGCGCTGGATTCAACCAGACCGAGGATAAACTCGGCGGTTAGCTCAAATACCGATTGACCGCCGGTTGGCACGAGCGTCAGATTTCTTGCAACGTAGATTCCGAGAATGAGCAGGAAACCCATGACCAGGAGCATGGTAAGAAAAGCATTTGTGAAGTCAAAAGGACCAACAGAAAACAGTGTTTCAGGTTTGATTGAAACATGGAGATCCATGTGAACCCCTGCTAACTCTCCCCAGATACCGCGTCATTTTCAGACGACGATTCCCCGTTACCGTCAATATCAGATTTCTTGTCGCCGCCTGCTGCTTTCCGATCGGGTATTTTGAGCGTCGCAAGTTGATACAACGAATAACCAGAGAGTATCAGACCTAGCACAACCCCTACAAGCACCCCGACCGGCTCAATTCCAAGCCAGCGGTCAACGAGAATCCCCCCGCCGATACACAACAAAAGACTGACAACGATGGAGCATCCAAGGCTAGATGCCGACCCTATCGCCTGCCAGTCTCGCTGAGACTGCGGCCCGAGCAGGTTACTCACTGTTCACCAGCTCTTCAAACTCTGTGCAGTGTATCACAATCTAAGGCCACATCTGCCCGTACATTCGTTCTACCAACCTTCTCAGTGCCACCTATTATATCTGTATCAGGCTATGAGTAGGCAGATTGATGCTCAACCACCTCATCGCTGCCAACATCACGACTCATCGGCAATGGTCGCTGGTCCCCCTCGCGCAATGTTGCCGTCGCGGCATCGACAAAATCCCGGAAGAGTGGATGAGGTTCAATCGGTCGAGACTTGAACTCCGGGTGAAACTGAACGCCAACGAACCACGGATGGTCCGCAGCCTCCATGATCTCTACCAGACGGCCGTCGGGAGAGGTGCCTGAGACGATCAACCCTCCTTCAGCAAGCGCATCCCGATACTCATTGCTGATCTCCCAGCGGTGGCGGTGACGTTCGTAGATGAGATCCTTGCCGTAGGCTTGAGCAGCTCTGGTTCCTGGCACGAGCTTGCACGGATATTTTCCGAGCCGCATCGTGCCTCCCATGTCAACGCCGTGCTGATCCGGCATGAGATCAATGACCGGGGTTTCGGTCCGTTCATCATTTTCAGTCGTATTGGCATCCTTCATACCCAGGACATTGCGGGCGACGTCGATCACTGCCATGTGCAGCCCGTAGCAAAGTCCGAGATAAGGCACCTGATTTTCTCGCGCATACTTGGCGGCCAGGATCTTGCCTTCCGTTCCCCGTGCGCCAAAACCACCTGGCACGACAATACCGTTTGCATGAGAAAGCTCGCGGTAGAGATCCTCATCAGAGATTGTCTCGGAGTTGATCCAGTTGATATTCACAGCCACTCCGTGAGCCAGGCCGGCATGATCGAGGGATTCGGCAACGCTCATATAAGCGTCATGCAGTTCCACATATTTGCCGACCATCGCTATTTCGAGCGTTGGCCTTGGTGTCTTGATCCGCCGGACGAGGTCGTACCAGACATCGAGTTTCACCGTTGCCTGCCAGCCAAATCGTTCGGATAGATATTCACCCAGTCCCATTGCTTCAAGTTGCAATGGCACTTCATAGATGGTTTCCGCAGTCTCAAGCGGGATGACGGCATCTTCATCGACATCGGTGAATAGCGAGATTTTAGAGATCACCTCCTCCGGCACCGGTTGGTCCGACCGGCAGATGATGATATCGGGATGGATGCCAATGCCGCGAAGTTCTTTCACCGAATGCTGTGTCGGTTTGGTCTTCAGTTCGCCCGTCGCTCCAATTTGCGGCAGGAGCGTCACATGAATGTAAAGGACGTTGTTCGCGCCTTCGTCTTTGCGCATCTGGCGGATAGCCTCCAGAAATGGTAAGCCTTCGATGTCGCCGACTGTGCCGCCTACTTCAGCAATGACGACCGCTGCCTCCGATTCTTCAGCAACCTGTCGGACGCGGTCCTTGATTTCGTTGGTGATATGTGGGATGACCTGAATCGTGCCGCCGAGATAGTCGCCGCGCCGCTCTTTGGAGATCACCTCAGAATAGACTTGACCGGTCGTCACATTCGCGCCCCGGCTCACATTCTCATCGGTAAACCGTTCGTAGTGCCCGAGGTCAAGATCGGTCTCCGCGCCATCATCTGTCACGAATACTTCGCCGTGCTGGTAAGGGGACATCGTGCCTGGATCGACATTGAGGTACGGATCAAGTTTCATGATCGCGATACTCTGACCGCGAGCCTTTACCAGACGACCGATCGACGCTGTCGCAATACCTTTACCAACTGATGAGACGACACCTCCGGTCACGAAAATGTACTTCGTCATTTTCAGCCCGTCCTCCTCGGTTAGTTCCTGGCGCATTCCAGGCTCTACGTACAGCAACGAATCTGTATCTGTTCGTCTTAGCTTGCAGCTGCGCTGCAGGTCAATACAACCAGTTCGGTCGACTCCTGAGTATCCGACGGTCGAATGACGAGTTTCTCTTCAGGCTCAATTTCCTGAACAGCCATCTCGTGCAGGAACGCTTCGACGCCGTCCCGGTCGTGATCACCCTGGTCGGTTCGGTATTGCATCGGTATGACGATTCTCGGTTCGATTTGCCCGACTACGGATGACGCTCTGGCCGCATCCAGCACTGTTCCGCCACCAACCGGCACGAGCAAGACATCCACAAAACTCATGGCTGAAACCTGATCGTCGGTCAGTTCATGACCAAGATCACCAAGATGGCAGATGGTCAAACCTTCTGCTTCAATGAGGTAGACCGTGTTTTTTCCATGCTCCGCGCCGCGAACGTTGTCGTGGTAGGTCTGGATGCCAGTAATGAACACATCACTAATCTCATACTCGCCTGGACCATCGATGACGTTAAAGTCACCAGACAGCGCGTCAACTGCATCGTGACCTTTGTGGTGATGAGAGATAGTAACAATCTGAGGGCGTAACCGGTCCATTCGATAACCGAACGAACGCGGCACCGGGTCCATTATCACTGTCGCTTCACGGGCACGCAAACGAAAACACGCGTGGCCATACCATTTGATCTCAGCCATCGACCTCTGAGCTATTCAACTACAAGCTTGGGCAAAATTTGTGTGGGAATTCCACGGCCTAGATGAGCTTACCACGCCGCCGAACGTACATGCTAACGAAATCTGCTTACAGATTCTCCTCTTCAGGATCTTCTTCGACAAGCACCTCTCGAAGCACCGGACCAACGACGTCCCACCCGTACCCGCGACGCGCCAGATAACCTGAAAGTCTTCGATAGCGAAGGTCATGGCTCAGATGCGTAAGTGAATCGTTGCGTTTCCGAGCCAGCTGCAGGGCTGCGTCGTATTCCTCTATATCAGCATCGTCCAGAATTTCGTCAATGATGCGCTGTTCGACCCCTTTTTCGCGCAACTCCTGCCGGAGCAAACGCTTACCTCGCGGTTTATGAGTGGTGCGGTTGTCAACCCAGAATTCCGCGAACTTCTGGTCATCGAGATAACCCCATTCTCTCGTGCGCTGGACGGCAACGTCAATAGCTTCAGGTGAGTAACCCCGCTTCCGTAGCCGGATGCGCACCTCCCGTTCTGATCTCGGCCGGTAACCGAGAAATAGCACTGCGGCGTCTGTGGCCCGCGCGCCTTCATCAACCACGATTAGCTCCGAGGCATCATCCTCGGTCAGCTGATGCCCTTTTTTCAGGCCGAACTTCATCAGATCGGTAGCTTCAAGACCGAAGGCAAACTTGCCATCTATCTCAACCGAAACCCGGTCTGGATTTTTCTGCTGGGTTGATATTTTCGTTATCACACCGGCCCGGGGTTGGCGAGCTTTCTGGTTCTTCGGTTGTTCTCGATTAGAAGATGACACGATGCATCGATCTCAATCCGCTTGTTACCTAGCCAACACTCACCGGTTGCCAGTAGTCATACTCCATGAGACGGGCGGAGCTGCCGGCGATCTCGGTTCCACAGAGGCGTTCGATGACATAGAGCGACATATCAATGCCGGCTGACACTCCGGCTGAAGTCACGATCTGTCCTGCATCGACGTATCGAACCTGTTCCTGCACATCAAGTTCGGGATACTGTTCCCTCATCCGCTGGATGCTACCCCAGTGTGTTGTCACACTCTTGCCGTCTAGCAGGCCGGCTCTGGCAAGCAGAAAGGACCCGGTACAGACAGATGTCACCAGTTCGGCATCAGCGGCGACCTTCTGGATCCAGTCGATGATCACCGGGTTGTCCACCTCAGTGCGCGTTCCCTGGCCGCCCGGAACGACCAGGATGTCAACTGGCGGACAGTTTTCCAGGGTGTACTCTGGAACAA
Source organism: uncultured Thermomicrobiales bacterium (assembly GCA_964577155.1). GTDB lineage: Bacteria > Chloroflexota > Chloroflexia > Thermomicrobiales > CFX8 > CAZNYB01. The sequence continues at coordinate 13,875 of CAZNYB010000029.1, read as the reverse complement.
CCGGCATTCCGTTATTGCTGAGGATCTTTTCTTGCGTCTCAGCGACAGAGAACGTGTTGAACACTCTCTCCTGATTGTTGCTGGCGGCAGTATAGGCTTCATACGGTCCCGCGAAATCAAGAAGTTCCGCTTTCTGAAAGAGCAGGACGGCGACGTTCCGGGTTCGGTGTTCAGACATGTGATGCTTTCTCCGTTACAGGGGATACCAATTCAATTCCGCGCGCTCGAAGGTCTGCGAAACAGGCAGCTGTTCTCGACAGACCTTCTCGAAATATCTCCGGTTTCTGACCGATGCCGATACGCAAGTAGCCTTCGAATCCAAAAGCTGATCCTGGCGCGAGCATAACACTGTACTCGCCTGCAAGCCGGTTCGCCAGCTCAAGGGACGGGATGTCGAGTTGATACTTCATCAACGCCAGTAACCCTCCGTTCGGAGGCGTCCAGCTAGCAAACTCGGAATGCTCCGCAAACCAGCCCCTTGCGAAATCGAGGTTCTCTTCGACGATACGGTGCGTTCGCTCGACGATCTGGTCCCGATGTTGAAACGCCAGCAGCGCCAACCGATCGTTGAGCTTACCCGGGCTAAGGGTTAGAAAATCGCGCATGCCCCAGCAGGCTTCGATGACTGGCTCTGGACCTGCGATCCAACCCAGACGCAGCCCCGGCAGCCCGAACGGCTTTGAGAAAGTCCCGGTGCTGATCGCTGACGAGCCAAGGTCGCGAGCTGGACCAACCAGTGGTTCCGACCCTGGCAGATCGAGCCAGCGGTATGCTTCGTCGCTCATCAGCCAGGCGTCATTGGACTCGCACAGGGCATAGATGCGTTCCATTTCAGCGGCGCTAAGCACCGCGCCAGTTGGGTTATGCGGAGTGTTGATGACGACCAGTTTCGTTTCTGGGCGGATTAGCTCTTCAAGTGCATCGAGGTCAAAACGAAAGCCATTGTCAACTTTTAGTTTCCAGAGATCGACCTCGCAGCCAATCGCCCGCGGAACGCTGTAGAGCTGTTGATAGGCCGGATAGACGGCAATGACATGATCTCCAGCTTCGAGCAGGGTGTTGAAGAGCACGAAGTTGGCTTCGATTGCGCCTGTCGTCACCAGAATATTGTTTGCCGATGCGGCAGGATGTCTGTAGACGCTTGCCAGCTCCTGCCGGAGTTCCGCCGTGCCATTTGCTTCGCTGTACCCGAGCCGTGTATCCAGCAGCTCATCAAGGAGGTCGTCGTGTTGTGATGCTGGCGCGAGTTCGATGAGTTCCCGGGTCGACATCGGGAAGATGCCGCTCTCCGCGATGTCAAAATCAACCTGTGTCTCCCAGGTTGTCATCCACCGCTCGAGTTCAAATGTCTCGATTTTCAAGCAGCCTCCTGGATACCAGTACTCGAGTGTTTATCTCGGTCTGGCGTTGATGATTTCTGGACCTATCATGTACATCGACGCGCCAAGGACGACAATCAGGCCGAGGTAGGTTGCGCCAATTGCCAGCCGCTCAGCGGCGGTAGCTGTATAGTAGCCATTCTCTTCGGTCACTTTGCGATTTTTGAACCGCTGCCAGACCTCTGAAGCACCAAAAAGCAAAATAATCATCAGGAACGGACTTCGTAGCAGGAACATGCCGACTACCAGAAGCAGTGCGCCGCCGATCCAGAACCAGCGGGACAGCACGCCAGTCGCCCGCCCGCCATCCAACGGCAGGATTGGGACCAGGTTAAAGAGATTCAACAACATCCCGACATAAGCCAGCACGAGGAAAATAGTATTTCCGGTTACGCCATAGAACACCCAGGCGATCAGTGCCCCGACGGTGCCGATCACTGGACCGCCGAGACCGACGACCGCTTCCATCTTTGCGTTCTTCGGCAGTTGCTTCATCCCGATAAACGCGCCTAGAAATGGAATGAATATTGGCGCGGTGGATTTAACGCCATAGCGGCGCAAGGCAATGACATGTCCCATCTCGTGGACGAAGAGCATCGCAACTAAACCGATGCCGAACTGCCAGCCAAAAAACAGCGCGTAAGCGCCAACGCTGACCAGCGCTGTGGAAGCGGTGCTCAGGAATTTGACTCCTTTGAGCCCAACAAGAATGAACTTCAGTTTCGTCGCCAGGAAAACAACAATCGCGAAGAGTGTTCCGGCCATGCCTTTGCGCCGACTGCCACTTCCAGTTTCGACAACCTGACCGTCGGACATGACCTGATAATCAGCCTGGATGACATCTGGCGCAGGCGTGTTTGTTTCGTTGGGCTTGGACGGTTCATCTGGCACGGCCTCGTGAACTGCATCAAAGAAGTCAGCATGAGATCGTTGTTTCGCAACTGGTTTGATTGAACCGTCTGGCGCTACCGAAAAGTCAGCCTGAAGAAATTTATTTTGGTCTGTTGCCATAATTGTCTCTGTCTAGAACCTCTCGCATCCCCGAACACATCACAAAACGCAAGGGCTCGTATGTATTAACACTCACCGGCCCGAAAATATGCCTGAGAATTTGTGGCAGGGTTGCGTCAACTCGACTCAATTCTACCAATCCATGGCAACCGGATTCGTTACCGCAACAACAGGATCCCCGAACCGATCAGTACGAATGCGACACCAAGTCGAAACGCTCGTTCAGACACTGCAACCTGAAGATGGCTGCCGGCAAATGAGCCGAGCAATGCTGCTGGCAGGAGCAATACACCGACGGCGATAGCTTCCTGACTGGCAACGCCAAAAGCCAGGTAGCCACTCATTCGAAGAACGTCAAGCACGAGGAAGTAGGCGAGCAACGTTGCCCGCATCGCCCTGGCAGTTTTGATTTGCTGAAAGAAGTACGGGACAATGATTGGTCCACCCGTTCCAATGAGCCCTTGCATGAGGCCAGAAAGCGAGCCGACCGTGGCGCGTACACGCTGGTCAGATCCAGCGCCTGAATTCATTCGCAGGTTTGGACGAATAACCATCGCTGCCCCAGCGAATATCGCGAATGCCCCGAGGCTTCTCGTGATCCAGCCGACGGGCAGGTAGGTCAAAAGTATGGTTCCGCCTGCCAGCCCCGCCAGGCTCCAGATGAGCAGTGGCGCAAGCAGGGACCGATCCACGGCTTGCCTGACAAACGCAGTCAAGACGCCGCCGGTCAAAATCTGAATAAATGCGACCGACACGATCGCCAACCGCACATCCAGAAACAATGTCAACAGTGGGATGGTAAGCAACGCGCCGCCAAAACCGGTGAAGCCCCTCACCAGCATCGCAGAAAAAATGATCAAAATTGCAAATATTGCTTCTGGCAGTGACATCCGGTCTACGCAACCGGGACAAGCACAGCGAGAGCCCGCACCAGCATTTTCGTCGTCTTTTTCACGTAGAGTGGTTCACCATCTCCAGCGCCAACGCCGACACAGGAAGGGCATCCAGCGTTGCAGGGACACTGTTGAATCAGTTCCAGCGCAGCGGTCAGAAGCTGGCGATGAAGCTCATAGAGAAAGAGGCTGAAGCCGATCCCGCCCGGAATTTTGTCGTAGACAAAAACCGTCGGCAGCGATGTGTAAGACGACCGCAATTCGGCATAGACACCGATGTCTCTCGGGTCGCACATCAGGTAGAGTGGGGCTACGTTGCCGACAACATTGGCGAGTCCCTCCAGGGAGTCGGTCAGTTCTCGCTGGTCCATTCGAGCTGTCAGATATTCAGGCACGGTCATCCAGAATGCCGTGGTGTGCATCTTCTGTTCAGGAAGCTGGATGTCGCCATGACCGATGATTTCGTGGGTATACATCTTTACTTTCTTGTACCGGGTCACCGACGAAGAGACCAGCACCTCGCCATGCGCTTTCAGGTCATCTTGTCGAGGTCCACTCAATTGCTCGAGGATGTCAATGCTGGTTGAAAGGTTGGCGGAGGTGTAATGATCGACATCGACGCTATGGACATAGGCTTTCTTTTCTTCCCAATCCAGCCGGTCAACGTGATACTGGCTACCATCATGAATATAGATTGCGTCGGCGTGAACGAGCATCGGGGCGGCAAAAGCGTCGACTTCACCAATGACCATCGTCTGTCCCGGGATTGAACGATCGATGATCACCACATTATTTCTTGAAGCGGATCGAAGACTGACCGCTTCAGCCGGGTAAGAATCGGACATCCAGTACCAGGTATCCCCGCTCTGGTGCAGAATTCCGATTTCCGTCAGATAATCGAGCGCATCCCCTGGTTCGAAGCCGCCAAAGGATTCACCTTTTTGAAATGGGAGTTCAAATACAGCGCATTTGAGGTGTTCAACCACGATCAAGAGGTTGTCAGGGTTGATGAGTCCATGTTCGGGCGTGTTTTCAAAGAAATACTCAGGGTGGTTGACGACAAACTGATCGAGTGGGGAAGACGACGCCACGAGAATCGCGACTGAATTGCTATCCCGCCGCCCCGAACGTCCAGCCTGCTGCCAGGTGCTCGCCACCGTTCCCGGGTAACCCGTCATCACACAGGCGTCAAGCGACCCGATGTCGACGCCAAGTTCTAGCGCGTTGGTTGAAACAACCCCTTTGATGTCGCCGCGGCGTAGTCCCTGTTCGATCTCCCGGCGTTGCTGCGGCAGGTACCCACCCCGATAACCTCGTATCGCCCCGGACTCCGCCAGCGACCCGGGCAGTTGCTGACGCAGATAGGTAAGCATGACCTCTGTAGTCATCCTGGTGCGGGCAAAAACGATCGTGTCCACATTTGAACGAAGTAATTCAACCGCAAGCCCGCTGGCTTCGAGGACGACCGAACGGCGAATACCTAGCGCCTGATTGACGACCGGCGGGTTGTAAAAGACAAATTCTTTTTGACCTGACGGAGCACCGTTCTCATCTATCAAATGGACATCTTCGTCGATGAGTTGTTCTGCCAGCTCAGCCGGGTTTGCAATCGTCGCTGACGCCAGAATGAAGATCGGCTCTGAACCATAGTGGTTGCAGATCCGCCTCAACCGCCGGATGACATTGGCGACGTGCGAACCAAACACACCACGATAGCCGTGCATCTCGTCCATCACGACAAATCGAAGCTGACTGAACAGCTCATGCCACCTGGTATGGTGCGGCAAGATGCCCGCATGCAGCATGTCAGGATTGGTTATGACGATATCGGCGGCTTGCCGGATACGCCGACGTTCGGCTGCTGGTGTGTCACCATCGTAGGTATGTGTTGCAATAGTCGCGTCAGCGTCATCGATCAATTGCTGCAACACACTGAGTTGATCCTGAGCAAGAGCTTTCGTTGGAAAGAGATACATGGCACGGCCAGCCTTCTCGTGCAACAGAGCGTTGAGAACCGGCAGGTTGTAGCAGAGTGTTTTCCCCGACGCTGTAGGAGTGACAACAACCGTGTGTTTGCCCTGCTGAACCGACTGAAAGGCTTCATGCTGATGGCTGAAGAGTTGCTCGATTCCAGCGCTTCGCAGTGCAGCTACCAGTGCCGGATGCAGATCAGCGGGAAACGGCCGGGTTATGGATTCACGCGCCGGGATCGTCTGCCAGGCTGCGATACATGAAGACCAGCGAGGCTCCGTCCGCAGCCGGTCGAGTACATCAGCTAGCATGGCAGGTTAACCTCCCGCTATCGGTCAACTAGCTGCCACCAGGCTGTGTGCTGGCGAGAGAATGGATGACTGATTCAACAATTAGCGCTGCTCGAAGCCCGATTTCATCCCGAACATCATCCAGGGTAATTGCGTCGAGAATATCCTCACTCGCAAGCGCAGATTTCTGTTTGAGTTCATTGTTCGATATGTCTTTTACTGCCAGAAACGGAATCTCATACAGCGAGCAGATCTGGGCAATTGCAGCCGCCTCCATCTCTTCACAGAGTGTGCCGTGTTTGTGATGGTGAGCCAGAATACCCGCATCGTTTTGATTCCATACATCTGCGGAACCAACCGTGCCAGCAACGACTCGAGGCCGGTGTTCTATTCCTGGCCACGCAGGCAGATCAACGCTGGATGCCTCTGCTAACGCTGACTCCACCAGTAATGGGTCAGAAAACATCGCATCGCGTACGACGACCTCGCCATCGATGTTCAACCGAAAGCCAGCATACCGTTGCTCGCCGTCGGGCTGAACGATGACCGAGGAGAGGTGCACGATTCTCTCGCCAACGACGACGTCGCCGCAGTCGAGTTCACTCCGGTGCGCACCGGAACAACCGTAGTTGACGACCGCCCTGGGGTCGAGTTCGTCGCAAACGATTGAGGTTGCCGCGGCGGCATTTATCAGGCCAATTCCGGAGACTACAACCTGGACATCGATCTCTCCGATGCTGCCACAGGTTCGATGCCAGACATGAAATGGAATTTCAGTCGCTGAAGTCAGTTTTCGACACAGATGAATCGCCTCGGAATCCATCGCACAAATGACGACAACCGGTCCTGTTGCGCGCATACCCGCCTCTTGCAATTCGATATCCTAGCTTTGAACGCCTGTCTGTCTGCAGCCACGAAAATTACACTTGACCAACTCACCGCTACCGTGTCAGACTGTTGACATACAACTGCATATCGCTCCCGACGGCAAGGGTCGCCGCGAATGGTGACCATCGACAAGGGAAACCGGTGAGAGTCCGGTGCTGTGCCGCAACTGTAACGCGTGTCAGAACGTGAAGCCAGATCACTTGTCGCCGTCGAGTCCGGTATCACTTCGAGCAAAGTGGTCGGACGGCGGGATACTCATCTGGTAATCCGCCTCCACACCCGCTCGAAAGCGGGTTTTTTGTTTGCAGGTCTGGTGGAAATCCGGATCCGCTGAGTGAGAAGGCAACCATGTTATGCTGATGATGTTTCGCGCTTCCAGCGCTTTCCGGATACTCGTGCTCGTCGCGGTATTAGCGGCGTTGATCGCTGGAATAGCAGGAGTAAACGGAACTGCTGCGGTACAACCTGCGGAGGCGGAAGCTGAATCCGCGCTAGCCTGGCTGATAGACCAGCAACTGGATAACGGCGCTTTTCCAGGTTTTGATGGAGAAGCCGATCCAAGCAACACGGCAGAGGCTATCTTTGCCTTGGCTTCCGCGGGCATTCACCCGGCTACCGTTAAATCCTCTTCCGGCGGCGACCCGGTCTCCTACGTCCTGCAACAGGCTGGTGAACTGGCGAGCATGGACCCGGTCCAGCGAGCTGGCGCAGTCTCAAAGGCAGTTCTCGTCTTGCATGCGGCTGGACTGGATCCCCGAACAGCTGTTGAGGACGACCTCATCGAGCTGCTCAACCAGGGCTTCGACACAGAAGCTGGAACGTATGGCGCGGGACTGTTTGTCCATAGCCTGGCGGTTCTGGCGCTTTCTGCAGAAGATGAAGAACTGGTTGAGGGCGCGATTCAAACAATTGTCGACCGCCAGCACCAGGATGGCGGTTGGAGTTTCACCGGTGGCGCCGAGGAAGGCACCGCCGACTCCAACACGACCGCAATCGTCATACAAGCGCTGGCGCACGGTGGCGGCCAATCGAACAGTATCGAGCGTGGCGTCGAATATCTGATGTCGCTGCAGGCTGCAGACGGCTCGTTTGCTTACGACGCCTCATCCGCTCCCGAAATAGTTGGAGATGCCAATTCCACGGCGATGGTCATCCAGGCGTTGACCGCAGCCGGCCACGACCTGGATTCTCTACCAGGCGGCAACCCGGTCGCGGCGCTAACCGCTTTCCAGAATCAGAGCGGGGCATTCCACTGGCAAGCAGCTTTTCCGGACGACAATTTCTTCGCCACTGTTCAGGCGATTCCCGCGTTGCTCCTTAAACCGCTCCCGATCGGCACGGTGCCAGCTCCAGATCCGGCGGATGATCTACGCCAGGCCATGCTGCCGGTAGAACCGCTGGCTGGTTGCGTGTACTACGAGATCACCGGTCACAACCTGTGTGATCCGTTTACCGAATTCTGGAACGCCAACGGCGGGCTTCGGATTTTCGGATACCCGTTGAGCGAACGAATCGAAATCGACGGTCTCGAAGTTCAGTATTTCGAACGGACGGTGTTTGAATACCACCCCGACAATGCAGGCTCTGAATGGGAGGTGCTGCTGCGGCGCGTCGGCGCGGACCTGATCGACCTTCAACTGGGGGAATAGGCCGTGTTCAAGCCAGGCGGCAGATTCGCGGATCACCAGTTTGCAGCCCGGGTCGTTGCGATTCTGCTCGCAACGCTTGTGCTGGCCATTGCCTCCACTTCGACTCAGGCGCAACGACCGAACGGCGCGGGACTGGTGGTCCAGCACGGGGACGGCACGCTCATATACGTCTATGTGCCGTTCGAAGAGGATTCGATATCCGGGGAGGAACTGCTCACCCGTTCGGCACTGGCGATTGAAGTGGATGTATTCGGCGGACTTGGCCTGGCGGTCTGTTCTCTGAACGGTGAAGGCTGTCCATCGGACGACTGTTTCTGCCAGTCCTACAGTGATCCAGCTACCTTCTGGCACTACTACACCTGGACTGAATCTGGCTGGACGGAGAATCCATTCGGCGCTTCAGTTCGTGTGCTTTCGGATGGGGATATCGATGGCTGGTCCTGGAATGCCGGGAGTAACAGTCTTCCATCAGTTTCTATAGATGAGATTGCGACGCTCAACGGTTTCGATCGCTCACCGCCTCAGCCGACCGATACCGCGACAGCTGTTCCGACGCTGGCTCCCACCGCAACTCCAGTCCCAACTGCCACGGCAATCCCTCCAACCGCCACGCCTACCCTGGCGCCAACGCTACCAGCGCCGACAACATCTGTACAGCCAGTCAATACTCCCTCCGCGACCGCCACAATCGGTCAGACCCGCACTCCAACGCTCGCTCCGACGTATACCATTACAAGCCAGGGAGCCAGTATCGGATCATCGACGCCTGCTCCTGCGACGTCGACTCTGATTTCGGCTACTACACCAGCTGATGTCAGCGCTGCTGCTCCAACCGGTGAACCGAACGAATCTCCAGGTCAGACCGCTAACCGGCAACAAGAAATGCAGGCGGCAGCGGTTATCGTCACGCCGGGAGGAACGCCGCAACCGTTGCCAGCCAGTGAATCATCTGACACATCAGCAGCAACAACATTCATACTCTTTGCCATCGTTTTTGGCATCCTGGCAGTTGCCGGCCTCGGTCTGTTCTATCGCAGCCGGGTAAGTTCGAGCTGATGTAGATGGCAAACCATGACACACAACAGATCAACGCCGTTGCCTGGCTCTGCTGGTTTGCGGCGGCTGCGGCAATTCCGCTCGTTAGCCGAAACCCGTTCTATCTGCTACTTGGGTTTAGTGCTGTCATCGTCGTCTACAGTCTGTTGCCCCGTAAAACTGGCGCAGCCAGAGCCTGGCGTTTCTTCGCGGTCACCGGGAGCACGATTGCAGTGCTCTCAATCGGCTTCAATTTGCTCACCGTGCACGTCGGAGACCAGGTGATCACCCACCTGCCAGCCTGGATCCCTATCGCTGGTGGAAATTTGACCTATAACGCGCTGATATACGGTGTAACGTCGGCGCTGGCTATATCAACACTCCTCTTCGCCGCAGCGGTGTTTAACACCGCCGTCCGTCACGCTGACCTGATCAGGCTCCTGCCAGCCTCACTGTCCCGGTTTGGCATTGCCGGAAGCATCGCGCTCTCCTTTGTGCCAGCGACTATCAGCGTCGCACATGACATCTATGACGCTCAGCGTGCCAGGGGACACCGGCTGCGGAACATTCGAGATGCCCATGGATTTATCACGCCCCTATTCAGCACCGGGCTCGAACGGGCAATGGTCCTGAGTGAAGCACTTGAGACGAGGGGCTTCGGCACTTCTACAACCAGAGCCGGGTCTGCCCGCCACAAACTGGTCGCATACAGCCTGGCCGGGCTATGCCTTCTGCTCGCACTCGTTTTTCTTGCTTACGGCCATCTGCTCGCCGGGCTGTTGAGCATCCTAATCGCTGTCGTTGTTCCTCTTACAATACAAGGCAGGCAGGTCACCCGTTCGTCCTTCCGAAAAACCAGCTGGAATGTCTCATCAACCGTAGTCGTAGCTGGCGCACTGCTGCCGATCCTCCTGGTTGGTTTGCACCTCATCGTCGACTTCCCAATCTCCTACGAGCCTTTTCCGGTGCTCGACGTGCCGCCGTTCAATCCACTTGCCGGTCTCGCGTTCGTCGGTCTGTTGGCGCCAGCGATCTGGAACAGCTGATGCCACTGCTATCGACGGATCAGTTGCGATTCCGATTTTCTGATTCGGATGCTGACGTCCTGCAGGGCATCGACTGGTCAGCAGATGTCGACCAGGTTCATCTGGTGGTCGGCGATTCCGGATCCGGCAAGAGCACGTTTTTGCGGACGCTCAACGGGCTAATCCCGCACTTTCATGGCGGGAGATTTGGTGGAAATGTCGTCGTTGCGGGATTGAATACCCGCTCCTACGGTCCCCGAGAACTCGCCGGAATCACCGGAACCGTATTTCAAGATCCGGAAGCCCAGCTGGTGACGGATACTGTCGAGGACGAAGTTGTCTTCGGCATGGAGCAGCTTGGCTTCCCGCTCGACAGGATGCGAACCTCGCTCGAACGGGTGCTGGAGTTACTGGAGATCCAGCAGCTGCGGTATCGCCACCTGTCCACGCTCAGCGGCGGCGAGCGGCAAAAGGTTGCGCTAGCCTCGGCAATCGTTGTGCAACCGCAGGTGCTTCTGCTGGACGAGCCGACATCCCAGCTGGATCCAGCAGCTGCCCAGGAGTTTCTGAACGCAGTCGGTAAGGTAATGCGCCAAACCCCGCTGGTTGCCGTCATCGCCGAGCACCGGCTCGAACGGATGTTGCCAGCGTCAACGCACATCATCGAGATGCTTCCAGGAGATTTCCGTGCGGGTAGGCGAGACGATCTCCTTCCGACGCTGTCCGAAGTGCCACCGCTGATCGAGTTCGGGCGGTGCGTCGGTTTGTCGCCGCCACCGATGACACCCGAACAGACTCGTGCTGAGCTGATACGTCACCAATTTGAGGTGTACCCGGCCAGAAAAGATTCGACGACATTCCCGACTCCGGGAGCCAGCATGCTCTCTGTGGAACGGATAGCCTTCAAATATCAGAACCAACCGGTGATTGAGGATGTGACGTTTCAAGCTTCCAGGGGTGAAAGCATCGCGCTGATTGGCAGGAACGGCTCCGGAAAATCGACCCTCATCAAACTGCTGATTGGTCTGATCAGACCGCAACACGGCCGGATATTGATCGAACAGAGACCAACCAGTGGAATGGCCGTCCAGGACATTGCCCGGACGGTTGGCTACGTTCCTCAGCATGCCAGCGCAATCCTGCACCAGGAGACGCCGCAGGATGAGTTGCAATTCACGCTCAACAGCCGCGGGATTTCAGGAGATATCCAGCAGACACTGGCGGAGCTTGGCATCGAGCACCTTGTACATCGCCATCAGCTGGACTTGAGTGGGGGCGAACGCCAGCGGGTAGCAATCGCCGCTCTGGCAATCGCCCGGCCGGATGTGTTGTTGCTTGACGAACCAACACGCGGATTGCCTGCGGCTGACAAATGGGCATTAGGTGAATTCATTGTGCGATACGTAGGCGAAGGCAAGATTGTCATCGTCGCCACCCACGACATGGACTTTGTGGCCAACTACACTAATCGAGTGCTCAAACTGGCAAATCACCGGTTAGAATCTGATGGTGACACAGTTGAGATACTGTCAGGCTCAGACATGTTCACTACTCAGCTACAGCTAGCGCTGAAAGGAAATATCATCAAACTGAATGACATTGATTTTCAGCAAGCATTTCCTAATGCACCCAGATTTCCGGTGTTGACGCAGAATCAGGCTGATTAGTACCCTTTCGGATTGTGCTTGTGCCTGGAACTTGATCAACCTGGATCAAGAACCTGTTCAGTTTCCGCGTATTATGGGATATATAGTAGGCACGAGCCACTGTCATTCGCACTCGTTTGAGGACATACACTGCATGGATCGCGCTGCCAACGACGCCGTTGACCAAATACCAGACTCAACCACTAACTCTCTCGCGCCTACTGGCGAAGCTCACATTGATCCTGCTTCCTCAACCACCTGGGTAGACCAACCAGCACTCGAACTGGACGAACCGCTTTCCCTCCCAACGCTGATCGTTCCGCATACACTTCTCCTCCCACACATGTCGTTGCCCTATCCGATAGATGGAGAAGAAGAAGGGCTGGTCATCGACAATGGCATGGAGCATGACCGGCATGTCCTCGTCCTTGCAGCCACAGACCAGGTCGAAGAATTCGATACCGACGACTACCTGGATGAGGAGTTAGACGGGGACAGCGAAGGCACAGACAACTACGGGCTGTCACTGAAAGATGACGAGATCTGCAAAATCGGCGTCATCGCTGAGATCGGCCACCGCATTGCCCGGCCTGGCGTGCCTTCACACGTCATCCTCCAGGGCATCGCAAGAGGCATCGTCCGGGAATTCGATCAGCGAGAGCCGTACACCCTCTCGATCGTCGAGCAGTGGGATGATCCGACGGTTGAATCACTGCAATCCAAAGCGTTGATTGCCAATGTCATGGATCAAATCGAATCGTACGTCTCTATGCTGCCGAATATTCCTGACGAAGTCGTGACCATGGTTCGGAGCGTTGATGAACCCGGCTGGCTGGCTGATCTCATCGCCTTCTCACCCGAATTCGGACCTGCCCTCAGGCAAGAGCTGCTCGAAATTCTTGATCCAGTGGAACGGCTGACGAAAATCAGCGGTATCCTGCAGGAACGACTTGAGTTTCTCGCTCTCCGTCAGCAAATTCAGTCCGAAGCGCAGGCTGGCATGGACCGGCAGCAACGCGAGATGATGCTGCGGGAACAGTTGCGGACGATTCAGCGGGAACTCGGTGAGCTGTCGAGTGAAGACGAGATGGTGACCGAGTTTCGTGAGAAGATCGAAGCAGCCGGCATGCCTGAGGAGGTCGAAGCCAAGGCTACCTTTCAGCTCAACCGGCTGGAACAGCAACATCCATTTTCTCCAGAGATCGGTGTTATTCAGACCTACCTGGAGTGGCTGACCGAGCTTCCCTGGAGTGTCGAGACTGAGGATCAGGTCGATCTTGATACTGCCAGCGCAATCCTCGATGAAGACCATTACGGCCTGGAAAAGGTCAAAGAACGCATTCTTGAGTTTCTGGCGGTGCGAAAACTGGCCGGAGACAAAATGCGATCTCCCATTCTCTGTTTCGTCGGTCCGCCAGGAGTCGGAAAGACCAGCCTCGGCAAATCGATTGCCCGGGCCTTAGGCCGCAACTACTCGAGAATGTCGCTCGGCGGTGTGCGCGATGAAGCTGAAATTCGCGGTCATCGCCGCACCTATGTCGGCGCGATGCCAGGCAGAATCATCAAAGCGATCCGGGATGCCAAGAGCCGCAACCCGGTCATTGTCCTTGATGAGATTGACAAGGTCGGATCCGACACCTTCCGGGGCGATCCTTCGTCAGCTCTACTGGAAGTGCTGGATCCGGAACAGAACAATACCTTCTCCGACCACTACCTCGAAGTGCCATTTGACCTGTCAAAGATCGTCTTTGTCACGACCGCGAATATGCTGGAACCGATTCCGCCCGCCTTGCGGGATCGGATGGAAATCATCGAGGTTCCAAGTTACACCGAGGTCGATAAGATGCAGATCGCCAGGGGATTTCTGATTCCCAAGTCTCTGGAATCACACGGGCTTGAACCTGAACAGATCGACATCTCAGATGACGCGCTGCTTGCCGTTATTCGTGAGTACACCTACGAAGCCGGTGTCCGGAATCTGGAGCGAGAGATCAGCTCACTTTGCCGGAAAGTGGCCCGGCAGGTCGCCGCTGACGAAAGCGTCGAAGTGCCGATTGAATCGGCGCAGACCGTCGAAGAGATGCTTGG